>NZ_CAKMAB010000013.1:0-158129 GCF_924513355.1 Paenibacillus pseudetheri
TTTGTCGATGCGCTTTTACACACAGATTTCGCCATGCGCAAGCATCCTAGCTACAAAGGTGGCTTGGCCCCTCCTTCGGTTGGACTTTCACCAACTAGATAATGCGTGCCTCTGGGCACGCTGACAGCAAAAAGAGCTCAGTTTCCTGAGCCCTTCAAATACATTTCTATCTTTTTATATCTGAAGAATTGTCCCAACCATCAACGTTCTCGAGCCCCGGAATGCTATCTTTATAGAAAACAGGATCCTTCCCTTCACGTTTCTGCTTTTTATAATCCTTCAAGGCTGCAAAGGCCACTTTAGATAATAGCAGGATGGCAATCAAATTCACGATAACCATGAAGCCCATAAATAAGTCGGCCAAATCCCATACCAATTGAACCTTTGCTACGGAACCAAAAATAATCATCGCCAAAACACTGTATCTATAGAATAGTAATACTTTTTTGTTGGAATTCAAAAATTCTATATTAGTCTCACCGTAATAATAATTTCCAATTAACGTGCTGAAAGCAAACAAAAAAATCATAATCGCTAGTGATCCGGAGGCCCACGAACCAATATGCTCGCTTAATGCGGCTTGTGTCAGTTTGATTCCATCCAGCCCTGGCTGCTTATAGGCATCAGACAACAAGATAATGAACGCCGTACTCGAACAAATAAGTAACGTATCTGTGAGTACACCTAGCGCTTGCATTAGCCCTTGCTTCACCGGATGACTCGTAGTTGCCGTTGCCGCAGCATTAGGCGCACTACCCATACCCGCTTCGTTAGAGAACAGTCCACGCTTCACGCCCTGTAGAATTACTGCACCAAGAGAGCCACCAGCGACTTGCTCAAATCCGAAGGCACTTTTCACTATGAGTGCGATAACTGCTGGAAGTTCTGTAATATTTATCAGCATAATAATAAGAGCAGCCCCAATGTAGATTCCTGCCATTACCACTACAATATATTCGGACATTCTTGCGATACGCTTAACACCGCCAAAGATAACCAACGCAAAGGCAGCAGCCATAACAAGCCCGAGAATGGCCCGATTGGTGCCAAATGAATTCTCAAAGGCCACTGTGACCGTATTCGATTGGACCGCATTAAATACAAGCCCGAAAGATAATGTAATCAGAACAGCGAATATCGCTCCCATCCAGCGCTTGTTCAGGCCTTTCTCCATATAATAGGCAGGCCCGCCGCGAAATCCGGTCTTATCCTTCACTTTATATACCTGTGCCAAGGTGCTTTCTATAAAACCGGACGCTGATCCAATAATGGCAATCACCCACATCCAGAAGATAGCCCCTGGACCACCTATGGCAATAGCAATTGCGATTCCCGTTATATTACCTGTCCCTACCCTCGCCGCCATACTGATACAGAAGGCCTGGAAGGATGAAATACTATCTTTTGACCTTTCATTGGATCCTTTAAGGACCCGAAACATTTCTTTGAACATGCCAAACTGTACAAATTTCGATCTTACGGTGAAATAAAGTCCACAAGCAATAAGAAGGATCACCAGTATTTTCGACCACAAAAAATCATTTGTTACGCTAATCATACTATCTAAAAATTGTTGCATGTAATTCCGCCTCTCCATTCTGTCGATACCAGGTTGTTAAGCTTATAACACATAGTATTTTCAAATATAACAGTCATTATTTCAAATGCCAATAAAAATTGTAACTTTCATAACATCTCTTGTCAGTGGGTTTCGCTTTTTTTTGATTTAGGGAGCTCGCTTTGCCATATTCACGTAACATACAACAGGAATACCATTATAATCCCAAACTAACGTTTACCCTACGGAATAACAAAATCACTCGGCGAAAAGCTAATGGTTTAAAAGAAATGTTACAACAAGGTGGGTTCCTAGCATGAGTATTTCAATCGTATTTACAGGTGGAGGCTCCGCTGGCCATGTATCCGACAACCTCGTGTTGATCCCTAAGTATCTAGCAGAGGATTGGGACGTCCATTATATAGGCTCCGAACAAGGGATTGAACGTAAGCTTTTGTCTGATTACAAGGAGAATGTGACCTACCACCCCATTTCCACAGGAAAATTGAGACGCTACTTCGATTGGAATAATGTAACTGATGTATTCAAAATCATGAAGGGTATTTTTCAATCTTACCGACTCAATTCAAATTAGCTGATAAACAACGTGGTTTAGACTTTTGCGGTTTTACCTCTGTTAAGCCTGTTCTTCTTATTATGGGAGAGAACCTGTACCGAACATTTTTGGAATGGGTATAATTAAAGCATCTAAAATCTTAGGGGGAGAAACTCATGGAGAACCATCCGACGTTAGAAATGTATGATTACAATGTATGGGCTAATCTAACGATCATCCGTCGCTTAAAGGAATTGCCTAAGGACATATACCATAAGGATATTCAGAGCGGTTTTTCTTCGGTAGCGAAGGTTGTGACGCATATTTATGTCGTGGAGAACATTTGGTTTGACTTGATTGAAGGGCGAACTAGGAATGAAGCTATAGCATCAGCTGCCCAATTAGAGCCCTTATTAGCTATAAAAGATATTGAAGAAATGGATGTCCTCTATCGTGAACTAACCAGCAAAAATAAAATGGTGCTGGCTAGTCAAATAGATAAGGACCCCACTGTTGTGTTAGATCATCCAACTATGGGATCACTTGAGACATCCATTTCCGGGGCTATCTTCCACATCGTAAACCATGGCAGCTATCACCGTGGAAATATCGGGACTATGCTGCGACAAATGGACCACACCTCAGTGCTGCAGGATTATGTCGCCTATCTTTATAACGAGTCCAAATGATCATCGAGCTATTATCTTTGAGGAATCAATTAGCTACAGATTTAAAATATTGGTAGACCTGATTTAGCTTTTTGTCATGTTTACCTTTTGGACTCTCCATATTCCCAAACTCGAAAAACTTCACTTTTTTCATACCGCAATATTGAAATAATGCTTTTCTCATCAGCACCTTATGGGAATTGTTTAACCAATATAAAGGATAAAGGGTTGGCCCCTTCATGCTGGAAATACAAACTACTGACTTCCCTTTCAGCAGCCCCTCCGGGATCAGGCCGCCCTTTTCTCTATAAGCAAAATTAGAGGCAAACATTTGATCAATATACCCGAGCAGCATGGCTGGAGGCCGCCCCCACCAGATTGGATACACAAACACAATTTTGTCGGCCTGACGAATCTGCTCACGATACTTCTCAAACTTGGGATCGATATGCATGTCTCTTCTACGTTTATTTTCATTAAAAACCAGCACCGGATCAAATTGCTCCTCATATAGATCAAGCACCTCGATGTTCGTGATCTTTCGATTTTCATTACTTCCTTGAATGACCTTATTGAGAAAAGCATAACTTAAACTTTTATGATTCGGATGAGTATAGATGACTAAAACGTTCATTGCTCCACCTCTTTAATTATCATTTGATAACAAAATCGTATCATAACCTTCATTTAGTTGTCAAATGATAATTGTATTATGATAATTATTTTGTTAAAGTTTACACTAAGAGGTGATCATTATGGACAAAGAAGCGTTTTTTCATAAATTAGTGACCTTTACGACGGCAGTCCATGAAGTAACATTCGACTTAACCAAAGATGTTAGACCGGAAGGTATTACGCCCGTTCAATATAATATTCTGGAGTATATTGCGGTCAGCCAGCCTGTTACTCTCAGTCAAATTAGTGATTGTAAAAATATCTCTATGCCGAATACGAGCCGTGAACTCAAGAAATTAACAGAAAAGAATCTTTGTGAGAAGCTGGATGTCGCAGAAGATCGGCGTAAGCAAATGATACGATTATCTGACGCTGGACAAGCGATGATGAACAAAGCTTTTGAGCAGATCGGAGAACGTTTCCTGGAACGGATTAAGGATTCTTCTACTGAGGAACTGGAAGAAATCAGCCGAGCGCTGGATGTGCTTCATTCCAAGGTATTTAATAGCGGTGAATGAGTGGGTTAAAAAGAAAACAGAGCGGCGGTTCTCCGTTCTTGGAGAACCGCCGCTCTGTTTTTTGGGTCATTCATTGGCTGATTCGTGACAGATTATCAGCTAAGCTAAAGCCTAAGAACTTCGAATCAGCTTCACCTTCACCTTCACCCTAAATCGCCAAATCCACTATTTCACCAGTCCGCCGATAAAGGTCTCAAAATTGTCCGCCAAGCGTGTGATCTTGTATTTGTTATCTCGATCTACATGGATAACCTCGGGTTCGCCATCATTTCCAACTCGCGGTAATCCAGCATGATTACTTCATTCTCAGAAGGACAATCACAAATCACCACACCAACCTCAGGATAACGTCCATTTTCAATCACAGTCCGGCTGCCTGAAGCTCCACACAGCGACTTATTCTTATCTCTTCCAATTCCAAGGAGCCCTGAAATCGTAATAAATTCTCCTGTTTCCGGAACTGGGTACCGATTGTTATGAGGAATTCCCCCATTATGTAACTTCATCATTTCAACGTAGTATTTTGGCAGCTTAAAGACCAGCTCTTCTTCCACTGAAGCAATCAATGCATCTGTAGGCGGCTCAGAGATATATTCTGAGAATGCATACTCGCTATCATCCCAAAAATTGGTGGAGTCGATCGCTACTACAGGCTTCCTTGCGGGTTTGCTCACAGGCTTTTTCGCAGCTTTCTTAGCTAATTTACGTTTGATCCAACCCAAAAACTCCAAAGTGTCCTCATCATCAGGCTCTAGCTCGTCTGCAATTGTAAATGCTTTTAAAGCTTCGTCGTACCGCTTCAGATAATAATAGGAAACTCCGATACGGTAATGCCAAAGCGGGTCACCTTCACACTCTTCTTCAATGCTCAAATACTGCTCTAAAGCCTCTTCATATTGCCCGAGATTATTAAGCGCTCTGCCCAAATGACTAGTTAGAACATAATCTCTTTCCTCTTCAGGAATTTCCGTTATTGCATCCATGATTTCTTGAAATTCATCCTCTTCATGCCAAGTATCCAATTTTGCCAATAGTTCATCACTCATCATTAATACCTCCTAGTAACGATCACTCAAAATACCTAATAGAAATTATACCATTTATAGCCTATGCCCAGCCAATCACGCAAGTCCTCCTGCATATCCATACCCTTGAGGCGGTTATACCTAGGAATAGTATGTCGTAAGAGGATTACAATCAACACAAAAAAGCGCTGTGTCAGCCACAGTCGCTCTTTGATTAGTTAATAGTACGAAGGCATAATTTATTTATAAATATCTTTTAGAGGGAACAAAGATAACTTACCATCCTCCATCCGGTATACTTTATCACAATATTCAAGCATACGCTCATCGTGAGTAACCATAATCGCTGCTTTCTGGCGTGACTTCACCTCTTGCGCGATTAGACTAACTACTTCATGGGCCCGTTTAGTATCCAAACTTGCTGTAGGCTCATCCGCCAAGATGACATTAGGGTTATTTATTAAAGCGCGAGCGATGGCTGTCCGTTGCTTCTCCCCACCTGATAACTCTTCTGGAAGACTTGTTAGCTTCGCGCCAAGACCCAGCTCCTCGAGCAGCTTAGTGGCCAATTGCTTATCCTCTCTAGTTACTGTACTCGACATTCTTTTTACTATTAGCAATTGATCCAAAACATTTAAATAAGGAACCAAGTTTGAAGATTGCATAATAAATCCGATTTCTTGTAGTCTTATATTCGACAGTTCTTTGGCAGTAAGCGTAGAAAGAGTATGCCCATTCAGCTTAACTTCCCCTTCTGAAGCTTCAAGCATCGCTCCAGCAATAGACAAGAACGTACTTTTACCTGAACCCGACGGTCCAACTACAGCCACGAACTCACCCGGCTCGACCGATAGAGTTACATGATCAAGTGCGGCGATACGATTACTTCCTTCAGCATAGTATTTTGTGACATCATTCATTTGTAATCCCCTAGTCATTATTCAACCCTCCCCAATGCCTGTAGCGGATCAATCTTTGTAATCTTTCGAACGGATACCATCGAACTTAACACAGCGATGATTAGTAAGATTACAGAATAAGTTACGACAAGATTCGTTTCCAGCTTGAAAGGCATACCCTTCGGCATAATGGCGGCTGTCCCATAAGTCAGTAAGATTCCAATTACAATACTAGTCAAAGAAATTATAAATACTTGCGATACAATGGCTTTTCCAAGGAATTTGTTACTAGCACCTATAGCTTTCATGATGCCAAACTGGTTGGTCTTCTGCATCGTAATTACATAGAAGAATACTCCAAGCACAAATGCTGAGATCGCCAGCAAAAATGCCAGCATCATTAAAATCGTACCATTCTCTTCCTTGTAACCTGGCATCCCTTGAACAGCTCCTGCCCGGGTAACCGTATCCGTACCTAATAATTTGCTATTCATTACTTCTGGATCGATATCCTTGCCTTGCAGCATAATTGCATTAACCGAATCTGGAACTCCTTTATCTGAACCCGGAGCAGCAAAACTAATCTTCCGCCACTCCTCCATCGGAGTAAATACGGAAGCAACGTGGTTATAGGTCTGGTCCTTCACAAACCCGATAATCGTCAATGATTCCGTTGTACCGTCTAACTGAAAAGTATCACCGAGGCTATAGCCCTCATCCTTCATGGTCGAGTTCACCAGTACACCAGTAGAATTCTCAGAAGTTAAGCCCTTCCCTTCGACGATAGCCGGCTCCAAGAAACTTCCTGGATTAATTCCTATAATCGCGATGTCTACCTTATCCTCATTCTTAGCACCTTGCCCTTTCAGCGCTGTTGCCATTGTACTTCCCATCGGTGCTGCAGCACTAACATTTGGCAATAGCTCCAATTCAGCCAATAACTGCTCAGACAGAAGGGACTTGCTCATCGAAGACTGCGACCCTTCTTCAAAAACTACATAATCAGCCTTCATAGTCTTGAATGTGGATGCAGCTAGTGTAGATAATCCAGTACCTAAACCTGATAAAATGAATACCAACCAAGCAATTAATACAAAAATAATGGTAATCATTGAAAACTTCATTTTACTATGCATCAATTCCTTCATAGCTAAGAACATTATCTTTTTCAGCTCCTTTATATTAATTTGACACATGTGTCGAATTAAATAGAACTGGCACATTCGTCTCATTTATTAAACAATATAAATGACACATGTGTCAAATTTCCTCCAAAATTAGATCAGCTCTTTGCGCCCCCAATCCACATTTGAAATAACACCCTACCCCAATCAGGTGTTGGGATATTGAGCATATTAGGTGTATTAATTAGGTTAAAAAAAACACCAATAAGTACAGGAAGTGGGATATCCTGCCGTAGGCTTTTTTCCTGCTGTGCGCGTGCGAACAAACCAGATAACTGAATTTTAAGAGTCTTATGTGCTTCTTCAATAAATTCAAGGTCCCTCGCCGCTGCAGCAGAATTCGCTGTGTTTATTTTACTGGCATCTCCCAGGAGCTGATGGAGCGAAGATTCTTCTACGTAAATGAGAAGTAACTGCTCGAGAGCGTCCATGGGATTTGCCTCGTTAATTGTTAATGCCTTATCTAATACCGCTGCGATTACGCGCTTCATACAAGCGGCAACGATCTCTTCTTTATTAGCATAATATTGATAAATGGTACTTCGGGCGCCGGACAGATGCTGCGAGAGCAGCTTGAGATGAAAGCCATCGTAGCCATGATCCAATACTAATTTTTTTGTCATATCAAGCAGCTCGGCTTCAGTAAAAGATTGTTTTCTACCCATGGTTCATCCCCTTTTCATTATTATCAGTTTAGCACACACAAAAAGTAATGCGTAGGTCATAATAAATAGACAGACTGTCCAAAAGCAGTACTCTCACCTGCGGACAGTCCTTTCAAAAATACTTGGATATTCTATTTATCGATATGTTTTACCTTCACGAATGCATCCCGTTTTCAATTCTCTGCATAAACTCTTCAACGGCGCTATAGCCGAGCTGCTTCAGATACCAGTTGTTGGCGGCAGCTTCGATTAGACCAGCTACGTCACGGCCGGGCTGAAGCTGGATTTCAATATGTGGAATTTTAACACCGAGATAGTCTGTGAACTTCGGCTCCAGTTCGAGCTCATTATTCAAGGAATTCTCTCGCCAAGGAGACAACTCGATGTCGAGTACAATTCGCGTCTCATCCTGAAAAGCTCTACGCCCGTACTGGCGTACAACATTGATCAGACCAATACTGCGCAGCGCTAGGAATTCGCGGGTCGTCTCGTTATGTGTGCCGAGAAGCGTCGCCGGTCCCAGCTTCTTCAGAACCACGATATCATCTGCCACAAACCGATGACCTCTTCTAATAAGCGTGTGCGCGGTTTCGCCGCTCTTCAACGCTTAGGGTTAACAGATAATTGATTTCCTTGCAGCCCAATACTTGTACCCGCTTCGTTGGGAAAAAATCAAAGTAACCCACGAACTCCAGGCCAGGTCTATGCGCCTTCGAACGTGTGATTTCACGATCCATGCAGCTAGCACCTGCTAGCACTTCCAGCTTAAACGTTTCCGTAAGGCTTTGAACGGTAGTCGATTTCAATGTTGTTCTCCTCCTGTGGTTACGTATCTTGAATACGCAATACGGTTAACGGGATATATTCAACGAAGAACGGAATGATTCCTGCAACAACGCTACTCTTTAGCCTGAAAGCCTTGTGTGTTATTTACACCAAACATTCACAATTTTCTGTATGAGTGCGGTATGCGAGATATGTAGGCTCATGATTACGATTAGGACGTTCTATTTACTCATTAATGTAGGTGTTGACTCGGTTTTGAATCAGCTTGCTGACGTCTTCAACTGATTTCTGACCGCTCATATACGAATCAAACTCTTCAATCGCAATTGAAACGACCTTCTGATCACTAGATAAATTCCTACTTGCTCCATCTATAAGCTGATGTAATTCTTGGATCTTGCTTTCTACAGTCTCAGCATCAAACTTCTGTTCTAGAAGAGGTAGTGTACCCGCTACTGCCTGCTGCTTAGCATCATTAAGCTGTTTCTCCACAACGCCCTTATGCATCGCAAAGCCTTGTACCACTGGTGAAGATTGCATGTCCTCGGAAAGCATGAACTTAATAAAATTCCAAGCTTCATCTTGAACCTTAGATTTGCTGTTAATGCCTAATGTGAAGTACGACTTAAATGGAGTTCCATTATATTTTCCATTGACTGTTGGATTTTGATATAGTTTAAGCTTTGGATCAAGGACTTGAGACAGGCCTGACATTGGATCGAAAAGGTTAGCTTTGTTGAATAAGGTTTTGGAATAGTCGTACGAAAATTCAGCTTTAAGTACGCCCTCATCATACATCGATTTGATTTGCTTCATCATATCTCGAAACAGATCGGAATCAAAATTAGCTTGACCTTGATCAATGAGCTTATCATAATTTGCTTCTATATACTGCGCTAACATTTGAATCGGGAATAGATTAACAAATGCCACATAATCCTCACCAACTTGTTCCTTAAGTTTCTTAGAAATTTCTTTAAACCCATCCCATGTCCAGGTCTTATCATCAATTTCAATATTAGCTTGTTCTAACAACTCTGTATTTCCAGTAAGCGCGTCGATGACAAATGAGAATGGCATTGCATACAAACCATCTCCATCCTGGGAGTTTTCAAAGATATTCTGATAGTACTGATTTCGATCAAAGTCAGAATCCTGGTCCATCAGATCATAGAAATTAGTCAGCATGTTCTTGGCGACATATTTGTCCTGCGGCAGATCGTTCATCACGATAATGTCTGCCCCTTTGCCAGACATCATCTGTGTGCTCACCGTTTGAACATATTTCTCAACATCACTCTTTGAGAATGCTTCACTCGATGTACCTTCCTCCGTTTGAGGTCTAGCTAGATACTCTTTGATATCAATTTGTATATCTGGGCGAATTTTTTTATATCGCTTAACCGCCTCATCTAAATAAGGAGTTACCGCCATGGTCGCAATCTCAATCGTTTTGCCATCCTGACCTGAATGTTCATCAGATGATCCTCCTGCACCCGATCCCACGCTACTGCTAGAGCATCCCGATAATACGACTATCATTGCAAATAAAGCCAATACCCATCTTCTATTCAAATTGATTCATTCCCTTCAATATATTCGGATTTGATTACCTTCCTGCAGTGGTTCACTTGATTCAATAATGATCTCATCATCAGGACTTAACCCGCTCACAGCTACAACCTCATCCTCGGTTGAATCACCTGTTATAATATAAGCCTTGCGTGCACTAAACGTATTCCCGAGTGAGCTTTTCTTCTCCTCAACTACATAGACATAGCTTCCAGTTGCATCTTTATGAATCCATTTCTTTGGTAACACATAACCTTTTTCATTTGACTCCTTCTTTATATCTAGACTGACTTGTTCGCCGCCTTGAAGACCATCATCGGAGATGGTAACGACAACCTGATAACTGGATTCGTCGGATGAATCTTCACTGCTCTCTTTAGATGCTTTAATCTCTTGAATCATACCGTTAACCAATGTATTATCTTTCGCCAATCGAACAGAAACCTTAGATCCAATCTCGAATAATGCCGTATTCTCCGACTCAACAGCAAATGAAAATTCGAAGCCCCTGCCACTATCCATTAAGGTCAGGATTGTCCCCCCTTTTGAAGCATTCATGCTATCCTCTAGTGTAATCTTTGTGATTTTGCCATCAAAAGGGGCAGTCAGCGTTTGTTTATCCACTTTTTCTTTACGCATTTTATTCAATTTTCTTTGCGCCATTTCAAGATCCATATTATCCAGTTCAAGAGCTCGCTCAGCCTTGGCAATCACTTGCTCATCACCATCTATCAAAGCATTAAGCATATTCTCCTCTAGAATCTCCCGATTTAGCTGTTGTTTCTTAAGCGCCGTTTCCTCTTGAAATAGCTGCTCATCCAGATCAAAGCTGTCGAATGACACGAGCTTTTGCCCCTTCTTAACCTCATCATTCTCTTTTACATGAACCTTCACAATTTTAGAGCCAGTCTCATTTAACAAATCCACCTGCTTTCGAGGCGTTAAGACTCCACTCCCTTTAACCTGATGAACTAATGATTTGGAAGCAAGCTTCTCCGTAATCACCTTGGGCAGCATCATCGTTTCGAGGGTGCTACTAAAAAACGTCAAGCCAGCCAATACAACAAAGAACAATACAAACAAAGCAGCCGTTAAACGTTGTCGCTTAGATGTGCTTGTCATCTCATTCCCCCTATCCTTTAATTCCAGAAAGCTCTATGCCCTCAATAAAATACCGTTCCGCCAAAAGAAATAAAAGAATCATTGGCGTCATATACAAGACCGCAGCAGCAAAGGATACCCCAAGCGCATCTTCCTGCAGCCGAGATAGAAAAATGGACAAAGGCTGCAAAGAGGTATCCTGCAGAAAGATTAGTGGCTGCTCCACCATATTCCAGTAATCTGCAAACAGCAGAACAACAAGCGCTGCCATGCCAGGTTTCACCATAGGCAGGACAATCCTGATAAAGGAGCGGAAATAGCCTGCCCCATCCATTTGGGCAGCTTCCATATAAGCAGTTGGAATTTGGAGCATAAATTGTCTGAGCAGGAACACTCCAAACGCCGCAAATATCCCTGGTAATATAATAGAGCTCGGACTATTAATAAGCCCCAATCGATCAGATATGATATAATTTGGCACAAGCGTGACCTGAAAAGGCATGAGCATGGTTATCAAATACACAATAAATAATGGCTCTCTGCCAGGAAATCGCAGCTTGGCAAATGCAAATGCCGCTAATGTTGCCACCACGACCTGGCCTATAATGATTGGAAACACCATAAACACAGAATTCCAAAACATACGAAGAAATTGCGAGGTTGAAATAAGCACCTTAAAAAATTGCTCTAGCGAAACCCAATCTGGAATCAGCTTCAAATTCACAAAGTCATTCATCTGTGTATTACCCAACATGCCGTAATTCAGCATAATTTCCTTCTCCGTCATCAAGGAGCTTACCATTGTCAGTACAACAGGAAATAGCATTACAAGCGCGATTACGGTTAAGAAGATTGTACGCAGCAGTATTCTTATTTGTCTCTTGTTCATTTACACCCCTCCCTTTACTCCATAAATGAACGGAACTTATGTTCAACTCGGAAGAGCATCAACACAATGACTAGAATGCAGAGCACCATTAAGCAAGCTGCAGCCGACAGCTTCTGAATATCAAGTGATAGGAACATATTGTTCATATAGTGCTGAAGCATATAGATGCTGTCATGTGGATAGTCACCCGCAACTAAATAGATTTCCCGAAATACCTTGAATGAGTTCAGAATCGACATCAGCATAACTAAAAATCCTGTCGGTATTAAATAAATCAAGGTGATCTGGTGCTTACGAGCCCAACCTGCACCTTCCAGGTTTGCTATCTCATAGTATTGATCAGGAATATTTTGCAACCCGGCCAAGAATAGAACCACATTGTAGCCGATGTTTTTCCATACATAGATAAAAATAATGACACCTTGCGCCCACTCTGATTTCATCCAATCGATCCGCTCAATTCCAACCCACTCCAATACATGATTGAAAAAACCATTCCAATCGACTAGGATCTGCCATACGAGCACAATTGACGCTACTGGAACAACCAGCGGCAGCACATAAGAGGTGCGCAGCCAATTTCGAAAGAAGACTCGTTTGTTAAGCAGCATGGCAAGAGCAAGTGACAACAGAATAAGGATCGGAACGCCAATAATAGTGAACCAGAATGTATTCCCCGCCGCCTTTTGAAAGGACGAACTTGCTAATAGACTCTGGTAATTGGCAAGCGATAATCCTGCCTCACCGCTTGGATTCTCAAATGAAAATACAACACTTTGACCAAACGGAATCAAATAAAATAGCGCAAAACCAATCAAGCTCGGTGCAAGAAAGCAGAAAGCCACGAGAACCTCCTTGCGAGCCAAATATGAAATTCTCACAGCCTCACCCTCCCTTTGAGCTTGTTCCATACAAGCAGAATGAAACATATTTACCGTACAAATAACTATTCTATAGGCCAGCTTCGGTATTAATTTGGAGCAATTGTGGAAAAAGTATGGAAAAGCCCGCTTGAAAGAACAACTTTGTTAGAATAATAGATGTATTAGTTAGGAGGTCTGTTAATGAAGAGCTATCAAATCGCAATCGTTGAAGATGATTTTCATATAAGAGATATCGTTGAGACTTATTTACAGAAGGAAGGCTACAGAACTATTTCGTTAAGTTCAGCAGAAGAAGCGCTCATGCTATGGAACACGGAGCGCCCGGATATGTGGATTCTAGATATCATGCTTCCAGGTATGAATGGCTATGAGTTCTGCAGACAAATTCGCAAGGAAGCCGAAGTTCCAATTATTATGATCTCCGCTCGTGATGAAGAAGTAGATAAGATACTTGGACTTGAGCTTGGAAGCGATGATTATTTAACTAAACCTTTCAGTCCACGTGAGCTGGTCGCAAGGGTGAATCGTTTATTCCATCGACTTAACTCGCTTACTGAGAAATCAGAACAGAATATAGTCTTTTCAAAATCAAATGACCTCATCATCGATGAGCTTCGTCTGGTATTAGATAGTCGTCTGGTTTACTGGAAATCTAAAGAGATTGAAATGACGGTGAAAGAATTTTCATTGCTTCATACCTTAGCAGCACAGCCCAATCGTGCTTTTTCACGCAATGAGTTGTTAACATTAGTATGGGGTGATGACTATTTTGGTAGCGATCGAGCGATTGATGATTTAGTCAAAAGACTTCGTCGTAAAATGGCAGAACTGCCTCTTGAAACCGTTTGGGGCTATGGTTATCGAATGCGAGTGGATGGAGTGAAGACATAACATGAAACTAATCTATAAACTTCATTTATCATTTGGAGTATTACTGGTGTGCGTACTCATGCTTACAGCTACATTCGTTTATCCTCTACTAATGGATACGTTAATCGATAATCAAAGAGAAGAACTAAGATCACAAGGTAATGCAATGATGGAGTTGGTCAATTCGTTACCTGTTCAAGAACTAACACCTACTCAATCATCAGCAGCTGCTGTCGTACAGCCGGCAAAAGAGATTAATAGAACAATAGATGCGTTACTCATAGAACCGAATAGTAATATATTGTTTAGTACAATGACAGAAGCACAGACAAAGTCATGGATACCACTCATTGAACAGTACTCAACTCACAATCAGGGTTTATGGGAAAATGGACAGGAGAAATATATAGTTGAGACCTTAACTTCTAATCCACAGAGTCTTGATCCAGCTAGTGCTGTAGCTCCAGCCACACTTGTCTTGTCTACACCTCTAAGCAAAGTGAAATCATATCAATCAGAGCTGTTTGCAAGAACGATGTTCATTATGGTGATTGGGGGAATAATTGCCTTTAGCCTAAGTTTATTTATTACCAAACGTCTTGTTACTCCTCTAGAGAAATTAAAACTTGAGCTTAAAAAAGTTGAAAAACGCCATTTTGATGAGGTGCAACTCATTCAAACTGGCGGAGAAATTGGTGAGGTAGCCCAAAGTGTCCATCATCTGGCTGGAGAACTTAAGCAATACCATCATGCTCAAAGGCAATTTTTTCAGAATGCTTCTCATGAGCTTAAGACCCCACTAATGACTATTCAAGGTTACGCTGAGGGAATTCGAGATGGTATTTTCACCGGGGATCGTGCTGACAATGGTCTCGATGTAATCTCGAGCGAATGTGAACGACTTAAGCGAATTGTCACAGAGATGATCTTATTAGCCAAGCTTGAAAGCGAAGATGGTATCTTCGATCAAGAAGAAGTGTCGGTTGAACAATTAATCAATCAAACCGTCGATCGAATACGGCCATTAGCTATAAATGAGGAAGTTGATATTAAGATAAAGTACGAAGTTAATAAGCCGAGCAACCTTCATATTGATGGGGATTCAGAGAAACTCTTACAAGCGGTACTAAATATTATGAGCAATGCGATCAGACATGCATCAAAAGCCGTGGACATAGAAATTTCGGAGCAGGATGGACAAGTGCAGATCGATGTCATTGATGATGGTGAAGGTATTCCTGATCATTTACTGCCTCAGCTATTTCAGCGTTTTATTAAAGGTAAGAATGGAGAAACAGGACTTGGACTTGCCATTTCACGTGCAATTGTTGAACGGTGCGATGGTACTATATCCGCTCATAACGGAGAGCATGGTGGAGCTATTTTTCGCATGAGCTTCCCTATTCATTAAGACAACAGTAATAACTATAAAACTGCCGATAGCTATTATGATTTAGAAAAGCAGTATATTCGTAATGTGCAATCCGAGCAAGAACGCAACTTGTTTGTTATTATGACATATAGATTAGACTATTAAAGTTCTCACATTTCTGATACCCATATCTAAGTCAAAGTGCCTCACTTACTGCAACCTTCTTATTTTGAATCCGAAGATTCCTTTTATATGTCGTGAATAATCCGAAGTACCCTAGCGCTACGAGGATACAGATTATAACGTCAACAACAATCAAGTTCTGATAATTCCCAAAATAATCGAAGGATAGGCCTCCGATTAATACACCTACTATACCGCCACCCTGGTGCATGAGAAGTAGAACACCGGTATGTTTACCTTTACCCTTTGCAAACTCATTGATGACAAGCATTCCACCCGGTACTGCGCTTAAGTAGGTAATTCCGAACGCTATAGCAAAAAGAATAGGTGAACTTCCCAAGTGCATAAAGAGGAAAGCAAAGCCTATAATACGTATGCCATACAATAGAGACATCATCATTAATTTATTGTATCGGTCCAGAAAATAGCCGCAAATGAGTGCCCCAGTAATTTCCATAATACCTAGTATGCTCATAGATAAGGCGATCATGCTAGGTGATACATCTGCCAACTGGTGTATGGCTACCAAATTCATCTCTACGGATCCCATATTGATACCGCAGGTGAACAGCGCAATCGCGACCACGACAAAGATAGGAAGATGGATAAATTTCTTGGGCGATGGAGTTATTCTAGTTAACATACCTTGCCCTTCGACTTCTATTGAATGATTCGATTCATCTTTCTCCTTATTCTTCTGTTGTGGAGCCTTAATTCCTAGCCAAATTACGGGAAGTGACACACAAACACCTAGGATAAAAGAAGCCATAAAGGCGTTCTTCCACGTCAGCCAGTCCTCGGATACGAAAATGGGCGTAATAATCGCTAATCCTACAGAAGAGGCACTCGCCAGCAAAGCCATTGCTTTAGCCCGATGATGCCGAAACCATTCAAACATCAATATATAACTCGCCGTCGCCCCAATACCCGCCAAACCAGAGATAACACCGTATCCAATAAAAAAGACGATAGGATGGTGGCCTAACACGACAATACCAGTACCCAAAGTACTCATGATTGCACTTAACATTAGTATCTTCTTTGTACCATAACGATCCACGAGCCAGCCCCCCAAAGGTGCACATACGGCTATGATGAATAAATTGGTGGACCATGCCATTGAGATGAATCCCCTACTTATCTGTAAATCCGTTGATATTTGCACCTGAAAAAAAGACAAGCTGAATCGAGTCAATGCACCAATAAATCCAATAACCCAGAGAGATCCTAATCCAATCCATGCATACCTGGATTCCTTGAACCATGTCGTTGCCATTATGGTTTCCACCCCTGTCTATTATAAAAGATACCGATTGGTATCTTTTATAATAGCATAGATGCTTTTTTTTGCAACAGAATAAATTCATTTGATATACTACGTGTACATATACCATTAAGGACGGAGGATGACGATGGAAAAGGGTGAGAAAACTCGCAAATACATCATAGCTAAAGCCGCTGAACTTTTTAACCAGAAGGGATATTCGGGCTCATCCTTATCTGATATAACAGAGTTGACAGGCATCAAGAAAGGCGGCATCTACCGTCATTTTTCCAGTAAAGATGAGATTGCATATGAAGCTTTTAGTTATGCGGGTAGTATTGTCGGAGCCCAACTCGCTCATGCCATTAGTCAGCAAGAAACGGCCTCTGGCAAGCTATTAGCTTATTTACATGTGTACGAGAAAGTAGTTGAAGCACCACCTTTCATTGGGGGTTGTCCGCTCCTCAACACGGCTATTGAAAGCGACGACAGTCATCCAGGCTTACGTGAAAGAGCCCAGCAAGCCCTAATAGGTACGCTGGAGTCCAAAAAGAAAATCATATCCGAAGGTGTTCAAAGCGGTGAATTCAAAGCAGACCTCGATATTGAGGCACTAGCTACTTTCTCCCTTTCCATCATGGAGGGCGGTATCATGATGAGTAAGCTCGAAGGAAATAATCGGCATATACGGATGAATATCAAGAGCTTTGCTGCTTATTTAAAAAAAGAGTGTCTACGCGAGCCCAGTTAGTTCATTCAATACTGATGCTCTCCTTATTTATGTTCCAACCACTGACAATCTGTTATTTCTATTTCTGTGAATGTTGCTTTAAATGAAGAGTCTTCGGGGCTGCAAGCGTATAAACCAAAGTTTATTTGCTCATTCCCTTCAAAAAAATGAAAAATTCGTATCTGCTTAAAGGTAATCCCATCTAAAGAATTTTCAACACAGAAGTCACTCTCACGTCTACTTAATCTGTAGTACATTGTTTTTATTGTTGCGTCGATATCTGTTGTTGCCCAGTCCGAATATCCGTGATTTGTAACTACACTACCCAATCTTTGATATTCTTCATTCTCATATTCGATCGATGCCTTGAACCAATTGTCACTGTCCTGATAAATAATTACTCCACACTGGTCAAATCTATGAGCGCTGTCAAAATCAGTTTTTACTATAAAAGAAAAGTATTTCTCATCCGTCTTCATCAGCAGCGCAGGTGCATTATCATTTCTGAATCCATAATAGGTACGTTGCCAAAGATCCGTATTAGGCTCCGTTACAATTTCAATCCTGTCATTTGAAATAGAAAAAGTGCTTATTGGATACTGCCAAAAAAGATTTTCTTTTACAAAATTCATCCCACTACTCCTTTCTAGGTACCTCTTTACCCTTGAATGTCCCTCCTGGCATCTTGCTCGGCGAGAATCTCTTTGTCCTCCGCGTTATCTCTCGTCACTTTCTGAACGCCAACGGCGCTATATGAAATCAACAGAATAACAGCTATATAATACCCCTTTACATTCAATTGAAATGGAGCATTGTACAGACCAATAAAGAACATTACATACCCAATAACCAAGCCTGCAAAAGCCATAATTGTGAAAGCCCCTGTATTCCTCATCCTGTGTTTCGGATTTTCCAGCTTAATTTCTTTATCCTCTGAATTGTCTCTAACGACCTTCTGCACAACGATACAGCTGATCGTAATTAACACCATGCAAAGTAAATAATACCCTTTCACGTTCAATTCCCAATCGTCATTGTACACCCCCAAACAGAATAGAAAAAGACCTGCAGCCAATGCAAAATACGATACCCCTGTGAAAGCAGCTGTGTTGCGTTTACGATACCTCTGATTCATCCGACGATCCCTCTCCCAATACAGAATTAAATGGTGTTATAACCTTCTTCACTATACCGTGGAACATCGGTAAAATTCTACCATTAATTAGGTTGTTTTAGGAAAACGTAAAGAAAACGGTCTCAGTCCCAGGAAATTCAGGACTAAAGCCGCCTCCTACGTTATCTGCAACATTATGATTTAGAAAAAATGCTTCTCCCTCTCCTGATCCACCAATTGCTGCTGTGCGAGACGAATCATCTCGCGGACCATCGATCCACCAATTTTTCCGCCAATCTGCCCTACTGATTCTGTACTCAAATGTCCATTCTCACCATGTTCCAATGGGATACCAAGTTCTTTTGCGACTTCATATTTCACATCATCAGGCCGCTCCAGATCTACATCATAACCCTCGCGCCGCATCACCTCGGCTTTAAATGTTTGCATTCCGCGATTGACTCCCGGCACTGCATATTTCCTGTTTCTTCTGGACATCCCTTATCCCCTCCTAACATGTTTTAAGTAACATGCCCGGGAAACGAAATCTCCACCCCTGTTGATTTGCTCCGCTTATTTCCAAGAGGGCGCTGAATGGCCAATCGCTGTCAGGGTGCTTGTCCTCTGTTTTTCTTATGCATAAATTTTGCTTGAAGGTGACGTTACGTCACCTGCTATACTAACTGAGAACAACACGCTGGAGCAATTGATTGGATGTGAGGAAAGGATGTACAAAGAGAACTATTTAACGACAGGGCAGCTTGCAAAGCGAACAGGAATAACGGTCAGGACATTGCGATATTACGATCAGATTGGGCTTCTAATTCCAGAAGATCATCACGCGGGATCGATAAGATCTTATAACATGAAAGACCTAGAAAAATTGCAGCAAATTCAAACGTTGAAATACTTAGGGCTATCACTTCAAGAAATAAAAGACATCTTAGATGCAGAGTCGCTATCCATAGGGGAGATCAGACATTCGTTACAAGCACAGCTCGATGTTCTACAGAGAAAAATCACTCATACGGAGCATGTAGTTCATGCAATACGAGATGCTATGCAAATGTCGGTCGATCGGTCTGATTGGAACCACTTAGCAAATGTTATTCAAACCTTGCAGAGTAAGCAAGATTGGGGGGAACAGTATCGGACGGCGAGCCGCTTGCAAACGCGGATACATCTTTATGACAAGTTCAGTACAAATCCGCAAGGCTGGCATAATTGGGTCTTTGAACAACTGGAGGTGCACCCTGGAGCCCACATTCTAGAGTTAGGTGGCGGCGATGGGACCTTCTGGGTAAGAAACGCCGAACGAATTCCAAGCAGCTGGCGCATCACACTTACTGATATTTCGAGCGGGATGGTAGAAGAAGCACGTTGCCGCTTAGGAAGTAAGAATTCACAGTTTAAGCTTTTATCTATTGACGCGCAACAAATCCCCTTCCACGATGAGCATTTCGATGTGGTTATCGCTAACAACATGCTGTATCACGTGCCGGACATCCCTAAAGCGATCCACGAGATACACCGCGTCCTAAAACGAGGGGGTATAATATGCACCTCTACAATGAGCACTCAACACCTACAAGAGATTGAACACTTGGCGGTCTCGTTCGACCCCGACCTTCATGTATTGGATCAAGCTATTAAACGATTTAATCTGGGTAACGGAGGAGTCCTGCTGTCTTCTTGCTTCTCCGATCTTCGGTTACTACGTTACGACGACCGTCTGTTAGTCGACGAAGCTGAACCCCTGATTGAATATATGATATCGACTCCGATGAACGCAAAAGAGCGACTTGTCGGTGCGGCTATAGACAAATTTCGAAACCACGTCAATCGGCTCCTACAGCAGAATGGAGCCCTCGAAATGACTAAAGAAAATGGGATTTTTCTAGGGAGGAAATGAGATGAAGGCACAGCAGTACAACCCAAGAGTACGGATCGTAAAAGAGGAACTTCTATCGGATAACTGGTACACCTTAAAGAAGATCACATTCAAGTATGAAAAAGAAAATGGACAATGGGAGACACAATCCCGTGAAGTGTATGACCGAGGCAACGGAGCGACCATTTTACTCTATGATCGTCACAAACAAACCATCGTACTTACGAGACAATTCCGAATGCCTACTTATCTAAACGGCAATGTGACTGGAATGCTTATCGAAACCTGCGCGGGGCTACTCGATAAAGAAACACCAGAAGAAAGTATTCTGAGGGAAACGGAGGAAGAGACAGGGTACCGTATCGACCGAGTGCAGAAAGTTGGCGAGGTCTATATGTCACCAGGATCCGTTACCGAAACTCTGCACTTCTTTGTAGCTGAGTATAGTGACGTCATGACAACAGGTCCGGGTGGGGGACTTGAGGAGGAACAGGAAAATATTGAAGTAGTGGAACTTCCGTTTGCTCAAGCGCTTGACATGGTCCAAAGCGGCGAGATTCGTGATGCTAAGACGGTAATGCTGCTCCAATACGCTCAGATCCAAGGTCTCTTGAAGGTAAAATCGAAGCCGCTACATATCCTCATCGCTGGCCCGTATCGTTCTGGAACCAATGATGATCCAGTATTAATCGAGGAAAATGTCAAATACATGAATAAAATTGCTCTTCAAGTTTACGAGGCTGGGCATATGCCTGTGCTGGGGGAGTGGTATGCTTTGCCTCTTATTGCTACAGCCGGTTCCACTAATCTAGGAGACGACGCTTTCAACCAAATTTTCCATCCATCTTCCATTCGCCTGCTTGATTACTGTGATGCCGTGCTTCGAGTTGGAGGATCATCTCAGGGTGCCGATGAAATGGTAAAGATTGCGCAAGAGAAAGGATTGTTGATTTACGAACGGCTGGATGAACTTCCGTTAATTTGATAACAAGCATTTATTCCTGTCTGATGATGCACTCTTGATTTAAGTCAATGCTCACCATACTACTCCTAATTACAATGATAATAAAAAGTCCTTTAGGAGGGTATCTTATGACTATCTCAGAAAAAGACCTATCGAATCAGCGAAAGTCCGCTTTAACTGCTGGAATCTCACTTATTATCATGACCCTTGCCTCATTTTTTTCGTATGGCTTTGTCCATGTGAATCTTGTTGTTCAGGGCGATGCCAGCGTCACATTCAATAACATTGTGTCATCCAGTAACCTTTTCAAAGGTGAAATCTTGGGTTGGATCATCATTATGATTACTGACATCCTGGTTGCCTGGGCGTTTTATGTGTTTCTAGAACCGATTAACCAAAAGCTTTCTTTACTCGGCGCATGGCTTCGTCTAACCTATTCCGCTATATTGGGAATCTCTATACTAAACTTGATATTTGTGCTGCTGCTCACGGGAAATGCAAGTGACTTTCCCTCAATAAAAATCGATCAGGCTCAAGCATTTGTAATGTTATTTCTGGATGCATTTCAATGGATTTGGTCTATGGGGTTGGTCGTTTTTGGCGGGCATCTGTTAATTGTGGGCTATGTGGCTTTAAAATCTGGCATCATCCCTAAAGTAATCAGCATCTTATTGCTGCTTGCTTCAATTGGTTATATGATCATTCATCTAAGCAAAATATTTCTCCCACAATACGAAGGGGTCATTACAATATTAAATTACGTTTTCACTATTCCTATGATCGTAGGAGAACTGGGCTTTGGGATATGGCTGCTGCTTAGAGGAAGAAAACTCCACAAAAGTGTATGACTTTCTTTTTAGTTATCACTGGCATGAACCCGCTTCTTAATTCTACTTAATGACTCTGGTGTCATCCCCAGATAGCTGGCCAATTGATGCTGAGGTACGCGAGTGAGTAAGTGAGGTCTTTTTCGCAACAAGGCTTTGTAACGTTCTTCAGGATTGGAAGCGATAAATGAAGTTAATTCGTCCTGTACCTCACCTAAGTTTTCCTCTACCATTTTGCGGATCATCGTTTCCAATTGCGAGTGTTTGTGAAGCATGTCTTGTTCCTCATTAAGTTTACCAACCACCAATGTGCTATCTTCTAGACAGGTTAAGGTGTACGCAGAGGGCTTGCTTTCTTGATGCCGATTAAAAATCGAAGCCGCTTGCTCTTCCGTGTAGAAATTAGATGTGACTTCTTTTCCCGATTCATCTATCGAGTACTGCCTAACACAACCTTTTAACACGAAAAAACATTTTGTGGGAACATCTCCTTGTCTAAGAAGCACTGTTCCCTTTTTAAATTCCTCTATAAGGATACCCTCAACAATATCCTTCTGTTCTTCTTCATTAAGAGATGTAAATTTACTCATATACTTATACAATATGTTGTTCATATCTCTCTCCAATCTTCCGAAGCTAACGGCCCGCTTATGATGTCCTTGAAGTTATTTAGGCTCCCGTGAGGGAGCCTCTTGCCTTATTATACTAGCTCATACAAAGACAAATCCAACCTTTCAACTCATCATACGCCGCACAGCTGTGTCCGATAGTGAGCCTCATATTCGGACGATCCCCAAAACAGGGAAGCAACTCCGTATTCTCGATTACCTGATCAGAAAGAACATAATAATCGCTTCGACCAATGGGCATCGACATATCATCACCGGTAATATCAAGCATCGTCTCATTGACGGTAAAAAGCGCAAGTCTCAGCTTGTTCCCATACAGTTGCAGAGGGGCTTTCATATAAGGAACGATATCATCTCTCATTTTGAGCATGTTTTCCAAAGGATCTCCCCTGAACTGAAGGGCATTCTGAAAATTCGTATTTAGAAACAGCGAGTTGGTCATACGCTTGATTTCATCTGTCTGGTATTCGATGTTGTTTCTCGTCTGCTTTAATGCGGTCCGGACATTCGTTTCCGCCATTTCAGTCCTGGACTCTACTAGCATTGTATAGGCTATATAGCCAACCAGCACATCTGTCAGCAATACAAGAATGAGATACGGGATCATCATCTTGTATGTGAATGGAATATACTTTTTACTAGACCCTTTCCTCTCCATGCGCATGCTCCCTTATATACGTATCAATCGACTGCTATTTTGACCCATTCTACAATGAAAAGAAAGCGGTTACCACATCTTGTATTTGGAAACTTTGCTTTAGAGTAGCACTCTGTTCTCCAAAATATTTTTCAAGCTGATATGCGATTTGGAAGGTCCGAACTTTATAAGGTGATCTTGAAATTCAGCAAGCGCCTCAATCGTTGAGGTCTGTACCTTAATGAGATAATTATATTCTCCACTAATGCGAAACAAATCGGTGACTTCCATGGCATCGTTGCAAAAATCAGTGAGGTCTTGGCAATGTTCTGTTTTGATTAGAATAAAAGTAGTCGTACCCCGGTTCAGATCCCGCAAATTAAAAGCTGTATGATACCCCGAAATGATGTTCCTTTCCTCCAACTTAATGATTCTTTCTTTAACGGATGGTTGTGACATCGAAACCTCTTTGCTGATTTGTGAAATGGGCATTCGAGCATTGTACTGCAATAATTGCATAATCTTTTTATCAATATCATCCATAAGATGTTCCATATCAAGCGCCTCCTAGCTCTTTTTAATAAATAAACTCATTCAACTAAAATACCTTATATTCAATAACCATGTCAGTATAAAACACTTATCTTATATATGTATCTCCTATTTTAATCCAACTATAATAAATAGTACATTAGATATAGGAGTGATTAATAATGAGCGTAAAAGGTCTTGCACATATAGCGATTCAAGCCAAAGATTATAAAGCAACAATTTCATTTTACATTGACGTCTTAGGATTTAAGTTAGGTCATCATTGGAGTCTGCCCTCCTTTCAAATCAAAGAAGCTTCGATGCTTATTTCACCTGATCAAAGAACTTGCATAGAGATTTTTGATAACGATGCAGTCATTGCCGCCCAAGGCAAAAAAGCCTTGTCTGAAGAGGATATAGCTCACGGAGCACTCTTACATTTCGCCTTCTATGTGGATAATGTAGATGAAATGTACCAAAAAGCCCTTGCTCATGGAGCAAAGGCTTTTATAGAACCAGATTCGCTTTCTCTTGGTGAACCGCCTCTTCTGATCAAGAACGCGATCGTTCACAGCCCCAATGGGGAAGTTATTGAATTTCTTGAAGAAGTTGATTTTGATATGTCTAATTACACTACCTCATACAGAGATGCATCCAAGGCTTGAATAAAGTGCGACCAATCGCCTGTCGTGTACAGCAGAAGCCGATGCATCGCGCGCGTACAAGCTGTATAAAAGAGTTTACGTTCGCTCTCCCGATGATACGTCTGCGTAGATGCATCGTAGATTAGCACAGCGTCGAATTCTACACCCTTAGCAAGATACGCAGGAATAATTAGCGTTCCCTTCTCAAAGGTGAGCGTCTCCTTCGTAACAAGCCGCAGATTCTCGCCCCCCTGTGCGAGTAATGCTTCATAGGCTTCGCGGCTTTCCGCAGCAGTCTTAGTAATAACGGCGATGGAGTCGAGGCCTTCGGCCATTAGCGCCGCAAGATCCTCTTTTATCCGCACCACCCGCTCCACATCATTGCTAGCCTTCAGTAGGTGCGGCTTCTTGCCGCCCCTATCAAAAGGCACGATCTCTTCCTTAGGTAGCAGCGCCTTCGTAAACTCCACAATCTCGCGAGCGGAACGATAGCTTCGGATTAAACGAAATAGGTTCGTTTCCTCTTCACCATAAAGCCGGATCAAAGGAGAATCCACCTCTTGCAGATTCGTCGATTGCGGGAATATCGCTTGACTGAAATCGCCGAGTACTGTCATGCTGGCGCGGGGAAACAATTGCTTGAGAAA
The DNA here is from genome assembly GCF_924513355.1 of Paenibacillus pseudetheri. Classification (NCBI taxonomy): domain Bacteria; kingdom Bacillati; phylum Bacillota; class Bacilli; order Caryophanales; family Paenibacillaceae; genus Paenibacillus; species Paenibacillus pseudetheri. The sequence continues at coordinate 25,284 of NZ_CAKMAB010000013.1, forward strand.
CGCGAATTGGAACGGCGAATAATCCTGTCCTTCGTCAATAAATAAATGCCGCACCATTGTATTCGTGCGAGAACCCTCGATAAGCTCTTTTAAATACAGGAATGGGGTCTCATCCTCATAAAACAGCTCGGTATGGCTCAACTTTTCCTTCGTCTGCTTACAGATTTCTAGCCATTGGTCAGGCACATCGTTCTCACCCGTCATTTTCTGATAAGTGGCTTCATCACTAAATAACTGCTCGTATAATCCAATCGTATCTATGAATTTCAACCGTTTGGCATCCCGTCTTAGCGGTTTGAAATGTTCCTTCACGATCATGCGACGCAGTAGCTCTTCTTCCTGCGAACTAAAGTCAAAGACATTCTCTTCCCCGTCCTTCTGAATACGAAAATCTCCATAGATTTCAAGATACTGCTCTGTAAAATCAAAGACAGCTTCTTCTCGCCGGTACTTCTTAAGCACCTCACTGTAAGCTTCGGCATATTGATCGTTGTCGAGGTAATCGACTTCGTCTTGAACCCAGGGTGCCTCCATTTCCTGACGCTCTAGCTTAGTCAGCTCGCGCAGCAGCCATTCACGTAGTAAAGCAATGCGATTAGCCAATCGTATAGAGCTGTCGTAGCTGTAAAATTGCGATTTCATTTGCTCCGCAGTAATCAACTCACGGTCCCGGAAACAGATACTGTGGAACAGCATACCTTCTTTGCCTAACCATAACGCGTAGCTTTGAAGAGCATGCAGGAAAGCCTCAGAAGCCTTATATTGCATCCCCGTTAACCGTGCCTGATACCCCTGCAAGGATTGTGATGTCAGTACATATTCAATCTGCTCGAAGGGGTCCTCCAAATTCATCGTGGATCCGAGCCAATAGGCAAGGTACTCCTGAAAGGTCGTTTGCTGCATATTCTCTTCGCCGAGCTCAGGAAGCACCGTAGATACATAACTGTTAAACATCGGATTTGGCGAAAAAAGAACGATCTGGTCCGCCTTGAGTCTATCGCGGTGTTTGTATAATAAATAGGCTACCCTTTGCAGCGCTGCGGACGTTTTTCCGCTGCCAGCCGCTCCCTGCACAATAAGCATACGGCTTTTGTCATTACGGATGATGGCGTTCTGTTCCTTCTGGATGGTCGCCACAATGCTCTTCATTTGTGAATCTGCGCCTTTACCAAGCACCTGCTGAAGCAATTCGTCCCCGATCGTTAAGCTCGTATCGAACACGTTCTGGAGCTGACCGGAACGGATCTGATATTGCCGCTTCAGCATCATCTCACCTGTAATCTGTCCTCCCGGCGTTTCGTAAGTAGACGGCCCTGGGGAATGATCATAGTACATGCTTGCAATAGGCGTTCGCCAGTCATACACCAGAAAGTCCACTCCGTCTGCATCCACGAAAGAAGCCACTCCGATATAAATTTTGTCACTCAAGCCCAAACCGTCTTCTTGAAAATCCATTCGCCCAAAATAGGGGGACGGCAGTAGCCGTTTCATATTCTTAAAACGCTGCACCCGTTGCCGGTGGCTGCGCTCCCGCTCGGATAACAACGCTTCTTGCTGCTTTATACTGTAGAAGGTCTCTTCGAAATCTTCGTCAGTGCTCGTATTGACCGTGACTTCTTCCCAAAACCGCTTGCGAATGTCCACCACCTGTTCACGTAACCCAGTCACTTCTGGTTCTAGTTCTGCGATTCTTGATCGCAGCTTTTCCGTAACCAAATCAAGCCGATCTTGTTCTTGCTGCCAATTCATTACGTTTACCATCTTCACGAACACGCTCCTTTTCATTCTTGTTATAAAGAAGCAAAAATTAAAATTTGACAAACTGTTAATCCACATGGTATTATAATAGTGTAGATAAGATGTTACAATTATGTTCAAGTATGTGAAATAAACAGTGATTATCCTATAATATCATGAACTTTCTTTGCATGCAAATTATTTATATAAGTTAGAAGAACCAGCAGATTTGAACTGCACCCCAATTGTTAGACACAACTAACATTTGGAGGTGCAGTTTTTTTATGACCAGGTACAGTGCAGATGAAAAAACTCAAGCCGTTATGCGGTATAAAAAGATCAAAGAACTTGAAAACCATCGTAAAATCCATAGTGGTACGTTATCGCTGCAATAGATCCATATTTATGAGGAAAAGGGGATTACCTGTCTGGCCGTAAGGCCTGAGGTACTCCCCTTTTGCATGGATGAAACGTAATTGTATTACTAGTCATCCATAGACAAATCCACTGTATTCCCTTTACTAATGAAGACTTTGTAATTAGCAATTTTGTCGTTCAGCATCTTCTCTGTCTCTGTTAAATGTCTGATTTGATCCTGAATTGAGCTTCTATGATCTTCCAGAAGATTCAAGCGGGCTGGGCTTGTATGCTCGCCTTCTAAGTATAACTGGGCATATTCCCTGATTTGTGAGATGGGCATTTGGGTTTGTTTCAACCTCAGTACAAATCGCAGCCAAGCAAGATGAGTATCATCATATACCCTTTCTCCATTGGCATTGCGTATCGGAGCAACGATCCCTTCTTTTTCATAATATCTCAGTGTATATGTGGTGATCGCCAATAACTTGGATACCTCGCTAATCGTGTACATGCATATCCTCTAATCTATTTTATTTTGAAGGTCACCCTGATTATAAAAAACATTTGCCTTAGAGTAAACTCTAACCTATATAATCAAATCGTTGTAAGATCGAATTACATTCTCGTAGAAAAAATAGGAGGAAATCACATGAAATACACTGTAATTACCGGCGCTAGTTCAGGGATAGGTTATGAAACTGCCCTAGCTTTTGCTTCTCGTGGAAAAAACTTAATCCTTGTGGCCCGCAGAAAGGAACAACTGGAGGAATTACAGTCTAAAATCGCTCGTATTCATCCTAATGTAGAGGTTGTCATTCAAACGGCTGACTTATCCGTTATCGAGAATACTTATACGTTGTATGAAAGCCTGCAAGGATATCCCATCGAGACCTGGATCAACAATGCCGGATTTGGGAACTTTGCTTCAGTGGCCGAGCAAGATTTAAATAAAATAACTACAATGCTACATCTGAACATAGAGGCGTTGACCATACTCTCCTCTCTATTCGTTCGAGACTACTCCACTATTGAAGGCACGCAATTAATTAACGTTTCATCTGGTGGCGGTTATACGATTGTGGGCAATGCTGTAACGTACTGTGCGACGAAGTTTTATGTAAGTGCATTTACTGAAGGACTATCTCATGAGTTAAAGAGTCAAGGTGCACCTATGCAGGCTAAAGTGTTGGCACCTGCCGCAACAGAAACGGAATTCGCGAAGCGTGCTTTTGATGTTACGGATTTCGAATATCACGGCGTTGTGCGGAAATTCCATACCGCGAAGGAAATGGCTGGATTCATGCTTGATCTGTACGACAGCAATCATGTGGTGGGACTTGTGAATGGTTTGACGTACGAGTTTGAGTTGAGAGATGCTGTATTTAATCATGTGGAGAGCACGCGATAGGCTTCCTCATAAGAAACATGGCCGTCCATCAGCGGGCGGCCATGCACATTAACCATGATATTGACGCTTCCATTCGAAAATCTCATCAACAGCTTGATGAGCCCCACCGGATGTCCGAAAGGAATCTTTAGTCATTGCAACAGCATTTTGGAATGACGGAAGGGTGAGCACACGCTCTACAGCTTCACGCAGTTCAGTTGCAGTTAATCCTTGCATTTGTAATCTAATGCCCGCTCCAATATTGACGACTTGCTCCGCAATGACCGGCTGATCCGCGCTTTGTGGGATTACAATTAGCGGAACCCCATAGTAGAGACCCTCATGCGCACTGTTCATTCCACCATGTGTAATGAATATTTTTGTGGATTGTAATATATCTGTCTGTGGAACATAGTTTTTAACGATGAAGTTGTGAGGAAATTCTCCCAAATCATAGATTTGCACTTTGTTCCCAATGGACATAACAATCGTATGATCCGTATTCCCGAATGCCTCAAAACAAAGCTTATAGAAATCACTCGCTTGGTTGAAGACCGTACCCATTGAAATGTAAATTAGGTCCTTCCCCTTGATTGCAGAAAGTTCAAAATGATCTGGCGTTAATCGTGAAGAAATGGAAGGACCAACGAATTTATACGATGGGTCGAAGGCTTCTCCATAAGGTTGAAACTCTCTTGTCGTATACACGATTGTAAGTGGTGCAGGATTACAGAACACTTCGTAAGGAGAGTGAATCTGCACACCATATTGTTCCTTTATTTTTACGGTCAGACTTTGAAATCTATCGTCTACAGCTTTTACTATTTCTGCAGGGGCTTCTGTGTAGAATCGTTCCATGATTTGATCAAAAGATTCCTTTGTCTGTGCAAAAGAAGTACAAGAGGTGATTGCAGGAAGATTAAGAATTTGAGCTAGTAAACGTCCACAACCAAACATCGAATCATGGATGATGTAATCGAAATGCTCCCCTTTGATCTGTTCAAGAACGCTTGGTATAACGATATCGGCCGAAAGTAAAAGACCATTGACTCTTTCGAGCAGATAGTCCCTCCCACCTGAAATAAAGGCCTTTATAAATTGTTGATCATCCAATGTCCTTACTATAGCGCCAGTCTCCTCCATACGCTCCCGAAAAGCTTCTATAGTGAAGTATACTACCTCTTCTCCACGAGAAATAAGCTCCTGTACAACGCCAATCGTTGGATTGATATGTCCCTCTGACCCAGCATTAATAAATAAGACACGCGCCATTTTCCTACCCCTCCAGTACACCATATCATCTCTCGTTAAGTTTTATCATAATTTCTCATCAGACCAAAATAAACAATCGATACTCCGCAAATGAGGTAGAGAATTATTTCAAAAAAATAATTGAATCTTATCACCCGTTCAAAGTCACCCCATACGATAATCATATCATTAGTTACAAAAAGACTCCCGTGACTTTCCCTTAGGCGGGAATACACGGGAGCCTTGAGCGATCCAATCAGCCCTTACATCGCTTTTTCAGCCAAATCGTTAACTAAATTCCTCATCCACTTCCGGGAGTAAATCCGGGCGTAACCGAAGCCAAAACGGACAACCTCCTCAAGTGATATGACGAGATATACAAGGTAGACAGGCTGCTTCCAGACGTATGATAGTAACAGCCCGGAGGGGACACCTATCAGCCATGTCGCGGTCGATTCCATGCTGAACACGAACTTGCTGTCACCCCCACTATTTAGAATACCGCCTGCTATAATCATATTGGAAACTTTGGCCCAAAGAAATCCAGCGAATACGATAACGATATATATGCTCATCTGTTTAGCATCCTCGGAGATATTGAACGCGGAGACATACAGCCTCGAGCCTGCCGCAATGATAACCCCGACAATCAGAGAGATAATGATGCCAAGACGAATGAACTTTTTCGCATGATCGAGTGCGATATCCGTTTCGTTCGCGCCCAAACGGTTGCCAACCAATACCCCAGCTGCACTAGCCAGACCGGACAATAAGCCGATGCAAAGCCCTTGCAATGGGAAGGTAATGGTCATCGCCGTCATCTCCATCGTCCCCATACGGCTATAGATTATCGCATATGCCGTTTCGCCCAATACCCAGATCAATTCAGTCAGCAGCAGCGGATACGTCGTTCCAAAAAACTTGCGGATAAGCGGTTTAGGAATGATGAACAAGTTCTTTAGCCCAACAGCACCCGGTAAACGATATCGGTACACGGCACCAATGATCAACAAACATTCTATTACCCTCGAAATAAGGGTAGCAATAGCCGCGCCCTTCAGACCAAGCGCAGGAGCGCCGAAGTTCCCGTAAATAAGTACGTAATTCAGTATAATATTCAAGGCAACAGCAATTAAGCTTACATACATCGGCCATTTGGCATGGCCCGTACTACGCAAAATCGCGGAATACATCATCGTCAGCATGACAGGTACAAAGCCGATCGACATGATTTTCAGAAAAATATACCCATTATCTATTACATTCGCATCTGTCGTGAACATGCTCAGAAAAAGCGGCGAATCGATGAAGACAGCCACAGAGAACAAGAATGAGAATGCGAAGCCGACGATCAGTCCGAGGCCCAGCACCTGGGAGACACTTTTGGAATCTTTGTTCCCCCAAAACTGGGCTGCATAAATGGATACACCTGTCGATAAACCAGCCAAGACAACCGCGATGATCCCATATATTTTGGTAGACATCCCCACCGAGGCAATCGCCACATCGCCAAGCTGCCCAACCATCAATTGATCCGTCAAATTAAGCAATGCCATCAGCAAGCTTTGAAGTGTAACGGGTACAGCGATCTTATATACACTTTTATAGAAATCTTTCTTCTCTGACATGTATCGTTCACAACCCCCATATTCTCGATTCTCCAGAATCCATAGCCATTCGCAGTCTATGACTTCGTGTGAAGTTATATCACTTTTTTGTAGCGCATGAGCGTATAATTATCTTTTGGCTGAATTTCTACAACCTTGAACTTTTTCGCAAAGCACAATTGCTGATACCCGTCTCCATCCACTAAAGTAATGTTCGTGGAACCGCCTATGATGATCGGAAGCTGCATCAGAATAATTTCATCAACGATGTCCTGATCGAAGATATGCCAGTTCAAAAAGCCACCGCCCTCGACCATCAAGCTGGTAATCCCGAAGTTGTCTTCCAACTGACGTTCAAGCTCCACGAAATCGACTTTATCCTCACCGCAGATGAGGCACTCCTTCCCTCTTTCCCGGATCTGCTTGATTTTATATTCATCCCGTCCTTTCTCGGTTGTGACAATAATCGTCCTCCCCTCATCCGAGAGCACATTGCTGTCCAGCGGAATATCCAAGGTAGTTGTCGGAATGATACGGATTGGATTCTTATTCTCCTCATACCGATTAGTAAGAAAGGGATTGTCCGTCAAAATTGTATTTTTGCCAACCATAATGCCTTGCACATTGCCCCGAAATAGATGAATGAATTCCATATCCTCACTGGAAAACAAAGAAAAAAGCTCCTTACTCGAATTACCTGCTCCCATAGTGAGCTTACCGTCAATCGAAATTTGGCTGAATATCGTTGTTTTCATTTGTCTTCTCCCCGTCTCTTATTAGCTTTTATATGCGCCCCAGGATGCTTGGATGGTCTGTTCTATTTTTTTCAATGCTTGTTCAGGACTGCTTAAGGGCAGCTCGGTTAAACCCGCATTTAGCGCCTCCCATACATGAATCATGAAGGGGTAAGTCGGCATCGGCCGTGCGTGATCCAACAGCGATAAAATCATCTTTTTGTTAGGCGCAGCAGAGGTAGCTAGACGGTTCAGCACCTCTTCCTGAGCTGGAATCCGCTGCACACCCAGCGTCCACATGGTTTGGCATTCATCAGTCAGCATAAAATGCGTGAACGATAAGATATCTTCCCGTTCCTCCGACGTTAACGAATGATTCGGGTAAATCAGGCCGATAGAAGAAGACATGGATAGCGATTGCTGGCCTTCTATGACCGGAAGCTGGCAGACCGCAAGCCTGTTGTTCATCTGCTTGTCCAGATGGTTATAAATCCATTCTCCACAAATAATGGCGCCAATCTTACCGTCAATAAACTGTTCTAGCAGTCCTGTGGAACCGTCGAGACTGACGAGCACGCCTTGATCCATCTTGTCATGGATGAACTCAAGTGCTCGCTTCATTTCAGGGGTTACGATATTCGGCTTTCCATGCTGAACAGGCCAACCACCGAAAGCTGTAAGAAATGGAATAAACCAATAACCCTGCTGTAAATCTGCTCCAATCGGTATGATACCTTGAGCGGATAACCTCTCTGCTGCCTCTTCGAACACGTCCCATGTCGTCGGCGCACTGGCGTAAATCTCCGGATTGTAATACATAACCAGATGATTGCCCCGTAATACCGGGATACCATACTGAACACTATCCAGTTGCATCGTCGAAAGTGCGCCTTCAGTGAGTGCATCATCAAATAGCCAGCCCGGTACTTCAGAGTAAAGGCCATTCTCAACATAGGAGGACATATCCGCAGGAACCATCGCCAGATGCGGACCTTGATGAGTGTCCTTAATTTGGTTCAGTCGCGCAGTCAACTCCGTGATGTTCATCACTTGGGGCGTAATTTGTACACCGAAGCGCTCTGTATACAGCTTGCAAATTCTCTCTAACACCTCAATCGAGGTATCTCCCGGACCGTCAAACTCATGCCATAACACGATTTCTTTGCTCTTTTTTTCCATCGTTGCCTCTCCCCCTTAACTAACTTGTCTATGATTGTTTACGAGCACTAAAGCCTGATTTGGTGCAAGCAGTAAGCTGTCTAACGTCTGACCTACGATGCTGCCCGTTAAGGAACTATCCAGCGTCACGGTCATTGGGTAACGCCCAGGTATCGCAGCCTTCAAATCAACTTGGCAGGAGGTATCAGCGCTCAAGTTAAAGCAGCACAGCAGCGTCAGCTCCCCATGCATATACCCGTACAGAACTGTACCTTCCGGTGATTGAGCCACGAAAAAGTTTTCTGGCTTCACTAGCTGGGACCAATCTTTCTTAAATTCACTTAACTCTGTCAGCAGCGGCAGCATCGGTGCAGGATTAGTCCAATTAATTTGCATGACGTTAAAAAAAGCGCGGGAAATCTCCTCTCCGTTCGTGTTGTCGCCAAGACCACAGTTGAGGGGCTGCTCCTCATTCATTTCATAGCCCGTCGTCACGTATGGAATTGCATTCGGAAGAAATTGATTAAATACCGCGATCATCCGAGCCACCTCAACACCGCCACGACTCGTGATCCGAGGCGTATCTGCCGTTTCTGCACAGGCGAACACATGAATATTTAACTCAGGCAGCTCCTCTAAGAATGAAACGAGATTGTCCTTATTAATTTGCGTCATGACATTCCATCCGCTGCCAAGCATAATGTTGTAGCCGGTGCTCGCCGCCTTCTTATGATTACGATTGAACAAATCTTCGCTGATCAAGATCGCATTCGGATTCAACTCTTTAATCGTGTCAAAAATACGAGTCAACAACGGAATAGGAAGTACATGTCCGATGTCGATGCGGAAGCCATCAATCCCATACTTTTCGAGATTAAACCGTACTGCCCCCTCCAGCACATCCCAAAGTTCCAGATTCGGCTCCTCACCCGGGTAGTCATTGCATTTAATCGTATCAAAAAGAACATAGGGTGCCTGATCCGAACTTATAAGATGTCTCACTTGCGGAGAGAAGTCCTTGTAGAGGCGCAAGAACGTAATGTCTGTCCAAATCGGCTGCACATCGTTAATCCAATCCGAATGCGCAGGAGCAGTCGTTACCCCCATCTCTTGTTCCACCAAAGTTAATAGCTCATCTCCAGTTTTAGAAGCTCTTTCCTTTAACTGCTGCCAAAGGATTGGATGAAGTTCATTGGGCGGCGGTGAGAACTTCCGCAGAAATGCTGCGGTTTCCTGGCTGTGATAGACCGTCTCCAATTTGTCAGGCGTACACTCCTCAAAGAATCCAAGCTCAGGAATCGATGGCGGTGCAAAGCCTTCTAATTCCTGCATTTTGATCCAATACACCCATTCAGGATGTTCGGTAATGAACGCACTGTTTTTCGCCGTTACACGGGGAATGAAATCAACAACAGTCTTAATATCAAGCAAATGACAAGCTTCTACCAAAGCGCTAAGCTCATCGTGGATCGTAAACTCCTCCATACCATCCAGCAGACTATCGTGTAGGTTCTGATCCAAGTGGAATAACGATTGCACAGCGTAAGGTGACCCGATATCTCCCTTCAGATTCAACTTGCTGTACTGGTTCACTGGAAGCATATATAGAATATTGATGCCCATTTTCTTTAACAGCGGCAGAAGAATAAGGAATCTTAAAAAAGTACCAGATTCAATTGTTCCGTCATGGTTGTAATCCCAAGCTGTCGAATAACGAATTAAGGAAGAATAGATTGCGCTGTCGTCTAAATTCGTGCGTTTCTTAAGCGAATATCTCCACGAAAGCTTGTCTACATACTTCAAATGCTCTGTCAAAAAATCATATGGATGCACACAAATTTCACCGTCTTTTTCGAAAAGAACACACTCATATTTGCACTCATTCCACACAGCAGGTATCCAAATTGGTGCGACGTCTTTATCTTTGTGTGTAGACAAGTAATCTTGAACAAGTCTAAATTTGCTTTCTTTTCTCATTAACAGATCCACCTCTCGTTGATTGCAGTTCTACGTTTAGGGAATAAAAACCGTCTTTACGGTGTCACTCCCAACCACCTTCAAAGAGTTCAATTCATAGCCGATCAATTCGTTTATTGCTGCCTCGTGCTGATTGAGCTTAACTTTTCTGGTCACCAGTTTCTCCAGTTCAGGTGTCTCAGCGGCAAACCGCAAAGCTTCCTCGAACATGTAGCGGTATTCGCCCGCTGCGATAATTTTGATTGCATGCTGTACGAATTTGGTAGGGGAAAAGGTGTACCGATACTTCGCATTAATTCCAAAAGGCACGATGCGCCCTCCACGCTCAATCCATTCCTCCGCCACTTCGAGCTGAGTGCCCACCGTATCGATAATCACATCAAACTTATGTCCCGCGCAGATTTCATCTACGGTAGCTTGATTTAATTGGGATGGTGTTAGAGCAAAATCCGAGATTTCTCTAGCAAAAGCCAGCCGATAGGGATTGATTTCCGTCGCTACCGTGAGCGCAGCTTTTGATTTACTCACCATTTGACTTATCAGACCCATAGGACCCGATCCAAGAACGAGCACCTTATCGTCAGCTGTGACATTAGCTTCTTTGAAATTGTGCAGCACACAGGCAAGCGGCTCAATTAACACCCCTGTCTCCCAGCTCATATGATCAGGCAGAAGGTGTGCAAACGTTTGTGCAGTAGAGTAAAAAAAAGTGAACGTCCCATTTCGATTCAAACCAGCAATAGGCATCCCATTTCCATCGGAGCCCGTACATAGGTGCGGCTGTTCTTTTAAGCAAAAATAACATTCCTTGCAGCTTTGATTCGGATCGACAACTACACGGTCCCCCACCTTAACACGGTCAACGTTACTGCCAATTTCGATTACAGTCCCCACAGCCTCATGACCGCGAATAATCTCTGGCACTCCTTCCTCTTTACCAGTAATGACCGCTAGATCTGTTCCACAAATGCCTGTCATCTCAATTCGAATCTTAACTTCATCCGGGGTTACAATCTGTGGCTCTTCCCATTCGCAGAGCTCCAGCTTATGATCGGATGTCCACACCAGCGCTTCCATACGCATTCTTCCTTTCATTTTTCCTATTATCCATATTCCACCAGAATATATCATACCTCCCATGTAAAAGTAAGGTGAATATTGTCGCAAAATGTTAAAGATTACATTTTTCATATAACCTAAGCCATCTTTACTTGAAGATATAATAAAACGGCCTTAATCCAATTAAATTAGGACCAGGACCGTTTAATCGCGTTAATTGCTTTATATTTCAATAATATGCTCTTATTGAATCATTGAGCCGTCTCTTCATTTCATTGCGCACATGCTCAGGTTCAATGCATTGGCATTTATCCCCGAAGCTCATTAGGATTCCGTAACCATAATCATCTTCAATAAAATCAAAATAAGCATAGAATTGACCATTGCCGAGGGGAGTAATGTTCTCTTCTCCGCAATAATCCAACAACCTGTCTAGGATGGAATGATCTAGCTGCAATTTTATTTTTTGCATTTTCCTGGACATGGTATCTGTAAACTCTGAAAAAGCCGGAGGAATTTCACGCATAACAAAACGATCTTCCGTTCTCTCCAGTTCAGATATACGGGATAGCTTGAATACCCGGAATTGCTGCCGATTTAAACAATACCCCTGCACGTACCAATGATTTTCTTTCAATAACAGACGATGAGGTTCAAGGGTCCGCATGACCATGTCTCCTTTAGCGCTTTGATAGATAAAAGACAGTATGCTGCAATGCTCCAAGGCTGTTCGAATCACTTCAACTTTGGTCTGCAGATCATTGCTGCCCAGCCAAGCGGATAAGTCAAAAGAGATTTGGTTGGCTTTAAGCGTAATTTCATGCTGTTTATCCTCCGGGATAAAGCTTTTTACTTTGGCCAGAGTAGCAGTGGTTTCCTCACCGGATAATGTATTGGATATAAAGCCAAGCCCCATCAGTAGAGCGGTTATGTCCTTGACGGTAAAAAAACCTTTTTCTATCTTATACTCATTCATGATCCCAATGCCCCCTCCTACACCGGAGCTGGTCACAATCGGAATACCTGCTTGATTAATTGTTTCAATATCACGATAAATCGTTCTAAGTGAAACTTCGAATAGCTCGGCCAGCTCTTTCCCACCCATCTTCTCTCGTTGCAAGAGCAGCATAATGATAGCAATCATTCGTTCCAGCTTCATAATCATCCCCCTGAAATTTATATACTATGACTGACATAAAAGCTGTCAGCGATACATTGCTATACTAACTTTATCAAATATTAAGGAGGAACTATAATTGGATTACAAGAACGAATTTTACCACACATTGGACAAGACCAATGAAATTGCTCTAGCAACAGCGGTAGCAGGCGTACCCAATGTTAGGATTGTCAACTTCTGCTATGATGCCAGCAAGCCAGGAATCCTTTATTTTGCGACAGACAGGGAGAATCAGAAGGTGATTGAGTTTGTTCAAAATAACAATGTTGCCTTCACAACTGTCCCCTCTAACGGCTCTTCCGTGCCGCATGCGCGCTCCAATCATGCAGTTATACATAAGAGCCGGTACACCATAGATGAGATCAAGGACCTGTTTATCCAAAAAATTCCGGGATATGATGAGACGCTCTCAGCTATTGGCGACACATTGGATGTTTTTGAAATTCACATTAAGGACGTTTTTGTCATCGTGGATTATGAGACTGCCGGACCGGTTTCTTTTGAGGTATAACACTGCCGAAAATGCAGCATCCATAAGAATTGTAAGAAACACCAGAGGTAGAGCAGGCTACTGAAAAACACAGGGTATACGGACTAAAGATAAAACCTGCGTTATGGTTGGGCTGCCTCCTGAATCCATGGATGTTCCGATTTTTGATACGGTATACGCCATGAACTGATATCACGCTTCAGCACACCCCCCCCTCGGCTGCTCCACAAAAAAAAGGGGCTGTCCCTCGGCCACTTTCATGGCTTTTGAGACAACCCCTATCATTAATCATTATTGACTGATCGAACCTGTTGGATATAACGTCGTACCACCAATCGAAACTTTGATATTGCTGGATAATGGAACGTTCGTTTCATCAATCACGGTTCTCCACCAATCCCACGCAAGACCTGTACACTCTTTGGCGAAAATTTTGATGTTCTTGGCATTAGGAGGAAGTGGAATCTCTGTCGAGAAATGCGCTGTTTTATCTCGACCACTTCCTTCCCATGTTTTATGTGTAATGATTTCTTGTCCATTTGCATCAAATGTAAATTCATCCCAAGATACGTCAAACTGAGCTACGTATGCACCACTGTGATCAAGCGTTATTTTACCCTTAGTATATTCTGTCGTTTTAGTCTCTATATATTCCGTATTATTGTGAACAGCCGCAAGGGAATTGTCTTTCAAGAAGACACTAGTATATGAAATGGGATATGCTGGATTTTTACTGCTAAATTGTGCATTGTCCTTAATTACATTTTGGATGACACTAAAGTCTTTCGTGACGATTTGGTTATGTGTTTGTGCATCGCCGCCTAATACAACAGCTGTAAATGAACTTTCATCATAAATATTTTTGTACTGCCCACTACCACTAGCTTGTATGTTAGGATTATTGAGCAATGCTTTAAATGCAGTCTGTACATCACTGCTCTTCGAGGTTGTCTCCAATTTGACGTAAATAGTTCTGCCATAAGCTACGTTGGATACCATCAGTGGCGGAGCCTCATTACTTACCCCTTTACGGACTAATTCAGCAAACGTCACACTGCTATTAAAAAGGTCCGATGGATTGTTAGGGATAGCCGCACTTACGGTATAAAAGATTTGCTTATAAGCAGCCACCATCACTTTTTTCTCGCCGCTTGCTACTGCGTTAAAGTCGATTCCGAGCGTATTGTTAAGGTATTGTGCATTCACATTAAGTGCACTGGCAATTTGATTTTTGCTGTACACCATCGATTCTGCATACTGTAATCTTGCAGGCAACGTATGTGTGTCTGAATATTTGTCAACCCAAGTCGACACGAGCTGATCAACGGCACCAGAAACACTGCTGAAATTTGGATTTTGAACCGCAATTGTATTTTCACTCTTCAACCCAGGTAGATCAATACTAATATCTAATGGTTGTCTCGCGGCCATAACCAGACTAGGCTGATTATTCGCAAAATCCTCATTTGCAAGCTGTATTACACCTGGATACGTGCGATTCGTGATCGAATCAATAATGGAAATATCTACGGGTGAGGTTGCGAGTGATTTTTTATCCCGTTCAACCACGATAAATTTTCCATTTGACTGGGTACCTTCTTTGGGAACAAAACTACTAATTCGATCACCATTTATGGCCAAAACTTCATTACGACTATAATTTAGGCCTGCGATTCCAGCATCAATGTCATTAGGTACGTTTGCTTCAGCGAATGAAATACTAGAAAAAGTAAATAAGCTTAAACTTAATAATAAACTTCCTAACCATTTCGCCCCTTTAAAATGTTTTTGAGTTTTCATACATTTCTCCTCCTTCTTGCAAAACGATAGGACCTTCCTACTGTATATATCGGTTTTTTGTAGAAAATATGTTGTATTTGTCGGAATATCACTAGTCCTGAATTAAATTTCACTCATGTCGCGGCCTTCACACAACCAACGATACAAAAGTACCTCCGTCCTTTTGGTTGAATTTTTAACAGTACTTCAAAGGAAAATAGACATTATCCCATTAATTTATCAATATGATGATTTAATGACACCTAATCTATCGGCGTAATTGTCTAGCATCTACATTTCCGTAGAAAAGTAAGTTACAATAGATTCAAGAAAAGAAGAACGAGAAGAAATGGAATTTATAACTCATGAATAAAAAACTGTAGGGGTATAAGACAATGATCAATAAACTTCATGAACTCAATAAACAAAAAAAACCACTATCCGTCATTGTGTATGACCAATTGTATAAATTAATCATGGAAGGAATATTTCCTCCCGACAGCCAGCTTCCAACAGAACCCGAATTGGCCAAAAAATTAGGTGTAAGCAGAATGACATTGAGACATGCTTTGGCACTTTTAAAGGAAGATGGATTGGTTAAAAATATCCAGGGAAAAGGAAATTTCATTACCAAATTTCATCAGAATGAAAGTATGGATGGCTTGGAGAAATTGGGGAATCCTCTATATAAATGCTATACGGGAAACATAGATGATATCGAACTTATTTTCCGAATTGACCTAATAACGGACTATGCCATACAAGTATTAAATCGAGAAATGACTGCAGTTGTTGCGTTGGAACGCTGGTATAAAAGTAACGATAAGATCGTAGCTTTTGCTTTTACGATGATGCCAATCGAAGCCGTTTCTCAATTAAATCTTGACTTACAAAACGAAAAGCAAGTACTGGACATGTTGGAGGAGAAGGTATATGAACTAGCTAATTCCTCCACCATTGAAATTAAACGTTCTGATTCTGTCAATACTCCGTCATTAAAATACCAACTTTCCTACGGAGAGGAATGTGATTTAATTTTAGAAAGTGTATATATCAGCGATAAGTACCCTGTTGTTTATAACAAATACTATATACCCATACAATTTAGTCAAATTAGGATTAAAACATCTAAATAACCGAATGAAGGGCATGCGCTGCCCATCATCTTTTAAAGCAAGCCACAATGGAACGAAAACGTCAAATGGCAAGCCTTCAATAAACCGGAGGCTTGCCATTTTTTTAATTTTAGAAGCATTAGAATGAAGACGAGACTGACTCATTCGTAAGAAAACCAACTTTCAGGAAAACCCCTTTCTGTAATAAAAAAGACAAATTTTAAAAGGTTGTCAGTGAGATAAAGGTGTGGTAATATTCTCATTGTTAAATAATATACAAGTTGTTAGACAACTATACAATGTTGTATGATCGGAAAAGTTATCATGAATGACTATGAAATCGCAATCAAAGGGTAATTATTTTTGGGTTATTCATGGAAGCGCTACCTTATTCAACATCATTAGAAGCAAACAACAAAGGAGAAGAATATACCTATGTCTACTACAACTGCAGATGTGTGCATGAAGAAACCCCAGGAATATAATTTTAAGAAAGCAGTACCTATTACCTTGCTATTATTTCTACTATGCTTGATTATTGATAATTCGTTTAAGATTGTTTCTGTTGATATGGCAAAAGATTTTAACATTTCAGCGACAACAGTCAGCTGGCAAGCAACCCTAGCTGGCCTTGTGATTGGGATTGGGGCGGTTGTTTACGCAGCTTTGGCGGATTCCATTAGTTTCAGAAAACTTTTTACCGCTGGTATCATTTTAATATGTGTCGGTTCAGTCATGGGATATGTTTTCCAACATTCGTTTTTACTCGTTGTTATCTCACGATTGATCCAAACGGCAGGTTTAGCATCAGCTGAAACATTATATGTTATATTTGTAACCAAACATTTACCTGCAAATGAACAAAAGAAATTTTTGGGATTAAGTACAAGCAGTTTTGCTCTTTCACAGCTTATTGGTGCATTAACTGGAGGCTATATTTCTACGTATTTCCATTGGACAATGCTGTTTTTAGTTTCTTTAGTAACACTTCTCACCCTTCCATTTATTTTAAAATATCTTCCTAAGGAAGAAGCCAAAAACAGTCATGTTGATGTATTAGGATTATTTCTAGTGGGAACCATTTCAGCATCCCTACTACTGTATATTACCGATTTCAATTGGATGTACCTTCTCTTGTTTATTGTTGCAATTACATTATTCCTTACTTATATCAGTAAGAACTCCAAAGCGTTTATTGGAATATCATTCTTTAAAAATAAACAGTTTATCTCATTGCTTGGCGTTGCTTTTGTAATTTACTCTGTGCAGTTAGCATATATTTTCTTATTTCCATTCTTGCTTGAAAAGATTTATGGTCTGAAGCTAGATACCATTTCACTATTATTGATTCCAGGCTATATAGGAGCCACTCTAGTCGGGGCTCTTTCTGGAAAATTTGCGAAGTTCTTAGGAAGCAAGCAATGTATTACAATCGCGATGTCTTGTATAGTGGTAAGCTTATTATTAGGCGCATTCTTTATACAAACTTCGATTGTTGTATTCGTGATCTCCATGGTGTTATTCTCTAGCTCATTTGCATTCATGTATGCACCAATACTTGATTCTTGTATTCGTACGATTGAAAAAGAAAAAGCAGGTACAGCCGTCGGATTTTTCAATTTAACATTGAATGTCGCGATGTCAATCGGAATTGCCTATACAGCAGCTATGATGGACCATTCCGCCATGCGAAGAAGCTTCTTAGGAATTACGAGCAATTCGGATGCTTCGATGTTTAGTAATATCCTATTCATTCTCGTATTCATTACCCTTTTCAGTTTATCTCTGTACTGGGTATTAGTAGGACGAAAAACGACGAAATAAATTACGTTGTTAGTTCATAATTGGAACCCTAAAACCAAGAGTTTAGGGTTCTTTTTTAAATTAAAATCCCTGGATTAAGCTTCATCACTATGACACTCAATACGGCTGGACTAAATGCACTGCCCAAACAACTCGGCACGCATGGTACAGCAGTGAACAATACCGTTCGCCAAATTGCCGGGGCCATCGGTACTGCCGTCGTAATTACGATTTATACCTTGCAGGCATCAGGTCATGCGGCTACAGTGATGCAGAGCAATGCCTCTACTACTCCTGAGATCCTTAAATCCCTTGCATCCATTCTTGGGGCAAGTGACGCCTATTACTTTATGATGATTTTATCCATTGCTGCGTTTGTTATAACATTGTTTATGCCCACGAAAAACAAGATCACGATTGAAAAGAAAGCAAACCTAGTTAGCAAGGAATAACCGCATAAAGTGGAATGTCAAAAGGACAGCGATCAGCTGTCCTTTTACATTATTCATAGCTATTCTCAGCTAACCAGTTTACTCTTGTTTATATTTCTTTCATTATGCTGGTCAAAAGAATGACCCGCCATTCAAGGTAATCTCTAGCACCGTTACTTTGTTCAGAAAGAGGACACAGAGTTTAATCACTAACAGCATAATGCCTGCTATTACGAAGACATCAAATACAAACTTTAATTTCGGGTAAGCTAATTTCTTGCTTTCTTTAATCACCTTTTTGGTCAACTCCTCGTCACTCCTTAGTAACTCATCGATAGTTACCCCAAAAAGATCGCTTATTTTAATAATGATTTCAATGCTTGGGTAGTTTTGACCATTCTCCCATTTCGAAACCGACTTCCCCAAAGATCATAGCAGCAACTACCTTTCTGCAATTCCTAAGCCTATATTGGATTAATCGTATGCAGAAGTAAAGAACGCTTTAGTTGCAGCCCCGCAACCCCAAGTTGCGGTTAACACTAGGCTTACAGCTACTTGATGTTGACATCACTCAAGCTTGATTACTTTTCCCCTTTTTGCTTCTAATCGAATACAAGATGACTAATAAAATAAACCATAACGGAGTACACAATAAAGCCGGGCGTGTCTCTCCAGCGAACAGCATGATGATCAGTATCCCAGCGAACAAGGTTAAGACAATATAATTAATAGCCGGTGTGAACGGTGCTTTGAATTTAGATTTCGCCTGTAAGTCTGGCCGGGTTTTCTTATACTTAATATGGCAGATAAGAACAATGCCCCACACCCATATAAAACAAATGGCGCTAATCGTTGTCACGATTCCAAAAGCCTGCTCCGGAATAAGTTTACTCAAAAGAGCACCAACAGATATAACAATTGTAGAAATGAATAACGAGTTACCTGGTACATGGTTTTTATTCAGTTTGCCCAAACGAGGTGACGCCTGGTTATTTCTACTCAAATTATAGAGAATTCGGCTTGTCGAGAACATTCCACTGTTACAAGCGGAAGCGGCTGAAGTTAATACGACAAAATTAATAATCCCTGCGGCAATTGGAATCCCTACTAGAGTAAAGGTTTTTACAAAAGGACTCTCTGCCGGACTAAGCTCCGTCCAAGGGTTAATGCATAGCAGGACGAAAAGCGCGCCGACATAGAAAAATAGAATCCGTAAAGGAATTTTATTAATTGCCGACGGGATATTTTTTTCCGGATCCGCTGTTTCCGCTGCTGACACACCCACCAACTCCACACCGACATAAGCAAATACAACCATTTGAAAAGAAAATAAGAAGCCTGATATGCCGTTCGGAAAAAAGCCCCCATGCTCCCATAGATTCCGTATCGTCACCGATCCTGCATCCGTCTTAAACCCAATGATCAGCAAAATGACTCCAAGACCAATCAAGGCAAGAATCGTAATTACCTTAATTAAAGCAAACCAAAATTCGAGTTCCCCAAAGCTCTTTACAGTTAATAAATTAAGTCCTAATAACACGACTAGACAGGCGATGGCAGGGACCCACTGTGGGATATCAAACCAATATTGTACATATACGCCAACAGCGATGACATCAGCCATAGCCGTCATGATCCAGCAAAACCAATAGGTCCAACCGGTAATGAATGCGACTCGTGATCCAAGGTAGTCTTCAGCAATATCCGTAAACGATTGATAGCCCGCTTTAGATAATAGGAGCTCTCCCAGTGCTCTCATCACAAAAAACACAGCAATACCCACGATTAAATACGTGATCATGATGGATGGGCCTGCCTTCTCTATCGCCTTGCCTGATCCCAAGAATAATCCTGTACCGATGGTGCCGCCAATAGCAATAAGTTGAACATGCCGATTGGCTAGCTCTCTCTTTAATTCTGGTTGTGCCATACCTAGTTCCCCCTTGTGAGTACAATAAATTGGAATAAAAAAAGAGAGATTGGATGTCATCCAATCTCCCAGATCGTAAGAATATCAAATAATATTTGCCTACTGATGTCGATCAGCATGACAAATATATATTCAGTACTCTTCTGTCCTTTTGCCTGAGATTGTGAACCCTTCGGCGCCGCGGAATTTCCGCGGTCTCTCCAGAAGCTGCTCCAGCTAAAGTGTAATCCTTAGCCATCATAGCTCGTGAATTATGAAGTTGATAAAGCGGTAACGCAGTAAAGCTGTTCTGATATTCTAACATATTACTTGTGATGTGAGTGTTAATCAGTGATAAAAGTCTCAAGAATTTAAAGTTAGCCTCATGAACATACTACTTTTTGAAAAGCAAAAAACTAAAGGAGTATGCTGATGAAAGCCGCTGTAGTAAAGAAATTCAAAGAAAAGTTAGAGCTACAAGACGTACCTAAACCAAAACCCGGACACAAAGAAATCCTTGTCCATATTCAGGCGTGCGGAGTGTGTCATACTGATTTGCATGCTGCTCATGGCGATTGGCCCGTCAAACCGAAACTCCCTCTTATTCCCGGACATGAAGGCGTTGGGGTTATTGAAGAAATGGGTGAAGGAGTTACACACTTAAAAGTAGGTGACCGAGTAGGAATTCCATGGCTGTACTCAGCCTGCGGTCATTGTGAGTATTGTCTTACAGGAAGAGAGACTCTTTGTCTCGATCAGCAAAATTCTGGATATTCCGTAGATGGCGGATATGCAGAATATTGTGTGGCAGCTGCCGATTATGTAGTGAAGGTTCCTGATAATTTAAGCTTCATCGAAGCGGCACCTTTATTTTGCGCTGGCGTTACGACCTATAAAGCTTTGAAAGTATCGGGTGTAAAGCCAGGTGAGTGGGTAGCCATTTTCGGCATCGGAGGATTGGGTCATCTTGGCGTACAATATGCAAAAGTGATGGGAATGAACGTAGTGGCCATCGACACGTCGGATGAAAAGATGGAGCTTGCCAAACAGCTTGGTGCAGACAAAACCGTAAACGCATTAAAAGAAGATGCCGCAGACTGGATTCAAAAAGAAATCGGTGGAGTGCATGGTGTCGTTTGTACGGCGGTTGCGAAAAAAGCATTCGACCAAGCCTACCGGGCCATTCGCCGCGGCGGTACCTGCGTCATGGTTGGGCTGCCTCCTGAATCCATGGATGTTCCGATCTTTGATACGGTATTAAACGGTACAAAGGTAGTCGGATCAATTGTCGGCACTCGCAAAGATTTGCAAGAAACATTACAATTCGCTGCAGAAGGAAAAATAAAAACCATTATTGAGACACGTAAACTAGAAGATATTAATGAGATCTACGATCTTATGTTAGAAGGTAAAATCAATGGTCGAATCGTCCTTGATATGACGAAATGACCCGAAAGAAAACACGCCCGAAAAGTGCTGCTTTTCGGGCTTTTTTTATGACTAAAAATTCCCCTACTAGCAATACTTTTTTGCGCAATGTTTCTGTTGTGATCAATCAAGCTCTGCGCGGGAGACCGGTTTAGGTCACGTCCTCTTCTGCGGCTGCCACTTCCAGCCGTTCAATAACCTCTGAGCGGGCTTGATCCGTGAAGCGAAGCACTCCGTTCTCCTGAACGATCAGCCCTTCCCGAATCCGCCCATCCAGCCAGTCACTGATCCAGCCGGGCGCATACCCGCCTTGACCGAACTCGCCGCCAAAAGCGATTATCTTCTCATACACATCCAGATATTGTTGATGGCTCGTATTCGGATAAGAGCTTGTGTACAGCCAGAACTGCACATCGTACATCAAAGTAGAGAGCTCATCTGCATGAAAGGAAAAGTGTCCCTTCTCTTCAACGATTCGAGTACAGACATTACGAATCTTCTGCTCAAGCTGATCAACCTCGGACACACGATTACACAGCTCCGCAAGCAAAGGTGAGAACTTGCCTACGGCTACTTTTCGCAGATCCTTTTCTTTATCTTCTTGAGAAGTATCGTATTCCTCCTCACTCACCAGCCCGCGGATAAATGCCTCGAAGTCTTCAGCCAGGAACGTAATCTCATAATTGTCTTCCTGATCGACATGAACCACCTCGGGTTCGCCGTCCCTCCCGCAGTTCCGGTAATCCAGCATTACGACATCATGACCTGCCGAAGGGCAGTCACAAATTACCACGCCGATGTCAGGATACCCCCACTCCTCAATCATGAATGTGCTGCCAAGATCTCCGCAGAGCGAATAACTTTTCTCGCGCCCAATGCCCATAACGCCTGTAATCGCAATATGATCCTCAGCCCATGAGGTCGCGTCCTCCGTCGGGTAACAAGTATTGTAAGGAACTCCCCCATTATGCTCCTTCATCAGACGGATATAGGATGCAGGAAGCTTGTAACCGAGCTCTTCTTCTACAGAAGCAATCAGCTCATCCGCAGGCGGATCAGAGACATATTCTCTTAGTGCATAATCGCTATCGTCCCAAAAGTCGGAGAAATCCATCCCTTCAAAAGGAGTTGCTTCCGTCCTCGGATCATTATGCGAATCTTTAATTACCCGTCTGGCCGCGGCGTGTTGGTCTTTGCGTAGCTTGCGCTGGCTGAGGTTCAGTAACATGGCCGTATTCTCGTCGTCAGGATCGAGGTCATGGGCGATACCCAGCACTCTCACTGCTTCCTCATACCGATTCAGATAATAGTAGGAATACCCTACACGAAAATGCCACAACGGGTCATCCTGCCCCTGTTCTGCAATCATCGCAAACTGTTCAAGCGCCTCTTCATAACGTCCCAGATTGTTATACGCTCTTGCCAGACTGCTGGTCACCTCGTAATCTCTGTCCTCTGGAGGAATCTCCATCAGGGTGTCTACAATCTTCTGGTGTTCATCATCTTCATGCCACTGTGTCAGCTGCGCGAGTAGTTCTTTGTCCATGGTCTACCTCCCCAAGCGTATAATCAAGTTACTAAAGTATAGAGAAATATGGTTTTCCCTATTCTACCAGATGGGATGTAGGTATTGAAAATCAAAAATAGGGCATCCCCAAAATAAATTTATAAAACAAATACGCAAGTGAACACGCAAAAAAGAGGCGGTTATCCCCGTTTCCGGTTATACGCCTCTGAGTTAGGTCACGACCATGCTCTAGTCTTGTTATTTTCTTATCAATAAAGAATATTATGGAATATCAGAATAGTCAAACCTCTACCTTTGTCGAGATTTCCTCATAATAATTCTCTTAACACATTTTTAGCCAGCCTTATTTTTTCATCATTAGCAGTACGAAGCAAACCCACAATGTCTCGAATATCGCTCTCTGATGATGTGACCATGAAATCTTCATCCAAATATGCAAACAACTGAATTAAATTAACTTCAAGAGCTTCTGCAATCTTATGTAAATTCAATAAAGATACGTTTTTCTCACCGCGTTCAATTTGTCCTATGTATGAAAAATGAAATCCGCCTCTCTCACCGAGTGCTTCCTGGGACAAGCCGCGCTCTTTTCGAAGAGTACGAATACGTATTCCTACCAGCTTCAATATTTCCTTATCCATCTCAGTATTCACCTCTCCATGTCAAAAGTGTAGACAAGTTTCATCAAGGTAAACACCGGATAGCGAATATTATTATTTATTTTAATATTTATAAGTATTATACTAGTATAATACTTTTCCATTTCTATTCTAGGGGGATTGCCATGGAAAAAAGATTGCAAAATAAAATTGACGATTATTATCAACTTGCTCAATATCATATGAAGTTAGTCCATATCATGAGAAAACATAATCAGAATAAAGCTGCATTCTATCTTTGTCATTCGGCACTCATCTCCATGATTCGGGCGCTATATATTTATGAAAACAAGACGGAATTGGGATCAGGGATTGCTTTAATTGATCTTTTACTGCTTCTACATACGGATTATAATCCTGCGCTTGAGATTGTGGTGTTTATTGGCGAGTTGGACTACATCGTTAACGGAGAGGGGCAGGATTTAGAAGTTATAAAAACTGAGGCTAGCAATAGGGTGATAAATAGAGCAACAGAGGTTTTATGCGAGTTGTGTAGGAGAATGAGGGTTGATCCCTGTTCACTTTTCTGATCGAATCATCTGAGATCTAGTTAGAGTGATACGAATATAAAAATTTCAATAGAAAGAAATAAACAAAGAAGAACAGGAAGGGGAAAGCCTTATTCTGCTCGGATATCATAATGAGCGTGTCCAAAGCATTCCCCTACTTATGATACAGTTCACCATATCCCACTAAAGGCGAGTTCGTCTAAACACGGTAATCGATTAACTATGCAATGTATGCTAACATAATATTTATTACAAGCCACAAAATTTGAGGTGATCGGAATGTTAGAACGTTCCATGGAGAATGTAATGGAATCCGTGAAAGGAAGGAGTGATGTGTAAAGTAAAAATGAAAAAAGGATGATGACAATGAATAAATACCAAACTATAAATAGCGATGGATTTGAACTGAATTATAGTGTAAAAGGAACTGGGAAACCTATTTTGGTGATAGGCAGCAGTGTTTATTATCCTCAACTATTCTCAGAAGATTTATATGATACATTCCAGTTTATTTTCCTTGATCATAGAGGATTTGTGAAGCCGCCCCGAACTCTGCAATCTGAAGATTATAGATTGGACAAAGTATTAGATGATATAGAGACGGCAAGGCAGGATCTTAACTTAACAAATTTCATCTTATTAGGGCATTCAGGACATGCTTTCATGGCTTTGGAATATGCTAAAAAATATCCCTACCATGTCCAAAAAGTTGCCTTATTGAATTCAGCACCTACAAATAGCGAGGAAAGACAGCGTCAAAGTTTTGCATTTTTTAATGAGACAGCAAGTCCGGATAGAAAAAGACAGTTCGAGATGGATATTGCTTTGTTAGAAAGTGACATTCAGAAAGATCCTGAACGACGATTCGTTCACATGTGTATTCGGATGGGAGCCCAAAGCTTTTATGACTATACATTTAACGCAGCATACATGTGGGAAGTTATATATACGAATATGCCAATTATCGATCATCTGTGGGGAGAAGCATTCGCAGAATTGAATCTTATACAATCACTCGCTAACTTCAATAAACCAGTATTTATCGGTTTAGGCAGGTATGACTATTTGGTAGCGCCTGTTTCACTTTGGAATTCTGTTGATGAAACCTATAAGCACGTCAAAAAAGTGATCTTTGAGCATAGTGGTCACAATCCGATGTTTGAAGAACCTCAAACCTTTGACAAAGAGCTAAGCAAGTGGATTCTTGAGGGCAATTGACCAATTGAGGCTTTCCTTTGTATAACGAAAAACACTAAGTTAATTCTTAGTGTTTTTTTATTGAAGGCGCCCTACCGGACGCCCAATGATTTATACATATTTACCTATTTGTAACTGGATATTCGATATTTCATAACCTACTATTTTCTATTTTTTGAGATTGCTCAGGCTCCTCCACGTTGCTAAACCCTAAAGACAACGTGCACGGTCCTCGTCCTTACGAACCGACATGCCCAATCGCCATCACAAAGAGGAAGAGGAATATAGCCATTGATGTGTTAATTACTTCGAAAAGCATAAGGGGCTTAGACATTTTAGTCGGTGATTTTGGAAAAATACCAGCTAAGTCGATAATGTATACAATAAAGTATAAAACAGCGATGATTTGTGTCATGAATATGGCATGTGGATGTGATATCAACAAGAGATAGCACACGATAAACGACGTAATTGCAAGCAAGATAAGAAACAGATTAAACCCCCAAAATACACCTCCTTTTAATTTTGAGAAATCTCTATTCTCAATCGGCCCTCCCGGAACCAATATCGCCAATAATGTTACATTTAAAAACACTAGTAAACTTGCCATGATCATAATATCCTGCATCGTTATCTCTTCCTCTCATTTTTTAGTGTCTCAAGATTAACAGGAAGGAAAAAACATGTATTGTAAAAAATCAGCATCTATGATCAGGTGTTCATCACTTCTGACCATGCCATACATAACGAAGGGTTAATTCATGTGGAAGTTTCTCTAGCTCTTTGACGGTTTTGCCTGCAAATTTTTTGGATGTTTTGATGAGGTGAGACTGATCGTAGTAACGATGCTGCATATCCTTCCTCAATCCTTCATCCTCAACATGTTTTCTGAACTTCACAATATCTCCATAGGCCTTTGGGGTCAGTCCGATCTGTTTTTTGAAGAAACGCTCCAACGTACTTACTGAAATACTAAAAAATTTTGCCATACTTACAATGTTCAAGTTTTCATATTCTCGTTCTACATAAGTAAGCATTTTCTCTATGCGGCCAGTATCCTTCTTATTCAACACCATTTTATGCAGCAAATAATGATTGATTGCTGTGATATGTTGCTCCACATCTTTAAATCTCATCATCATTCGGTACAGTTCATCTAGATCAGGGTCCACATCGATGGCTTGTACAATTCGCTCTGCCAATTCGAGGCTGGGCACATCAAACAATTGTATAAACCCTAATGGAGTTAATGAAATCCCGATTTGATACAGCTGTTGTCCATATCGAACATATTTCGCGCTTTTCATTTGACCAATCACAACCGTATTGGGGATCACCATTTCCTGATCTTCTCCCACCAGTCTATAAGCAGACCCATAATTGAAAATGATATTGATATACCCCAGCGGCATAATAATATCTTCTCTATTGTCATCAGCGAGAAAGTCGAAGTCTACGACCCAAATATAGTCCACTATCTTATGTAAGGCATTTATAGGTTCAAAGATTCGAATCATCGTATGCATCTCCTTCTAAAAGACTGGTGAATTCTCTTTTGTCCACGTTTCCACTAATACCTTTAGCACCTTAAACATCAGGTTCCATCTGTGCTCACTTCGCTGTCGAGTCTTTCTTCCAATCGCCGTTGGCCCCGAACTTCTCAATTATATCCCCTATATTGATATGTCTCGATAAACCCCGCCATTTATTTTCTAGTTTATTATAGAAAAGAAGAGGGGCTGCGCATCCCCTCTTCCTACTAAAATCAATATGCCAATTCGCTTTAGGTTCAATTGTTCAACAAATATCGTGCATGACAAACCCCAATTCATGAAATCGCTTGCAAAATTAAATATTTAGAATATAATACTTGTATACAAGTATACTAGATTAATTAAGAGGTGAATTTATGACCGAATCAAATGGATTTCTATATCCCTCCAAATGGCTTTCAAAAGCCTCTGCTGGTGATCGTGTATCCTGCGAGCTTAGAATGCGTATTATTTCCGGCGAGATTGAAAGCGGCACCATATTATCGGAAAATAAATTAGCTGCAGATTTTGCTGTAAGTCGCTCACCGATCCGTGAAGCGTTAAAAATACTGGCATCCGAAAATATCATCCGTTTAGAAAGAATGGGTGCCGTTGTTATTGGTTTATCAGAAAAAGAAATAGAAGAGATTTATGATGTCCGTTTACTCATAGAATCGTTTGTATTTGAACGGATTGTAAAGATAGACACTAATGAATTAATAAAGGAACTTAGTAAAATACTAGAAATGATGAAGGTCGCAATCAAATATAGTGATGCTGATGAATTTTCATATCAAGATGTCTTGTTCCATGAAACGATTATTCGTGCAGTTAATCATTCATACATCCTGATGATCTGGAATAATTTAAAACCCGTTATGGAAAGCTTCATTCTTTTGTCGATGCGTAAGCGTTTCAAAGAAAAATATGAAGACTTTACACGGATTATAAAAAATCATGAGCTTTATATTGAAGCGATCCGAACAAAAGATAGAGACCTCATGAGTAAGTCCTTACATGACAATTTTGATGATGTTCAAGGAAAAGTAGAAGACCTATGGATATCGCAACAAATGCTCTCGAAAGGAGTAGTGCAGCAAAATGACTAACTTTATGTTAGGTATAGATATCGGAACTACAAGTACGAAAGCAGTTTTATTTAGTGAAAAAGGCGAAATCATCCAACAAGAAAATATGGGGTACCCGCTTTATACACCGGATATGTCGACAGCTGAACAAGACCCAGAAGAGATTTTCCAGGCAGTCCTACAAGCCATTTCGAATATAATGAAACATCATTCACACAAAAAGCTATCGTTTGTTTCATTTAGCAGTGCCATGCATAGTGTCATTGCAATGGATGAAAATGACCAGCCGCTGACGCCTTGTATCACTTGGGCAGATAACCGAAGTGAAGCATGGGCACATAAAATAAAAGATGAGTTGAATGGCCATGAAGTCTATAAACGCACGGGAACACCGATTCATCCCATGTCACCATTGACTAAAATAGCTTGGATTGTGAATGACCTTCCCGAAATCGCTTCCAAGGTTAAAATATATATAGGAATTAAAGAATATATTTTCAAAAAGTTCTTTGATCACTATGTTGTTGATCATTCCCTGGCTTCAGCCATGGGCATGATGAATCTCAAAACACTAGATTGGGATGAAGAAGCATTACAAATTGCTGGTATAACACCTGCTCAATTATCTGAACTCGTTCCAACAACCAAGATATTTACCAACTGTGATTCAGATTTGGCAAAACAGATGGGTATCGATCCACAAACATCATTTGTCATTGGTGCCAGCGACGGAGTCCTTTCTAATCTAGGTGTAAATGCGATAAGAAAAGGCGAAATTGCCATCACAATTGGGACAAGCGGTGCCATTCGAACCATTATTGACAAGCCGCAAACAGACGAAAAGGGAAGAATATTCTGTTATGCCTTAACGGAAAAGCACTGGGTCATCGGCGGGCCGGTAAACAATGGTGGGATGGTCCTTCGCTGGATCCGTGATGAACTTGCCTCATCAGAAGTAGAAACAGCAAAAAGACTAGGAATTGATCCATATGATGTATTAACTAAGATTGCTGAACGTGTAAGACCAGGATCAGATGGATTGTTATTCCATCCATACCTCGCTGGTGAACGTGCGCCATTATGGAATCCAGACGTACGTGGCTCATTCTTCGGTTTAACGATGTCACATAAGAAAGAACATATGATTCGCGCAGCCCTAGAAGGAGTCATTTACAATTTATACACCGTATTCTTAGCATTAACCGAATGCATGGACGGTCCTGTGACCCGAATTCAAGCTACCGGAGGCTTCGCAAGATCAGATGTTTGGCGACAAATGATGTCCGATATATTCGATTCTGAAGTAATCGTTCCAGAAAGCTACGAAAGTTCTTGTCTAGGTGCTTGTATTTTAGGCTTATATGCCACCGGAAAGATCGAATCATTTGAAGTCGTTTCTGAAATGGTTGGCAGTACCTACAAACACACACCAAACGAAGAAGCAACGAAAGAATATAGGAAATTACTGCCGATCTTCATCAACATATCTAGAGTATTAGAAGATGATTATAAACGGATTGCCAATTATCAAAGAAGCTTAATCAAACACTAACAAGATAAACAGCAGGGGGAAATTACAATGCCATTAGTTATTGTAGCAATTGGAATTTTAGCATTATTAGTTTTAATAATGGGCTTCAAATTAAACACCTTTGTTTCATTAATCATTGTATCGTTCGGTGTCGCTTTAGCACTTGGAATGCCCTTGAATGAAATTGTCAAAACCATTGAAGCCGGATTAGGCGGAACACTTGGTCACTTAGCGTTAATCTTTGGTCTTGGAGCGATGTTAGGCAAGTTGATCGCTGATTCAGGTGGTGCTCAAAGAATTGCCATGACTCTCGTTCATAAATTTGGTGAAAAAAATATTCAATGGGCAGTCGTAGTTGCTTCATTCATTATCGGTGTGGCGTTGTTTTTCGAAGTAGGATTAGTATTATTAATTCCAATTGTATTCGCCATTTCAAGACAATTGAAGGTTTCTATTCTTTATCTCGGTATTCCGATGGCTGCAGCTTTATCCGTAACACACGGGTTCTTACCTCCTCACCCTGGACCTACAGTAATTGCAGGTGAATATGGCGCGGACATTGGTGAGGTTTTACTTTACGGTTTCATTATTGCAATTCCAACAGTTATTTTGGCTGGACCTATATTTACTAAGCTTGCCAAAAAACTCGTACCTGCATCATTTACGAAAACGGGTAATATTGCCTCTTTAGGTGAACAAAAAGAATTTAAATTAGAAGATACACCTGGATTTGGTATCAGTGTATTTACTGCAATGCTTCCTGTTATTTTAATGTCTATTGCAACGATTATTACTTTACTTCAAAAAACAATCGGATTTGAAGATAATAATTTACTAGCCGCTATCCGTTTTATTGGTGATGCATCAACTTCCATGTTAATTTCCTTACTGGTTGCTGTCTATACCATGGGATTAGCAAGAAAAATTCCAATCAAAACTGTAATGCAATCTTGTACAACCGCTATTACTCATATTGGGATGATGCTCTTAATCATTGGGGGCGGCGGAGCCTTCAAACAAGTATTGATTAATGGCGGCGTGGGTGACTATGTAGCCGAACTATTCCAAGGAACTTCATTATCACCCATCTTGCTTGCCTGGATCATCGCTGCAATCTTACGTATTTCCTTAGGTTCTGCTACTGTCGCATCTTTAACAACTGCTGGTTTAGTTATTCCGATGTTAGGACAATCTGACGTTAATCTTGCTTTAGTCGTGCTTGCAACGGGAGCGGGTAGTTTAATAGCTTCCCATGTTAACGATGCTGGTTTCTGGATGTTTAAAGAGTATTTTGGTCTAAGCATGAAAGAAACATTTGCAACATGGACATTGCTTGAGACAATCGTTTCTGTAGCTGGATTAGGATTTATTCTATTACTAAGTTTATTCGTATAACAACAATATTTGTGGACAGTAACCCCCCACTTATTCTCTTAGAATCTTCGGAGTCAATAAGTGAGGGATTTTTCTACCTATTAATTAGAAGGAGCAGGAAAAAATGTTCAATACAATTGGTGTCATTGGGTTAGGGGTAATGGGCAGTAATATCGCTTTAAACATGGCTAGTAAAGGTGAGCAAGTGGCTGTCTATAATTATACGAGGGACTTAACAGATAATCTTGTTGGCACAACGGAAGGTCAATTAATCCATCCCTACTACAAAATTCAAGACTTTGTTCACTCCTTAGAAACGCCAAGAAAAATCTTCCTTATGGTCACGGCGGGCAAACCGATCGATTCGGTGATCAGTGCATTAGTACCTTTTCTTGAAGCAGGCGATGTGATCATGGACGGTGGTAACTCCCATTACGAAGATACTGAACGTAGATATGATGAATTGAAGTCTAAAGGAATCGGTTATTTAGGAATCGGTATTTCCGGAGGCGAAGTTGGAGCTTTAAAAGGACCTTCGATCATGCCTGGTGGAGATAAAGCCGTATATGAAAAAGTGGCTCCTATTCTAACAAAAATAGCAGCCCAAGTGGACGACGGCCCTTGCTGTGTTTATATTGGTCCAAAAGGTTCCGGTCACTTTGTGAAAATGGTCCATAACGGAATCGAGTATGCAGATATGCAATTAATTGCAGAAGCCTATACATTTTTAAGAACAAGGTTAGGTTTATCTGTTAACGAAATTGCTGTCATCTTTGAAACATGGAATCAAGGTGAACTGAACAGTTATTTAATCCAAATCACCGCAGAGATTTTACGGAAAAAGGATGAAATAACAGGCTTACCACTGATCGATGTGATTCTTGATAAAACAGGGCAAAAAGGTACAGGTAAATGGACGAGCATTCAAGCAATAGATACCGGGATCCCATCATCCATTATTACAGAGTCATTGTTTGCCCGTTATATCTCCTCTTTAAAAGAGGAACGGGTTTATGCAGACAATATCCTATCCGGCCCGGAGATAGATCAGCGGAGTTTAGATAAAGATTTGTGGATTGAGTACGTTAGACAAGCATTATATATGGGCAAAATTTGTGCCTACGCACAAGGATTCACACAATATAAAATGACTTCTGAACTTTACGGATGGGATTTACCTTTAAAGGATATTGCCCTTATTTTCCGTGGTGGATGTATCATTCGTGCAGAATTCTTAAACGTCATAAGCGAAACCTATCAAGCACAGCCAAATCTCGCTAATCTATTAATCGCCCCCTATTTTGCTGAAAAGGTTAAAGAATATCAAATAGGATTGCGAAAAGTTGCCTGTGAGGGCATTAATTCTGGTATTTCGTTTCCATGTTTAAGTGCTTCACTTACTTATTACGATAGTTACCGGACAGGCATTTCAAATGCTAACCTTTTGCAAGCACAACGGGATTATTTTGGAGCCCATACTTATGAACGAAGTGATTTAACAGGATTCTTTCACACAAACTGGCAGTGATCGATAGTGTTAGTAAAAGGTTCATTATTTCTTAATGATACCCGTACTATTTGTAACATTTACAATTTTCAACATAAAGCAAACACTCCGTTAACATTGCTGGGTTAAAGTAGAGTCAACAAGCAATTGAATATCTGATAGCAATGGGCTTAATTGCAGAGAATGCCCGTGAATCCCCTTCTCCATTCTTGATGGAACCTTAAGGGGAGTCACGGGCTTTGTTGCGTTTATTTCAGCTTAAAGGAGGCATAAGATGAGACGAATACCATGGCAACCCTATTTGTATTTATCCCCCGTGTTAGTGCTTTACGCGATATTTTTTGTTTTCCCGTTTTTTTTCTCCCTCTATATCAGCTTTATGGAGTGGGATCTGCTGCTGGATAAGAAACAGTTTGTCGGCTTGAGCAACTATAAAGAGGTGCTTGGTAAGCCGTTGTTCTGGAAGGTGATCGGCAATACGCTGCTGTACATGGCGTTAACGGTGCCGCTGTCGGCAGCGCTCGGATTGGTATACGCGCTGGCGATTGAGCGGGCGGGCAAGCTGAGGTCCTTGTACCGGGTACTATTTTTTGTTCCGGTGGTTGTCAGCGTCTCGGTGGCGGGTCTAGTATTCTCGCTCATGTTCTCGCCTCAGAACGGGTTGATCAACGAATGGCTTGGCCTATTCGGAATCGGTGAGAAGGCATGGCTTCAGGACACACAGCTGGCAATATACGCGCTGGCTATTGTAGGGGTTTGGATGTCCTTTGGCTACAACGTCATCTTGTACATTTCCGGCTTGAAGCAATTGGATAACGAGGTGAAGGAAGCGGCGGCGATTGATGGAGCTAGCGGCTGGCAGTCCTTCCGCCATATGACGTTCCCGATGCTTATGCCGGTACATATGTTCGTCTGGACGATCACACTACTTCATTCCTTGCAGGTGTTCGCCACAGTTCAAATTATGACGCTCGGGGGTCCCAACAATTCGACGAACGTCTGGGCTTTCTTCATATGGCAGGAGGCGTTCCAATTTTTTAATACGGGTACGGCCAGCGCGGCGGCGACGATCTTGTTTGTCATTGTGCTGGGATTGACCGTTATTCAGGTGCGCTGGATGCAGAAGCGCACACAATGGGTATAGGGGGGATTGGCAACTTGAAGTTACGAAATCATCTGTTGTTGAATGTATTTCTGCTGTTATCCGTACTGGTGGTGCTGGTGCCGTTCATCTGGATGCTAACGGTATCCTTGTCCCCAAGCTCCGATCCGTTCCGGCGCGTGGCGTTTCTCATTCCGACAAGTTTTAGTCTTGAGGGTTACCTGCAAGTGTTCCAGCAGGCGCCGTTAGCCCGCTGGTTTATGAACAGCGTGCTGTTGACGAGCGTATTGACGGCGGGTCAGTTGATGCTCGGCGTATTGGCCGCGTACGCCTTCGCCAGATACCGATTCAGAGGACGCGAAACCTTATTTTTCTTCGTCTTGTGTACGATGATGATTCCCCCGCAGGCTATTATGCTGCCGGTATATTTGGTCGTCAACTCATTTGATTGGGTCAATTCATATAAGGGGGTGATCATACCTCATATCGCAAGCGCGTACGCCATTTTTGTACTCCGCCAATTCTTTATGGCTATTCCACGAGAACTCGAGGAGGCTTCGAGAGTGGACGGCTGTCATTCCGTCCAAACCTTGTATCACATTTATTTAAGGGCCTCGGTGCCTACCTTGTTTGGTGTTGGACTCATTCAATTTGTTAACAACTGGAATGATTATTATTGGCCCTTTCTCATTTTGAACGATGAAATGAAAATGACGCTGCCGGTGGCTATCGTCCAATTCCGCAACGACAGCTATATCGAATGGGTGCCGACGATGGCGGCTGCCACTTTGTCTGTGCTGCCTGTTATCGGAATATACGTACTGGCGCAGCGCTACTTTACAGAAAGTTCATTGCAAAGCGGGATTAAATAAGAACTACAGGAGGA
Source organism: Paenibacillus pseudetheri (assembly GCF_924513355.1). NCBI lineage: Bacteria > Bacillati > Bacillota > Bacilli > Caryophanales > Paenibacillaceae > Paenibacillus > Paenibacillus pseudetheri. Next base: position 59,602 of record NZ_CAKMAB010000013.1, read on the forward strand.
ATGGAAATGAAAAAACGTATCAGCTTGAATGTAATGATGGTAGTAGCGTTAATGTGGCTTTTGGTTGGCTGCGGACAAGGGAACGCCGATTCTGGGAACATTGCGGCCCCTTCGGCTTCGCCAGCAGGAACAGAAGCCTCTTCTAATAAAGAGGACAAGACGGAGAAAGCGGTAGAGATCAAATTTATGCATGTATTTGGCGGAACGCAGGGCGATGCGATTAAAGAAATGGTGGATCGTTATAACGCTTCCCAGAACAAGGTCATTGTAAAGGCCGAGCAGACGCAGGGCTTCTATGACGGACTGCTGGAGAAGCTTCAAACGCTGGCGGTGTCCAAGCAGCTTCCAGAGGTCGCCATTGGCAGCTACGCAAACGGGGAGTTTATGTCCACCCGGATGCCAATCCGCCCGATGCATACCTTTATTGACAAGGAAGGGTATTCGACCGAAGACTATACGGATCAGATGCTTAAGCTAGGACAAGACGCGGATGGCAAACAGCAGTCTCTGCCGTTTCTTGTCAGTACGCCTTTGATTTATGTCAACCTGGATCACTTTGAGAAAGCGGGTATTCCGGTTGTGGAGCAGCCTGAAAGCTGGGAGCAGGTACGCGGCTGGGCGAAGCAGCTTGCTGCGGCGGCGCCAGACCGCGGCGGAGTCTACTTCCAGATGGACTTTGATACATGGATGTTCCAGACACTTCTTGAAACCAAAGGTGGAAGCTACGCATCCGTCAAGGATAAGGATGTTCAGTTCAATGACGAGACCGGCAAAGAAGTCCTTCGTTACTGGTTGGATATGATGCAAAAGGATAAGTCGATTCCGATGATGAACGGCACGCAAGCGGCGGAAGCTTTCCAAAGCGGCGACCTATCCATGCTGGTAGCTACTACGGGCAATTTAGCGAATTTGTCGAAGAACTCTTCCTTCAAACTGGGCATTATGCTGCTTCCAACTTGGGAGGGTGAACAAACGCCTCGCCGCTTGCCTGCAGGCGGAGCGGGACTATATGTGTTCCAAGGCAGCGAAGAGAAGGAAGCCGCGGCATGGGACTTCGTGAAGTACGCCACTTCGCCGGAAAGCTCGTCTCTGCTGGCGCAGAAGATGGGGTACATGACCGTGCGCAATAGTGCTCGCGAAGAGCTGATGGCCGATTACTTGAAGGAAAACCCGAAGGCGGCCGCTACTTATAAGCAAGCGCAAGATATTGTGCCATGGTTCAACTGGCCGGGCGATGCGGGCACACGCGCGACGCGGACCTTGCTTGATCATATTCAGGGCTCTTTCTCTGGCGACATGACTGGCGATGAAGCACTCGATAAGGCCGCTGCCGAAATCAAAAAGATACTGGGGTGGTAACAGGTGAAGCGTTCAGCTGCGATTGGTGGGGCGCTGCCTCTTCTAACAGGCTTGTCGATGCTGGTTACTGGACTGATGGAGTCTATGAAAGGTTTTTTGCCGGACTTCTTTCTGAACGAATACCAGTTTGACGCGCAAACAAGCGGGCTAATCTTTGCGTTTAGCTCCGCTGGATTGCTGGGGGCCAATATGCTTGCCGGCCGTATAACGGCATTGTGGGGATGGCAGAGAGCCTTTAGCATACATCAAGCGATCTTTGCAGCAGGCATGACCCTATTGGCACTGCTGTCCGCTTCTTCTGCAGCAGCATGGTGCGGAATGTTCCTTATGACGGGTTACGCCAACGGAATCGTCGGTATGGTGTGCAACGTAGCGCTGCCGCTCGCTTCACCGGAGCGAGCGGGACAATTGCTGGGACGGCTACATTTTATGATGGGCTGCGGCTTTATGATTGGACCGCTTGCGCTTGAGTTGACCGTAAGCGGGAAGTCCACTGCGCAGGCTGCTGTGACTTGGCAGCTGGTCCTGTTCGCTTTTGCCGTATTCGGCGCGCTGCTCGCCTTTGCCGGGAGTAGGCTTGCCTGGCCAAGCGTGGGGAGCAAGCCCGGGAGGAACGAGCTCGCAGGGAAGACTAAGGGCGAGGCTCCGCATGTGCAAAGGATTAATAGCGGTTCTGTTCTGCCGCTTGCCTGCTTCGGACTTCTGTACTTTTGTTATGTTGGAGCGGAGGTTGGCCTTACGGTGTGGTATCGCCCCTTGCTCCTCCAACAATATGGCTTGGAGCCCTCCCTTGCAACGCTGCTGTACTCGGTCGCGTTTGCCGGCTTAACGGCGCTGCGGCTTGGCGTTAGCCGCAGTGTGAAGCGATGGGGCTACAGCGGCGTTCTCATCCGATGTGCGGCGCTTGCTATCCTGTGCCTGTTATGGGGAAGCTTTGTCCCAGGCGTGCTTGGCGCTTTCGGATACGCGGTGTTTTTAATAGCGATTGCGATGATTTTTCCTACCATGACCGCGCTGGCTGTTCATTATTGGGGGGAGCTTGCAGCTTCGCGCATGGGCTTGTTTTTTGCTTGCGGCTTCGCGGGAGGAGCTTGCTCCATCTGGCTTATTGGTGCGCTGCAGCAGTCCGCCTCGTTCAGGCAAGCCATTATGGTGGTAACGGGTTTGTTTCTTGTATTTACAGCGGCATTGTTCGGGGTGCTGCGTATTCAATCTATCGATAGGAGAGTAGCCAATGAAATTACATCATCTGTTTAGCCCTTTTACGGTTATTGCGGCGGTCAAGACAGAGCTGGATATGGTGAGAGCCGAGCGCATGGGCGTGCATAATGTGTTTCTGGTTCGATCGTCGTTGAGCGAATTAAAGGTGTACAGCAAGCAAGCGGAAAAAAGCGGCATGCGCTTATTCGTCTATTTCGATATGATCCGCGGATTGTCACAGGATAAGGAAGCCGTTCAATTTCTGCTGAATGAGGTCGCCGTCTGTGGAATTGTGAGCAACAAGGCTCATGTGGTCAAAGAAGCGAAGAGACTCGGCGTATTCGGCATATTAACGATGTTCCTACTCGATAGCTATTCACTTGAGCTAAGCGGCAAGGTGATTAACGATTTGCAGCCGGACGCCATTAACATCGCTCCAGGCAACTTGCCGAAGAACGTCCGCGAGCTGTCCGAGCAATACGATGTGCCGATTATCGCGAGCGGACTCATTACGTTGCCTGAGGAAGTCGGGAAGCTATATGAAGCTGGCGCTTGTGCGGTGTCGACCAGCCAATCAGAGCTCTGGTCGATTGAATGGAAGATGCTGGAGCAGGAACACCATGCCCCATAACGATGATACCATTACATTGCTGTACACCAGCGATATTCATGGGCATTGGACGCGCGCTGACGGTCAGTCGGGCGGGTCGCTCGCTTGCGCCGCCCAATATGCCGCGAACATTAGGAATTCGCATAAGCATGTATGGATGATCGACAATGGCGACTTGCTGCAAGGCACGCCGCTTGCGAGTCATGTCGCTCAGAATGAAGGAGAATGCGGAGCGGAGATGGTTGGTGATCTGCTTCGGGCAAGCGGAGTGGATATGGCGGTGCCCGGCAATCATGATTTTGACTACGGCATTCCTTATTTGAAAGGTGTCATCGCGTCATCCTCCTGCGTGTGGTTGACCGCCAATGTTCGCCATCGTTCGGGGAAAAGGCTGGCGGAGTCTTGTCATATCGCGGAATTCGGAGCTAGGCGGATCGCTTTCATCGGCGTTACGACGCGGGTTCCGGCATGGCAATACCCGGATCGGTTGGAGGACTGGGAGTGGCATGACGAAGTATTGACGGTCAAGGCAATCGTAGATCATATTCGTTCCAACGTTGATGCTATCGTTGTATGCTATCACGGCGGAGTGGAGCGGGAAGGCGCGCTGGATCAAGAGAATGCCGCGCTTCGCATAGCGCGCGAAGTTGAAGGAATCGATGTGCTGCTGACGGGCCATCAGCATGACCGCTTTGTTCGGCGGGAGGGGAAGACGCTGATGCTGCAGCCTGGCTCGCACGGTACTGACATAGGGGAAGTTACACTTACATTTTTGACTGGGGAAGATTCGAAAGAGATGGTGTCGGAAGGACGGATTGCGGATATAACCGGGCAAGAGGAGTCTGCGGAGGTAGTGGCAGAAGTGCTAAAGATCCGCGACAGAGCGGAAGCGGGGCTTGGCAAGGTGTTATGTCTGTGCGATTCGCGCTTCCAGCTCCATGATTGGCACGACTTGACGTGCAGCGAGCATCCCATTGTGGAGTGGATGCACCGGGTACAGTTGAAGGAGAGCCGCGCGCAGCTGTCTGCTGTAGCCTATGCGGGCGAGAAGCAGTTGAAGCTTTCATCAGGGCAATTGACGCGAGGGGACATCCAGCGGATATTTCCGTATATGGATTCTCTCAGCGTGTTTCAAATAAAGGGCACGGAGCTGCTCTCCGCTCTGGAAGTCAGCGCCTCCTGGTATGATGAGAAATCGCAGGAGCCGCACGCCGATTGGCTTAAGCCGCAGCTTCTGCTGTACCAGTTCATCATGTTTGAAGGCGTTCAGTACACGATCGATTTGTCGCGGCCCATTGGATCGCGTCTTCGTGCATGTTACTATCAGGGACAAGCGGTGCGGCATGCCGATTCCTTTACGATTGTGATGACCGACTACTTGGCCGGGCAGGCTTCCCGGTATCCCATGCTTCGTAGAATGAAGAGGCTGTACGGGATTGAGGAGCCGCTTGCTCGGCTGTTGGAGAGTAACGCCGGCTCACAGCGCATGCTGCGGATCGATTATACGTCAAACTGGGAGATTATAGGGGGGAATGTGGATGTCGATTCACGTAACGAGGAAGAAGCCCAAGGCGGCGGCTTTTGATATGGATGGGACGCTGCTGCGTTCGGATGGAACCTTGTCGGCGCGCACGGAGCTAGCGCTTCGAGCATATAGCGCTAGCGGCGGCATCATCATCATAGCGACTGGAAGACCACCGCGGCTGGTGCTCCCGTTATTTCCACAATTGGCGGTAGCGGACTATTTCATCTATAACAATGGAGCAGTTGTGGTCAATACCGGGGGTGACTGGCGTGTAGAGCAGCCCATCTCTAACGATACAGCGTATCGGTTCCATCGGCATGTACTGAACCATCATGCGGATGGCATTTGTATATGGGAGGTGGCTGACCGCTGGCATGCCAACCGTCCGCTCTACGAGGAGGAAAAAGCTTATTTCCTAGGTCCCGCTGATCAATTGGATCCCATTATTTTATCGGAACAGTCCATTCGGGAGCTGCAGCCGTCCAAGATGCTTCTGCCTCGCGTCTATGATATGGATAATTTGTCCGAAACCTTCCAAAACGAGCTGAATGTATATAGGTTGTCCAGCGCGCCTTGTGTGGAGATGGCTCCAAGAACGATCAGCAAGGCGTCCGGCGTTGAAGGAATCGCGCTTAGGCATGGATTATCCAGCGAGGAGATCGGATCGTTCGGCGATGACTATAACGACATGGCGATGTTCCGATATTGCGGTCATTCGGTTGCTATGCACAACGCCATTCCTGAGTTGGCTGCCATTGCGACGGATACGACGGCGAGCAACGACAAGGATGGCGTCGCGATGAAGCTGGAACAGTGGCTGCAGGATAGCGAGGGGTAAGCAAGATAAGTTCAGTTTAAGTTGATCCTGCGGTACGGTCCAATATAGCTAAATATTACGTCTCATGATCCATAACGATAGAACGGCAGCTAATGAATCATGATGATATAACGACGGTTAACGAAAAAACGAAGGCAAATGAAAAGATGCGCGAGGCCCTTGCGTGCGCTAGAAGCGGGGCAAATTCGTCACGTTACAATATGACCCCGCCATGGACCAAACAAAGGGGTCGGTTAAAGGAGCCGCTTCAATAAAGACCGCCTCCATCTTACTTGTCGCTATGTTCCATCTTTATTTTCTATGCCAATACGATCTTTATTAAACGCCGTAGCAAAGAAATTGGACTATTCCAATTGTTAGGAATAACCAAGAACAAAATATTCCGCATCCTTACCGTCGAAAACTTCCTTCTGTATTTTGGATCATTGTTCCTGGGGATTTTTGCGGGGGCAAAGATAATATAATAGGCTGTCTATCAAGGCGCTGTAGAAGCCTTGTCCACGGGGGAATTAGTTGGGGGTGAGGATACCCATTTTCTGATGGTGCAAAATAGTGATGATTTGGGATTGTTCATATGCACAAACGAGGACGGCAGAAGTCACCTATTTGGTGCTACCGCCGCCTTCGTTATTTTCATTAATCAGAGACGTGGCGCAGGGTACACCAGTTCATCCACATCAACCTTACTGCTCCACTGTTTTGTAATAGCGATTGATCTTGTTCATTTTCTCCTTATGTTTCCCCTTTGGACTCTCCATGTTGTCAAACTCAAAGAACTTCACCTTTTTGATCCCTACAAAATTATGCAGTGCTTTGCGCATTAATACTTTATGGGAATTATTTAGCCATAATAACGGATAACCAAATCGGATATATAAAGACAATTGTATCAGCCCACATCAGCTGCTCCCTGTACCTAGCAAAGTCCGGGTCACTATGCATATCTCTTCTACGTTTCTGTTTATTAAACACTAGGATCGGATTAAAGCCCACGTCATATAAATCCAGTACCTTAACCTCTTCTATTGTAGTATTCTCCTGGCTATCGCGAATGACTTCCTCTAAAAATGCATAACTTGAATTTAGTTTTAAAAAGATAATTGTATTATGATAATCATTTTGCTATCGTTTCATATAGAGGTGATTTTATGGACAAGAATGAAATATTTCAGAAATTCGTGGCCTTCACGGCCGCTTCATCAAGTAACTAGTGAGATAACCAAAGATATGAAATCCGAAGCGATACACCTCTTCAATATTAAAATCCTTGAATACATTGCAGTCAGTCAACCTGTAACCACCAGTGAAATCAGTGAATGTATGCTGATGTCCATGCCCAACACGAGCCGTGAACTGAGAAAATTAAGCGAGAAGCAACTATGTGAGAAGATTAATACTTTATACTTATTTTGTAGATATTTTATGTTTTCTTATAATCAGACATGAGGTGAACGATTGTGATAAAAATCCCAAAGAATAAATCTTTAAAAACATCATTAATTCTAATGCTGTTTATGTTAATCACATCTTTGATCATCGTAAGTTTATTTACTTTGTATTTGAATGCCTCTAACTCTATTAAGCAAACGCTAACCGTAACTGGAATAGAGAACGCTGAAAGAATAGCTTCTGCAATTGATCCCGATGTCTATCAATCTTTTCTTGATCATCCCGAGGTGAATGACTCATACAAGCAGATTCAGATTCAATTAAATGACTTTAGGGAAAAAATAGGAGCTCGTTACGTATATACATTGGCACTGAATAATGACACCATTCAAGTTATGATAGACGGAGCACCTAGTATTGCAGAAGCCAGTCTCATTGGAGAAGAAGAGGGTATTAGCCTTGAAATTGTGTCCCCAGTACTACTAGGTAAGACTAGCAGTACTAAAATTGTAGAAGATCCGAAATATGGTGAGATGATGTCGGTCTTTGCACCCATTAAAGATGGCGATGGGCAGGTTATGGGAATTCTTGCGATTGATATAGACGCTAATGCTGTCAAATCTGTTACGAAGGAAGTTATCTTGAAATCTTTCCCAATCATTATATGTATTTTTATCTTGCTTAATATTATTATTCTCATCATCGTATATTATTTTCTGGGAAGGAAACTTAATCCCCTTATTCATTTGACAAAAGTATCCAATGCTGTCGCTATGGGTGATCTTGTAGTGGCTAAGACATTAATTCAAAATAATAGAATTAATTCGTCAGATGAGATAGGCCAACTTTACAAGTCATTTACTGGAATGACTGTATCTTTAAGCGATATGATAATAAAGATACATGAAGTATCTTCAACGTTATATCAACAAAGTAGAAATTTAAATATCATTTCTGATGAAGTAAATGAGGGAACAAGCCAGGTATCTATAACAATGGATGAAATGGCATCTGGTGCAGAATCACAAGCCAACTTAGCATCTAACCTTTCAGAAGATATCAATGAGCTTACGGATATTATTATGGCTACAAATAAACAAGGCCTCGAGATCAAACAGTCTACGGATGTAGTCTTAAATAATACCCAAATGGGAATTCAATTATTGAACTCCTTTATCGTGAAGATGGAAGAAATATATAGCATTGTCTCCCAATCAGTAATCGAAGTGCAAACTTTAGAATCCCAAAATAGCGAAGTGGAAAAACTTGTTACATTGATACGTAGTATTTCCGAACAAACCAACTTACTGGCCTTAAATGCCGCAATAGAAGCAGCAAGAGCAGGTGAACACGGAAGAGGGTTTGCCGTTGTTGCGAGTGAAGTCAGAAAACTATCAGAACAAGTGTCTGACTCAGTAAATGGGATAACCAGTATTGTGAGTAATATTCATAACAGTTCGGATAATATGGTAAAAGTCCTTAACGTAGGCTTAGAGTTAGTTGATGAAGGACGAGTTAATATACATAAGACAGAAGATGCGTTCCAAGATATATCGCAGGTTATATCCAATATGTATGAGTTAGTTAACTCCATGGCAACACATTTAGTACTAATGTCCAATAAAGAAGGCCAGTTTAAAGTTTCATTCGAGGAAGTCGCTACTATATCTGAAGAAAATGCTGCGGGGATAGAGGAAGTATCGGCATCGGCACAGCAGATTAGCGCCTCCTCTGATGTAATGAAGCACTTAGTCTCTGATTTATCTGATGCTTCGCAAAAACTAAAAGAGATGATTAGTACGTATAAAGTCTAAGAAAACTCTATGAAGATTGATCGCATAAATATAGCCGCACAGCTTATAGGATTCTCATCCAAAGCTGTGCGGCTACTGTTTTGTATTTTTGAATTAGCTTTTATAACAGGATTTCTATTCATTCTTCCAAAGTTCCACATTAATTGGTCTCAAATTGATGAGCCACTCAGGTTCATTATCCCATTAATTTGGAATATCATCGCGCATGGAAAAGACCATCCTAGTGGATGATCTTTTATCTCAGCACAATCTAGCTCTTATCTCATCTTTCTACAGATGAAATTTGCTAACCATTTCTTTCAACTCTTCTGCCACGGAAGAGAGTGAGGTAGCAGATGAAGCAATCTCCTCCATTGCAGCCAACTGCTGCTCACTGGCCCCAGAAATTTCTTCTGCTCCAGCCGCTGTCTTCACGGAAGATTCCTTAATCAGAGTCGAAGTGCTTAACAATTGTTCAGTACTAGCAGACATTTGTTGAGAGGCTGCGGACACTTCCTGTATTTGTCCATTCACATCTTGGATAGAATATTTGATTCTATCAAATGACTGCTCTGCCGCATGCACAACTTCCATCCCAGTCATAACTTCCTTTGTCCCCAGATCAATAGAGATCACCGCTTGATTCGTCTCATCTTGAATCGTATCAATCAGTTTAATAACTTTGGCTGCGGAATGAGATGATTGCTCGGCCAGCTTCCTCACTTCATCTGCAACGACGGCAAATCCTCGACCATGTTCCCCTGCTCTGGCAGCCTCAATCGCCGCATTTAAGGCAAGTAGATTCGTTTGTTGAGCAATGTTTGTAATGTCCCCTACAATTTCACCAATCTCCTCCGAACGAACCCCTAATACTTGTATCACTTCGGAAACATGAGTGATCGTATTATGAATTCTACCCATCTGTTGAACTGCGGTTTCCAGGGACATGCTTCCTTGTTCTGCTAACTCAGACGTATGAGCAGCAGTAGATGCTACATTCTGAGCATTGTTCGATACTTGCAGGACTCCCACAGAGAATTGCTCAATGGATTGCTCACTCTCCAGAACACTTTTAACTTGCGTTTCTGCACTTATAGCTACTTCCTGTACGGATTCAGCGATATGCTCTGCTGCCTGACTCGTTTGCTTCGCACCGGCCTTCAACTCTTCCGAGGATGAAGCTAAGTGGTCTACCGTTTGATGAACCCCCATAATTAGAGTGGAAAGTGAATCTATCATCTGATTAAATCGAATACCTAGTTGCCCAAATTCATCTTTATTCTTAATGATGACCCGCTCAGACAGATTACCTGTACTGATCTTTTCTGTGACTCCCATCAAAGCGTGAAGCGGCTTCATAATGGAAGCAATTATAAATATGATCAGAGCCGCTCCTACCAATAAGGAAATCACGACGACCAGTAGTGTTGTGTTAAAGATAGGTTGGACTTCTTGTTCTATTTCTGAGTACATCATTGTACCCGCTAGCTTCCAACCTGTTAGTTTACTTGTTTCAAAAATGGTTTGCTTCCCCTCCCCATTCTCTGTATATACAAACTGACCTGTCTCCTGCTTAAATAAAGGATCATAAAGACTACCTTTCGCTTCTACACCATTACTTAATTGCGGATGAACAATAATTTTACCCGTCTTGTCTACGATATAAGCAAATCCCTGTTCGCCAATTGTATATTTGCCAGTCACTTCACGAAGCTTCTCAAGGCTAAGATCCATTCCAATAACACCCGATCCATCAGCTAATGCCGCTGCGATAGTAACGACAACCTCTTTCAAACTGGCATCTTCATATGGATTCGTAATGACAACTTGGCCTTTACTAGCCATTGCTTGTTGATACCAATCTCGTTCTCTCGGGTCGAATCCTTCAGGCAATTGACTAGCTGGAGTCGCGATATACCTGCCCGTTTCCGATCCAAAATAGGTGAACAAAACATCTGTTTGAAGATTTTGATATTGCTCAAGCTGAAGTTTTACTAGTTCCAGTTGGCTTGGTGTCTCCTCCCGTGCTTCCAGGCTTTTCGCGAGATACGTTATATGATGAATTTTAGGACTAACCAGCTGATCAATCGTATTGTTTAGAAAATGAACCGTGTCCTCCGCGCTACTAAGGATTTCATGTTCCACTTGCCCTTTGGCACTCTGATATGAAAGTACGCCAATTAATACACTTGGTACTAGTAGAACTATAGCAAACGAACCAATTAACTTTGCCCTTAACGTTCCTCTGAGCCCTCTCAACCACTTAAACATAAATTTTCTTCTCCATTCTCCATTTAAATTTTCCAAAAAAAGACGGTATATCTTGTTCACAAAGCGGCTTACTTAATAGGTATCCCTAAACACAGTCGCATTCATTGCTGCAAATGATACAGCAGCGGAAGAATCGTTATGTATTGAAGCGAGGTATTGCATTCCAAAATCGTCTAAGGCGATCCTAATCCTCTGGTGGGCTAATCGCTGTAAAGTATGTATTCATCCTGCATATTTCAATTCTTTCTTAATTCTGTTTAACCTCACTATCTTTAATGACATTTTTCACCCTTCATGCGTTAAACACCCATGTGATATATTATAGATAGAAGACATTAAAAGAGTTGATGAGTAACTTTCAGAAAAGTATGAATTTTTACATAAACAAACGCAAAAAAGCATCATCACATAGGATGATGCTTTTTCCTCACTCTTCTATCCTTTGGAAACAAATTTATATCCTATACCCCAAACCGTTTTAATATATTTTGGTTCCTTAGGATTAATCTCGACTTTTTTGCGCAAATTAGCAATATGAACGTCCATTGCTCTCTCTGTAACAAACGAATCAAACCCTCGTAATTCATTGAGTAACTCTTCTCTACTAAAGACCTTTTCTTCATTAGTAATAAACAATCGCATAATCTCGAATTCAGAAAAGGTTGTTTCAACAAAGAAACTATTCACGTAGATCGCTCTTTTCTCGACATCAAGCATAATCGCTTCGCCATTACAACTTAGCGTCGTTGCAATCTCATCCTTGACCTCTGATGTAGACTGATAAAGATGAGTTCGTCTAATCATCGCACCGATTTTCGCTGTTAATTCTCTCATACTAAATGGTTTGCAAATGTAATCATCTGCACCTGCCAATAAAGCATCCACTCGTTCGGATACTTCTGTTTTCATTGAATCAACTAGGATAGGTACAGTTGAAAAACTGCGCAATTCATTACATAATTCAATTCCGCTTGTATCTGGTAACATCATATCCAAGAGGATAACATCGGGTGAGAACTCTTTAGCCAAATCAATCCCTTTGCGGCCGTTGTCAGCCGTCTGTACATCAAACCCCTCTTCAGACAAATACATCGCTAACATTTCACCCATAATCTGATCGTCTTCTATTATTAATATTTTGTACATAACATCCCTCACTTTTTCCAGAGAAACAATATTAATAAACGATTTATTAGAAAATATTCGCTAACACTCTCCTATAATTTTCTAATATTTTGTCGAATAATCAGATATTTATACTTTATTATAAGCATTTATTCAGGGAAATGTTAGGGATTTTGTCTGCTAATCATAAATTTCATGTACTAGAGCTAACACATCATTTAATTGTTGCCGAAGCTCCTTCATATATTCTTGATAACTTTTCAAATCTATTGAGTTGTTAAGCTTTTCTTCAAACTGTTTAGAAGCTATAAATAGTCTTTCCGCTGAAAGATTCCCCGCAACTCCGCTTAATGTATGAATCATCCGTTTAGCTGTAGAGTAATCCCCCGTTCGTATCGTTTCCTGAAGTCGATCAACAAAATTTACATATTCCCACGCAAACGTTTTAAGCATATGGTGATAAATTGGTATTTTCCCATCGAGTCGCTCCATAGCTTTGGGAATATCTAAGTAGGGTAGTGGGACATATTCGCTTAGCATATCTTTCAGTACTTTAGGGTCAATTGGCTTAGTAAGCACACCTTTCATCCCTACGCGATAGCAATTGTTGTGCTCCTCTTTGATGACGCTTGCTGTCATCGCCACGATGGGTAGGCTTTTATACCGTTTATCCTGGCGAACAAGCAAAGTCGCCTCACAACCATCCATCTCTGGCATATGAACGTCCATTAAGATGAGATCCCATCTTGTTCCATCCAGATTTTTCAATACTTCATGCCCATTTCTAGCAATCGTGACCGAAAATCCATGGTCTTGTAACAATTCCACTGCTACTTGTTGATTAATCTCATGATCCTCTGCTAAGAGTATCTTTCCTTTATAACCGCTGATAAGAAAATCATCCTTGTGCACAAGCTGGTTAGTTACAAAATATGACTCTTTTTTTTGCTCAAAAGCCGCTTGAAGAGACCTAAATAAATCAATTCGACTGATCGGTTTTATCAGGACCGCATTAGGCTGTACTGCCTTTTCAATCCTCGCTAATTCATCCCTTCCGTATTCTGTCGTCATTGCAATAGTTATACTATTGCTCCCCTGCATAAGTGCTGCCAGACGACTTAAGGTCTCTACTCCATACATATCCTCCGCTTCCATATCGAGAAAAATAAAGCTATATGTAATTTCTCCCGCTTGCTGCTCCAAGTGATGGATTGCCTCCTGCCAACCAGGCAAGCATGTCGGAGATAAGTCGAAGGATTTCACTATATTAGCTAGATTATTCCGCATCCTCTCATGATCCTCTACGATCAAGACTGGCAGATCCCCATATCCTTGATTCAGATAGAGGTTATTCCCTCTCTGATTTGATGATATTTCAAAAGGTAGAGTAAATGAAAAAACACTTCCCTTGCCTAATTCACTAGAAACATCTAATTTACCACCCATCATCTTAATCAGATTTTGTGAGATCACCAGCCCAAGCCCTGTTCCCCCATACCTTCTACTCGTTGAATCATCTGCTTGTGTAAAGGGTTCAAATAGAGTGAGTATCTGTTCTGCCGTCAATCCGACCCCTGTATCTTCAACAACAAAACGTAGGAACATCTCATTCTGTAGCTGATATTCCACCGTTATGCTTAGAGAAACAAATCCACGTTCCGTAAACTTGATCGCGTTGTTGCACAAATTTAGCAATACTTGCTCAAGACGATGCGGGTCCCCAATTAATTCCGTGGGTATTTCAGACTCAGTCTCGATAATGATTTCCAACTGCTTTGTCCCCAAATAAATTCCTAGCATATCAGATAGCCGTCGTACAATCTCCTCGGGATAAAAGGCCACTCTCTCTATATCCAGCTTCCCTGCTTCTATCTTGGAAAAGTCCAGAATTTCATTAATTAATCGCAATAATACTTGGGACGAAGTATAAATCTTCCCTTGATAGTCTTGTTGCTTAACCGTCATTTTTGTTTTTTGCATTAACTCTGACAAGCCGATAATCCCATTCATTGGAGTCCGAATCTCATGGCTCATCCTGGCAAGAAAATGTGTCTTTGCCTTGTTAGCCTCTTCAGCTTCTTCTTTTGCTTGTACCAGCTCCGCCTGTATCCGTCTTTGCCCATTCAACATGTAATTTTGTAATAAAAACAGCAAACTTACAACAATACATACAGAAATCACATTTATGATAAGGGATAGTCTTTGAGCATTATTTAATTGTTTTAACGCTTCGCTAGTAGGCAGTGCAGTTGCAACCGACCAACCAGAGTAAGGTACAGGGGCATATCCTATGTATTCTTTGTGATCGTTAACAGTAGCAATTTCTAACCCTTTCTCGCCAGCAATCATCTCTCCGCCTATATTGCCCACACCACCTGGTTGCTCCGAAAGTTTGTCCTTACCAACAAGCTCCTGTCTGGGGTGATACATAATTGTGCCATTCTTTGAAAGTAAAATGGTATACCCGGTTTGACCGATTGGATAAGCTTCCATGATGCTTGGAATGTCATCCAACAATAGATCAACAGCTATAAAGCCAAGTACGACTTCGTTTTCTACGATTTTCAGAATAGCACTAGTGACAAGCCTTCCCGTTATATAATCTATGTACGGCTCAGTAAAGGTGACCTCTTCTGAACTAAGATCATCTTTAAACCATGGACGTTCCTGAGTATTCCAGTCCGACGTTGCTACTGCACCTTCACTTCCAACTAAAGAGTTTTCTGTTTTGCTCACTACCCATACAAATTCCACATTGTTATCCAACGCCTTAATTGCATCCAATTCTGAGGATACATCTTTATAATTAGTGTTGGTACGTACGTCGCTTCTTGATTGTGCCGTTTTCAAATAATTAATGATCGTACGGTTCGTACTCATTTGCCGAACCATAGCTCCTTTTTGCATAAAAAAAGCATTCATCTGATCTGCCAGAGCTTTACTTTGTAATGTTAGCTTGCTCTCAATTTCATCCTTTATTATCTTGTTTGTTTGTGACAATACAATGTTTCCCGTTAGGACAAAGGCTATAACAATCGTAATTAACATCAAATAAGTCAACTTTTTCGCATGATTTTCTTCAAAAATCTTCATGATTTGCCCCTTTATTTATGCACTGCTTCAAAGTAAGAATACTATGATGTGCCAGAGAGTACTACTCTTCATTACTAAAGTCTATCTCATTTACGGATAGACTCCTTTGTGCGGTGTTATTATATAGTTCAAAATTATTTTTAAACGCTAAAAGGGAACGATAGTTCAATAAAACAGTGGCAGGCTAGGACTATGTCCTCTATTTGTTCTTCACCGCTTTGACCAAGCTCTCGATAAACTGGATGGGAAGAGTGGTATCCTGCGGATTCCCGGTGGCAGCCGAGTTCACGACGATCACTAGTTCCAGGTCAGGTACGATGGTCAGATATTGGCCGGCATAACCCATACCGAAAACTACCTTGTGCCCGCTGTAACGATCCATCCACCAATGGTGGCCATATTCGCCGAAGAACACATTCCCCTCCGAATGCCGAGAGGTCGATTCCCGGATCCATGCTTCCGAGACGATGCGCTTGCCATCCCACACGCCACGGTTAAGCACCAGTTGGCCAATCTTGGCCAGATCCCTTGGCTTCATCTTTAGGCCGAAGCCCCCTGAATTCGAATCGTCCGGTGAACGGGGCCACTTCACGCTATCAATGCCGAGAGGACCCAACAGATGCTCCTTGGCAAAATCGAGTTCGGATTGCCCCGTCGTTTTCCTGAGAATCGCCGCCAGTAATTGGGAACCACCTGTGTTGTAGTTCCATACTTCACCTGGCCTGGAATCCATCGATTGGCTGAGTACAAATTGGTTCCAGTCCTTGGTCTCCGTCATTGGCCGGAGCATATAATTCCACTCAGTCCATTCTGGGAAATGCAAGCCACTTGTCATGCTGAGCAAGTGATCTAATGTAATGGATCTCTTATCGGGTGAATCGAACAACTCCTTATATTCGGGAAAAAATGACTCTATCGGCTCATTTATTCCTTTCAGATAACCTTTGTCGATAGCTATCCCGATTAAGAGCGATGTCACGCTCTTGGTGATTGAGTTTACAGCCAGCTTGGAATCCGACATGCCGTCCTTGTAATACTCGGAGACGATTGTGCCGTCCTTAACAACGAGCATCGAGAGAACAGGCGATTTCTTGGCATATTCCATCACTACTTCGACTTCCTTGGGATCCATCTCAACCTGCTCAGGAGTGCCGATCGGCCACTCCCCGTTGGGCAAGTTGATCACCTTAGAGTTGCCGGGGGACGGCACAGGGGCTAATGACTTTTCGGAAGAGCAAGCGGACGTGGTAAGGATCAGGCTAGCTGCCCCTGCCAACATGGCCAGCTTGGCATAACGGAATATTTCGGTCATACATGAACACACCCTTTAAGGTTATTCTTCTATCTCCCCTTATGGTAGTGTAATGGGCGCGGATCGTCTTCCAATTTCTTGCTACACGATTAACAATTCTTGCTATAATAGAGATAGGATTGAATCAATGATGGAAATAAGGGAGGGTGGGAAACGGATGGTGGCAGCCAAAGCCTTGGAATTGGAATACCGGTACCGGGTCAACCATGTCGTCAACTATATGGAAGAGCATCTTACGGATCCATTAACCCTTAAAGAAGTGGCGGACGTGGGCGCCTTCTCCCCTTTTCACTTCCATCGGGTGTTCAAAGCGGTGATGGGCGAGAACGTACACGGGTTTATCCGGCGGATCCGCATCGAGAAGGCAATCAAGCTACTGTTGTTCCACCCGCACCGGAGCATAACTGATATCGCCTTGGATTGTGGTCTGCAAACCCCGGCCCACTTTTGCAGAGTGTTCCGTGAGCATACCGGGCTGAGCGCTTCTGAATGCCGGGACAGGTTTCCTCTCCAGACGATTGCGGAACGGTTCAGGGCCCGATTCACCTTTGTAAAGTCCACCGAACTGTCCCGCAAGCTGGCGGAACTCCCGATCGAGATTCGGAACCTTGTTCCAATGAATGCGATCTACGCCCGGTATAGGGGAACCATCAATGAAGGAAAAATCAATTCGGACATTACAGGGCTCTTTGAGCGGGTAGCCTCGTGGTTGGACGCGAGAGAAGCACTGAAAAAAGGAAGCTTGACGGTCGGACTCATCCTCGACGACCCTTTCATCACGCCGGACGGCAGACACAGGTATGACGCTTGCATTACAACGGAGCAACGGATGACACCGACTGGCGATCTGGGCATCCGGACGATTCCTGGAGGCAAGTACGCCATTGTGCGGATGACAGACAGACCGGATACGGCGAAAGATCTGCTGCACCTGGTCTCCATAGAGTGGCTTCCCCTAAGCCCGTATATATGGGACGTTTCACGTCCGGCCCTAGAGATTTACTTCCCCAACTCCCTTCACCATCCGGAAGGACAGTTCGAGATGGAATTCGGCATCCCGATCAAACTAGATGAAGCCGGCTTCTGAAGTATCAGACACATCTTTTTTTTACGATATTTGACATCTCATCACTCCTGAATAAACTGTCTCACATCATTTTACATAGATTTTTATTTGAACTTTCTCGTTAGCTGAAGCCCTCTCGTTCCACTGCCAGCAAGGACTTCACGTCAAACATTTCGCCCTATTTGTGATACGGTTCACCGCTTTTTCTTTGCCGCAAGTGTGTTACGCCATGCATCCGTTGAAAATGCTGTCGCAAATGCTTCAGGACTCTCGTAACCATATTTCAGCGCAATATCAATGACCTTACTATCCGATCCTGCCAGATCTGCCGCCGCAAGCGTGAGCCTTCGGTTACGCATATACTCGGTCACCGTAAAGCCCGTCAAGACATGGAATATCCGCTGAAAATGGTACTTCGAAGACATCGCGGACCTTGCGATATCGTCGATCTCAATATTCGATTGCAAATTCTATTCTACGTAATCAATCGCCTGCCGAAGCAACCGAAGCGTTTCCACTCGCTCTCATCTCCTTTCATTATTCAGTCTAGAAGAATGGCTGAAGGGATTCCTGTTCGAAAGTGCTTCGTTTTGTCTGAAAAACTTGCCCCTACTTATGGTACGGTTCATCGTATCACTCTAACGGCGAATTTTAAGGGTATCCGATTTATCCCTTCTGTCTATCCCCTTGCAACAAAAAATGCGACCCGTCCCTCGTAAAAGGGCAGGTCGCACCTTGTTCTTACCCTCTATCGAAGCCGACTACAAACGCCTACCCCACTTCTTGAACGGAGAGCAGCGGAGTATACACAGCCACCTTTTCTTTTGATCCGCGGCATAAGGCCGATCCGCGGCATAAGGCCGATCCTCGGCCTCCAGAACAGTCGTCGCCCGTGACGACCCTGATCACAACCACGTCCGGATCAGACTTCCTCATTTTTCATACTCTTTAATGATTCTTAGTATTTTATTTCTTTGCCTTCTGAGCCTTTGCCAGTTTATCAGCAACAGATTGGATGCTTGATTGAATAGCAGCAGTTGCTTCGTCTAATGTTTTCTTCCCGTTTACTACCTGTGTCAGTTCTTCAGAAAGAAATGACCAACAATCCAATTCCAAATCTGGCGATTTGTTCATGAGGGCATAACTTGTAATAGATGAATCGAAATTTGGTTTTAATTTATAGAATGCATCCAGCTTGTAACCAGAGTACTCCTTAATCATGCGGGATAGAGGAGCACCGATACTATTATTAGAGGTATTCGGTTTATAGTATTCGTTAGCGTAGTCATCTCCATTGAAATATTTAATGAAATCCCAAGCGGTATCCACATTTGATGCACCGGCTGGAATAGCTAGAATCTCAGAACCAAAAACATATCCTGTTGACTTCCGATCCTTAGAATCCGCAGGACCGGCAGCAATACCAAGCGTAAACGGTTTATAATTCTTTACATTATTTTTTGCTGATTGCAAGGACTGCAACTGACTAATAGAGGCTACTTGCATAGCTGATCGTCCCATAATGAACGGACTGCTTTCCAGGTAACTTTTTGCGGACAGACTAATCCTTTCGTCAAGTACCCCAGACTTCGTGGCCTCGACGGACAGACGATAGGCATTTTTCCACGCAGTTGTATTCGCAGTAACCTCTAAAGTACCTGGATCCATGTACGTTAACCCTTCTGTTCTAGCAATATCCATTACCAAATTGCTGGATCCGAAGGCACTTAGGCCCCAAATTCGGGTGTTCTTATCTCCTGTAGTAGGGAACTCACTAGCAAGTTTTAATATTTCTTCCCACGTCGCTCCGTCACTGGGTACTTTAACATTGTATTTTTCAAATAAATCAACATTATACAGAAGAGCGTACGACTCCGCTTTTGGGCTTAACCCATATAGTTTGCCGCCGCCTTGTTTCTTCAATTCATCAAGCATGCCAGGGTATACTGTTGTCATGTCATACTGATCTCGTTTAATTAACGGTTCTAAATCTACCAGCTTTTTATCTTTAGACAGTTGTTGATAATCATATGGGTGCAACACCACAAGATCCGGTGAATACTTTTGGATCGCCGAATTGTAATCCGTAATCGAACCCGTACTTGTAGGTGCAAAGACTTCGATGTCTGTATCCGGGTAGTTCTTACTGAACTGCTCCCCGTACGTCCTATTGAAATCGTCTGCGTTCCAGTACAATACTTTTAAAGTATCTTTCGTATCTGCCTGGCTATCCGGATTTGCGGAAACTTGTTTACCCGTGCCAAGACCTGCTGAAGTACCTATAAACATAACACTGAGACTAGTAAGCATAACCTTCTGTAATATATTTTTCTTCAAAAATAAAACCTCCATTCAGTTGTTCAAGCGATTATCTGCTTGTATGGAACCAAGTATAGTAGAGAAAGCTTATCAGCTGGCCACCGAAATTCTTATCATTTCCTTAAATAAGGCTGAGAAGCGCGGACAAAAAAGGACCCATTCTCAGATAGAAGCTATCTAAGAATGGGTTATTGCCTGTAAAGGCGTTATCAGCGAACTAAGGCTCCTGAATTATTTCTTCGCTTTTTGCTTTTTCACAGCATCATCAAGGCTCTTTTGAACTTGTGTTTGAATTGAAACTAGCGCTTTGTCTAGTGTCTTTTTGTTGCTTAATACCTGTTTCACTTCACTCTGCAGAATAACTGAATACTGTGAATTGTTAAATAGATTCCCTATTGGATTAACATATGGCGGTGTTTCCAGGTTTGGTTTTAATTTATAGAAGGTCTCTAAGCTATAACCATTGTACTCTTTACTATAATCCATACGGGTTAGGGAATAGCCTAAAAACTGATCTGATATGGATTTGGATTTAGCGAAATCCGCTCCGTTATAAAACTTGATGAAATTCCAAGCAAGATCTTTATTAGCAGAACTAGCTTTAATCGTCATGATCGAAGGAAGATGGATATTCCGTGTTGTTTTCGGATTCTTAGGATCTGCAGGACCCGCGGCAATTTTAACAGTAAAAGGTTTATAATTTGCTATAGCAGCTTTATCCGCAGTTACGTCTCTTAAGGTTTCCATACTTTGAGTACTTACCGTCATAGCCGCTCGTCCCATAATGAACGGATCATTGGAATAGCCAACTGTATTCGATCCTTCTATGGTATTGGATTTTATTGCAGTAATAGCCATACTGAATACCCTTTTCCAAGCCGCTGTATTCATAGTTGCTTTAAGTGTATTAGGATTATACCGGGTTAACCCTTCGGAAGTTGCCATGTCATTGATTAAATAGGTGTAATTATCAAGAGGATAGTGAAGTCCCCAGATACGGTTGTCTTTATTTCCTGAAGTCGGGAATTTAGCGGCTAATTTCAATATTTCCTGCCAAGTCATTCCGTCCTTCGGCAATGGAACATTATATTTTTTAAATAAGTCGGCATTGTAGAAAATGGATTCTGTATTGAAGGTTGGACTTAACCCGTAGAGCTTTCCATTGACTTTGAGTGCGTCCAGCAATCCAGGATACATTGTTGTAGTATCATAATTGTCACGCTTAATTAACTGACCGAGTTCTGCTAACTGATTCTCCTTGGACAGCTGCTGATATTCAAGAGTGTTCAGCATGATAACGTCAGGTGATTGCTTGGCGATAAAAGCTTTTAAATCTGATTTTCCATCCCATTTAACTTCCTGAATCTGAGTATTGGGAAACTGCTGTTTGAACAATTCTTCATCGAAAAAATATTTCTCTTTGTAGAGCACCTTTAGCGTTTGTTTCGTGTCTACTTGGGTATCTGAATTCGCAGAAGCTTTTGGGTCTAGGCTAAAACCTGCTGAAATGACCAATAGTATAGCACTCAAACTAACGATTAATGCCTTCTTTAATAAGTTGATCTTCAAAATTATAACCTCCGCTTATTTATTGTTTAAACGATTAACCACTTGGCTGGACTAAGTATAGAAGAGAAAGCTTAACAGCTGGCTACCGAAATTCTTATCATTTCCTTAAATATTGCTGACGTTATTCATTGCATTAGATATATCGTTTATAATTATTGTTCTACTCAGTAATTAAGAAAGATACGAGAATTATGGGAGGATCTATGGCGGAAAGTACGATTTTGATGGTGGATGACGAAGCGGAAATTATCCAATTGATGAATATTTATTTCAATAACGAAGGCTACAAGCTCCTAAAAGCGTCGAATGGACTGGAGGCACTAGAAATTCTGCAGTCCGAGCAGATCGATTTAATTGTACTTGATCTAATGATGCCCCATATGGACGGATTGCAGGCTTGTATGAAAATACGGGAAACAAATCCTATTCCCATCATTATGCTCTCGGCTAAAAACCAGGATATAGATAAAATATCAGGCCTCAGTATCGGCGCCGACGACTACGTAACCAAACCATTCAACCCGCTTGAGCTGATCGCACGCATCAAGTCGCAGCTTCGAAGGATGAACCAGTTCAACGCCGCTGCGGTTAACGCGAACGAAATACATATCGAAAACGTCGTTATTAATATTGCGTCCCATACAGTAACGGTCGACCAGCAGGAGATCAAGTTGACTCCCCGCGAGTTCGCGCTCCTTCACATGCTGGCAGTCAATAGAGGGATGGTGCTGAGCATGGATCGCATCTACGAAGAGGTCTGGAATGAGCCCTTTATGGAGTCGAAAAATAGTGTCATGGTTCATATCCGAAAGCTCCGTGAGAAGATAGAATCTAATCCGCGCGAACCGAGGATAATCAAAACCGTGTGGGGGATTGGATACAAAATCGAAGGCGATCTAAAAGCAAGGGGTGAGTAGGATCCAACCACAGTGGCTGTATACAATTCGTTGGAGATTAATGCTAATTATGATTGCAAGCCTGGCCTTAACAGGCGCAGCTATTTTTTTCGGATATTTCATGGCGGGAGCGCTGCAAAAAATCGAATACGTGGCTGCTCCGATCAATTGGAGCATTGAGCATGCTGGATCCGTTCGCGTGATGATCATAACCGGTATTATTCTCTTTCCCATTACTTTCTTCCTTGCTAGCCTCCGTTTGGTTCAGGATTTGCGCGAAATCAACGCAGGAATGCAGGAGATATTGGCAGGTCGGTTCGGGCGTGTGATAGCGGTCAAGGGCAAGGATGAGTTAAGCGTTGTCGCAGAGAGTATGAATCAGTTGAGCAGCGAATGGGATCATTATCTGGCGGAAATTACGCGCGGTTTGGAGGAGATTGCCAACGGGCAGTTCGACCATCAAATCCCGGAAATTTCCGGTAACAAACTGAGCGAGGTCGCGCTCAGTATCAACCAGATGAGTATGCAGTTGAAGCATTCGATAGCGGAGGAACGCAAGGCGGAAAAGACGAAAAACGATTTAATTACCGGTGTATCGCATGACCTGCGCACTCCACTGACTTCAATTCTCGGCTTTCTCGAAGTGATCGAGGAGGATCGGTATCAGGATGAAGTGGAAATGCGTTATTACGTCAACATCGCGTATGAGAAATCCTTGTCGCTTCGGCGCTTGATCGACGAACTGTTCGAATATACGCGAATCAACAACGGAATGCCTCTGGAACTGAGCGAGCTCGATATCGCCGGGTTGATCTGTCAGTTGGAAGAGGAATTCGTGCCGGTTACGGAGAACGCAGGCATGGAAATCAGGCTGAACATGCAAGAAGGAGAATTCAAGATCCAAGCGGACGGGGGGTTGCTGGCACGGGCGTACGAGAATATAATTGCCAATGCCATACAGTACGGGAAGGCGGGCAAATATATTGATATCTATATTGCTAAGGATGGAGATGTGCTGGTCGTGCAGATCCAAAATTTTGGAGACCCCATTCCGGAACGGGACTTGCCCTTTATTTTCGACCGCTTTTACCGGGTGGAGCGCTCTAGGTCGAAGCAGACCGGGGGTACAGGTCTCGGACTGGCCATCGCGAAAAGCATTATCGAGGTACACGGAGGGAGTATCACTGCACACAGCAGCAAGAAGGCAACTATATTTGAGACACGGTTCTCGATTTCCGGCCTTAATCAGGCGCATGCGGCTGCTCCGGATATAGTTCATAATGAATTTAAACGGATACCGACCGTGCCCCCCGAGCGAGGCCTAACGCCGAAACAAAGAATATCACCTCAGCAACGAAGCTTATTCCAATCTAGGATAGCCGCAGTATTGATGATCGTATTGCTCGTCTGTGCGGTGGTACTATTCAGCGTTAAGAATTCAGTTACCTCCTCGCTCATGGTAAAGCTGGGTGAAAATAGCGATCTAGCGCTGATGCCGACAAGCGGAAATAACGAGATGGTTTTAATAACCGGTAAAACAGACAAAGGCTATACACTTCTCATTCATCAATACTTATTCGACGGCCAGAGCCTAATTATCCAATACTCCATGAAACATTCTAACATGATATTGGAGTCGCAATGGGTGAAACAATCGGTGAAGCCGACTTTTCAATTGGACTCTTCAACGATACAGGCAGTTCCGAGCATCGCTACGGATTCAGGTGTAACGTTGGCCAAAAACGGCACCATCAATTATTCTTTCAACGGGACCCCGCCTCCAGACAAGTTCATGTTAAAAGTCAACGTACAAGAGTTAATCGTGTTCGATGACCCGGCTCAGCAGCATATGCTTACTGGAGACTGGAGCTTCCAAATTCCCGTAGAAAAAAATTATATACGAAAAGCCAATGGCCAAAGCGAGCCGTTGTAGAATTCAGCTTAAATTGTAGTGGTCACCACAACCAAGTTTTTCGCCCTATTTATGGTACGGTTCCCCGTAACATCTATAGAGCGAAATTGAAGGCCTCACTATTCCTTCATCCCTTAACTCTTTCGCTTTTCACTCCGCACTCTTCCCGCCCTGCGCCAATCTCTCCAAAATCCTTCTTTTACGATACAGCATCCGCGCGGCCTCGGCTACCTCTTCCAGCGCTTTGCGGTTCGTATACGCGCCGAAGAACATGCCCGTACCGGGATGGCCTGGAACAGCTTCTTCCAGGGACACAAGGTAGAGCTGGGTTGAGAGATATCGTTAATTGATCTTTTGCTGCTGATACATAAGGATTTTAATCCTGGGCTGGAGTTAGAGGTGATGCAATTTTGAGGATATGAAAAGAGTTATGAAAAGGGGATTTCTGCTGAAAAGCAGTCGGCCTCTCAAAAAGACTTTTCCTTACTTCTGACACGTTCACTGCGATGGTTGAGCAGCAAGTTTGAGAGCCGCCCAGTACTGGGCGGCTCTTTCTTGCTCTTTATGTTAAGCTGAACGATTAGCAAGGAAGATAGCGATATACGGGTCAGCAATACGAAAATCATTTGCATGATTATCCAACAAGCAAAATTGATTATTTCGTTGATCGATTAGTTCAACACCAGAGAACAAATACTCTTTATGTTCAATAACCAATCTGTACGCGGTACGCGGAATACCCCAATCGCAGAGTCTGCCATCCGGGCATTTATGTAAGCCATAATCTGACCGCTGCCGCTGTTGGTTTCGCTCCCGCCATCATATCGCCAGAACCATCCCTTTGGCTACCTACACAATCTCTTTATTAAAATGTCCTCTTGTGTCTGTTTCCTGATTAAAGACAGCATTATTCATTGAGCCATTTAATTTACCTGACGCCATATTAATGACTTTCACAACCTGCTCTTTTGATTCAACTGTGAAGTTTAATCTCAACGCCTCGATTCCTTTGATGTTTTGTAGCTCATCTAAAAGATTAAGCGTCTTCCCATTAAGGAGAGTCGTTGTACAATCATTATGGGAAATTATAGGAAACGTTCCGTGCTCATCTTTTAACTCATAGCTCTTCGTTTTGCAAATTCTGCATTGATTCATTTTTTTCATCGGACAATATTTAGTAAACATCAAAGGAACCCTACCATATACAATCATTTCCAGTGCAGGATGGCCGTCATTTTCTTCATAATAAGCATTCATTAAATCTTCAATTTGGCTCTTATTCAATTCATAGGATAAAGTGACTCGTTTTGCACCTAATTTATATAATTCATAGCAACTAGTAGCATTAACAACATTTAGAGAATAGTCCGTAACAAACGGATTAGTTTCTCTGTAGTGATAAATTCCACCATATCCTCCGATGAGTAGCTGCCCTTCTTTTTCCTTATAATCAATCTGATTTCTTCTAACAACGTTTTTAAAATAGATTTCCTTAATTCCACAGCTCACGCAAGCTTCGTACTGCTCCTTAGTCGTTACAGAGGCCGTAAGGTATGGTTTTTCAGGGGCAAAGCTTATTTTTTCTTTTGCTTTCAAAGCCTTGGTTCTTTTCTTTTGGCTGTTAAGCTTTAAGTCATATAAGCCCAGTACAATATCTCTTCTTGCTGCATTTAACAGTTTAGCTGGAATAAATGCATTGCATTCCTCAAAATCCACATGATTAAGTTCGAATATCGTATCATTTAATCTTGAAAATTGCTTGATTACCTGGTCTTTTGTTGTTGAATTATTAATGGCTTCGCCTAGTATTTCCTCGCTTTCATATGAATAATTAAAGCCTAAGCCCTCCGCATCTATGAAAAGCTTTGAATCTGGACATGCATATACTCTAATATTGAGGTTAAACCGCTTAAATTCTTTTTCCAATGATAATTCTAATTCTTTGTTATAGAAATAATCCTTCGTTTTATATACTAAATCTCCCTTAGACACCTTTTCTTTGATTTTGATATAGCAGACATCGACTGCTTTGTTGATTAATTCGTCCTCTTTATTGTACAGTTTTGCAACAGCTAAATTAACATCTTCATTGTTGTGACTTATTCTGATTGTATCGTTTTGATTTAAAGTACGTGTAAGTGTTATTTCATATCTATCTTTAACAATCTTGCTGATTGTTCCAATTTCATAACCAAAGTTATTAGGTCTTAAGATATTTGTAATATTTTTCTTATCTTCGTGAAACATATACCCTTTAGTAAATGTTCTATTGAATGTTTTTTTCAGATTTTCTTTATCTTCTTCGGTTATTTTATGATCTAAGGCCATGCGATATTTTGATACAACATTAGCAACATACGTAGGCACTTTCATTCGACCTTCTATTTTTAAAGAATCAATTTCTTTTAAATCATGGATATAATCGATTGTGTTTAAGTCCTTAGTAGATAGAATATAGTTTTTCCCTAAAGACGTATCTGTCGTCTTATCCATTAGTTCATACTCCTTACGGCATGAACCAACACATCTTCCGCGATTTGCGCATCGATAGCCGATTAATCCTGACATTAGACAGTTTCCCGAGTAAGATACACATAAAGCACCGTGAACGAAAATTTCTAAAGGTATCTCAGCTATTCTTTTTATCTCTTTTACTTTTTCAATCTCAACCTCACGGGACAGAACAACTCTTTTAGCACCAAGTTCTTTGAATAGTAAAGTTCCGTCTAAATCGTCTATTCCCATTTGAGTTGAACAATGTGCTTCCATATCAAGAAAGTTTTTAACGATATAATCGAAAGCAGTCAGGTCCTGTACGATAATGCCATCAACTCCGATTTTATTTAATTCGTGTATTTGCTCTTTCATCTCTTCAACTTCGTTTTCAAAAACGATGGTATTCATTGCAACATAGAGTTTAACGTTCCTCAGGTGCGCATACGTAACAGCCTCTTTTAACGATTCTAAATCAAAATTAGATGAGTATGCACGTGCACCAAATTTTTGCATTCCTAAGTATACTGCATCACAACCATTAGATATTGCAGCTTTTAAAGCTTCCATATTTCCTGCTGGAGCTAGTAATTCAGTCATTTTTTCCTCCTTATGACCCATAAATTAAAAAAATTTGTAGTACTTGTGATACGCTCTACGTAACATGGAGCTGCTGAAGGAGATTATCCAGAAGGGCTTCAAGACGCTTGGACTGATGGAAGTGATCAGTCCCGTCACCGCAATCAAGGCGATTGAGATGAAGTACAAGCTATTCAACGGGGGCACAGGTGGCTATACGCTCTACGGCCTGGAAAGAGATCAAGGTGCATGAGGCAGCGCGCGAACAGGCCATCACCATAGCTATTCTTGAGTTTATCCCGATGGAGCAGCATGATGCTGTGACCCAGCGCATGGAGGATGTGACGCGGGCTTACTATGATTCAATTGGCCTAGGTGAAGCATACCGGCAGATGGAGGCCATGAATTGATTGAGCATGCCAATAGACCCATACAATTTCAAAAACGGTGGTGAAAATAAGATGGAACAAATTTATGTGCGTCAGACTGTAAATCGAATACAGAAGCGGTTGAGCCATAGTGATAACGGAGCAGCTTTCAAAAAATCGATTAAGGAAGCCGTCACCGTTGGCGTTGGACAGCATGATGTAGTGATCGAGCTTATTGATACTTTGACGCGCGGTGTATTACCAATCTATCGGCTCGGGTAAAGCCTATGCACAGCAAGTAGCAAGAGAGGCAATAGAATATCATGCGTAATGAAAAAGAGAACACCTACGATGGACATTCTCCTTTGTGTGGCTTGTTAAAGTGTGGGGTAAGGTGGTGTGTGAATATGGTCAGGTGTCGATACATCGCCCATCTCACATGTTTTTCTAGATTCGCCAGGGGCTCCAGGTCAAGCTGAGGCACTTCAGTTGCTAGACTTTGATTTAAAAGGTTGTATTTTTTCCACATTAAACCATTTTACAATTTTTTGTTGTTTTTTCTATGTATTTTTAATAGCGCGAAATCAAGAAGCACCCTCTTAGGGTGCCCAGGCTGTCGAGAAAGTCTCGACAGCCTTCTTTATGTGACTTTGATTTTACACGACACCGCGTTAATGTTGTATAATATAGGTAACTATTTATAGAACGGATGGTGTGTCGACATGCTGCGTTCCAATCGAGAAAAACAACAAGCTTACGAATTTGTCTCCATCGAAGATTTAGTTCCTCAAGACCATTTGCTTCGCAAGGTGGATAAATATATTGATTTTTCGTTTATCGATGAGAAGGTTAAACCGCTGTACTGCTCGGATAACGGACGCCCTGCCATTGACCCGGTTGTATTGTTTAAAATGATTTTCCTGGGGTACTTCTACGGCATTCGTTCCGAACGTCAGTTAGAACGTGAGGTCCAAACGAACTTAGCTTACCGTTGGTTTCTTGGGCTGGGGTTAACCGACAAGGTTCCAGACCACTCCACTCTTAGTTGGAACCGACGCACCCGATTTAAAGATACGAACATTTTTCAGGATATTTTCGACGAGATTGTTCTCCAGGCGATTTCGCACCGGATGGTGGGCGGACGTGTTCTTGTCTCGGACTCTACTCACGTCAAGGCAAATGCGAATAAACACCAATACACGAAACAACAGGTGCTGCAAAACACCAAGGATTATGTAGACGAGCTCAACGCCGCCGTAGAGGCAGACCGGAAGAACCATGGAAAAAAGCCCTAAAACCTAGAGAGGAAGTGAACGAAGAAAAAGAAATTAAAGTCAGCAAGACCGATCCCGACAGCGGATATATGATCCGCGATGGTAAACCAGAAGGCTTTTTTTATCTGGACCACCGGACGGTAGATATGAAATACAACCTCATTACAGATGTACATGTTACGCCCGGAAATGTCCATGATTCCGTGCCGTATTTATCGCGTCTGGACCGCCAGCAGGAACGTTTTGGATTTCAAGTGGAAGCCATTGCTCTAGATTCAGGATATTTAACAACACCGATTTGCCGCGGTCTGCAAAGCCGAAAGATTTTTGCCGTTATTGCTCACCGGAGATTCCATTCCAAGCAAGGACTGTTTCCAAAATGGAAGTTTACTTTTGACGCTGAGCGAGAACTTTACGTCTGTCCGGCCGGGCAAGAACTGAAGTACCGAACGACGGACCGCAAAGGCTACCAGCAGTATGCGTCCGATCCAGAGCAATGTAAAAGTTGTCCTTTCTTAAACGAGTGTACGCAATCTAAAAACCACCGGAAAGTGGTAACCCGGCATGTCTGGGAGGACAGCAAAGAATGGGTCCGGAACAACCGGCTCAGCAAGTCGGGCAAGCAGTTGTACCGCAAACGAAAAGAAACGATTGAGCGAAGCTTCGCGGATGCTAAAGAACTCCATGGGTTTCGCTATTGCCGGTTGCGCGGACTGCCAAATGTCAGGGAACAAGCGCTGATGACGGCAGCCGTGCAAAACATGAAGAAGATGGCGATCCACCTGGATCGCCGGGAAAAACGGGGATAACCCCCTCGTTTTCCCGTTCGCAGGTCGACATTGAAACACAAAAGAAACCCAAGGTCTTTAAATGACCTGGGTTTCTCGACAATCTGAGCACCCTCTTAGGGTGCCCTTATTGTCCTTCTATGTTTTGCTTGCCAAGCGACTCTATTCAGCATCATCGCGGCTTGCACTTTGTCAGCCGGTAGATTGCTAGGAATGTTGTTATACAAGTATTGTACCGCCGTGCACCGCGTGCGGCGGGATCGAGTCCACTTCTATCCAAGCGACGAAGTACTCGGAGATCAGACCCATGAGCCTGATCATGCCCCTTGCCCTCCTTCAACACGCTGACCACACCGAATGCCGCCCGCATGGCTCACGACCGCCACACCATTAGAAGACACGTACTAGCCCAACCGGGGTTGCGGTGCCCAATCAGTCACCTCAAAGACGGTGGCCGCGTCTCATTCCACCCTCCGGTCAAGCCGTAGGGCAGGCTCAGCCTTGAAACGCTCTTGGGACTAGATGGCATTCTGCTGTTCCAGCCATCTCAAAATCGCTTGGTTTGTTTCTTCCGGCTTTTCTTCCTGGATCCAATGACCGCAATCCAGATTGACCACTTCCACATTGGGCACGAACTTTGTCAGGTTTTCAGACTTCGCAACCACATCCCGGTCGCCGTAGATCATGAGGGTCGGCTGCTGGATGATTGGGTTTACTTTCGCCAATAATCGCCAGTTGCGGTCAAGGTTCCTGTACCAATTTATGCTGCCCGTGAATCCTGATGTTTCAAAAGCGGAGACGTAAACGGCCAGCTCGCTTTCGCTCATTACGGGCTCACCGAGCGGTGTTTCTGCTCTGGCGAGATTGATCAACGCCATACCTGGCTCAGGTGCTCTGAGAGGCTCGTTCTTCCGGTACAGGTTTCGAAGGAACCTGTATGTATTGTCTTCGAATACGGCGTCCGCGACGCCTGGCTGTCGATTGAAGTGGACGAAATAGAAATCGCCGCCAAGTATTTCTTCCATGAACTCGATCCAGGGTTTTTCTCCGCGCTCTTGGTAAGGCAAGCTTAGATTTATCACTTTATTGACGCGGTTTGGATGCAACAAGGTCAGTCCCCAAACGACAAATGCACCCCAGTCATGACCGACAAAGGTAGCGTCCTCGTATCCATAGTGATCGAGAAGCGCGATGAGATCACCTGACAAGTGTTCAATGTCATAGTCTGTTACTTCGGTCGGACGGGATGAGTTGCTGTAACCCCGCTGGTTGGGGACGATGACATGGTAGCCCGCTGCGGCAAGGGCGGCCATCTGATGGCGCCAAGAAAAGGCATGCTCTGGCCAGCCGTGGCAGAGTACAATAGGTTTTCCTTCGTTTTCTCGGCCTGCTTCAAACACTTCGAGTTCCACACCATTGACTGAAATAAGGGTGGGCTTGGGAAAATCGGTTGGATTAAACATTAAATCAAAACCTCCTTCTTGTGATACATGTAGTATAATGGATAAACGGTGACATCTTATTGTCACCGTTCTGAATTCATGTAGAAAAAAGAGGGCAATTATGGACAAAGTGGAGAGACTCATTTCGATTATCATGATATTGCTGAGGAAAGAGATTGTTTCTACAACGGAATTCTCACAACTATTCCATGTTTCCAAAAGAACGATCCTTCGCGATATGGAAACATTGAGCTTATGTAACATCCCGATCTACTCTGTCAATGGCGTCAAAGGCGGCTACGGCATAATGGACGAATACAAGGTCGATAAACGCCTTCTAAGCAGCTCCGATTTACAGAATATATTGGCTGCGCTCGGCGGATTGGAACAACTCCTCCTTACTGAAGAAGTGGAAAGAACGATAAAAAAAATAGAGGCAATGGTTAGTCCATTGTCTCTGAATCGTTCCATTCAACTGTCATTTTATGATTGGGAAGGTCGGTCCGAGATTCTTGAAACCTTAAAGACATGTCAAGAATCCATATCAAAGAAAAGGCTGGTTTCGTTTGATTATACAGATAAAGACGGGGCTGTAACGGATAGAATGGTTGAGCCCTATGAGCTGCATTTTAGCGAATCGAGTTGGTACTTGAAAGGATTCTGTTTACATCGACAGGGATCTCGAACATTCAAGTTATCCCGGATCGATCATATTACTATGGATGAACGCGCGTTTCATCCTAGAGACGATTGGTCTGTGCAAGGACACGAAGCAAGTTATCTACCGCAATTCGTCACGATTAAGGCATGGATATCGCCTAGCATAAAAGATCAAATCATCGAAAGGTATGGTCGACGAAGTATTGAAGACCATGGTTCTGGACTTTTATTAGCAACCATATATGTCCCTCAAAATCATATGGGATTTCAACTTTTAGCAAGCTTTGGCACTCATCTAAAAGTTGTAGAGCCCAAAACCTATGTTGAAGACTTTCGAAATTATTTATATCAAATGGTGGAGAACTATTCCTGATAAAGGTCTCGTCTCGACATATATGACCAATTCCACATGAGTTAGGTCTTAACGCGCTTCTTAATAGATTTAGCATTGAAGCTTCAACCTTCAACTCAACTTTTCGCCGTCACTTATGATATGGTTCATCGTAACATCTCAAAGGCGAAATTGCCCTCCCCTCTCCGCATCCTTCGTACTCTAGTTACGAAAGGTATTGGAATCTATATCCGTATCTATTTTATCCGAGACGATTATGATGGGGATTTTCGCACGATTTTTTTGGTATTTTGATTTGATCATTCGGTGTATTTTTCTCTTACGATATACACCACGAAAATTAGCCATGATGATGATACCTCCTGTTTGTTCTTAAAGAACTGAGTCAATGCGTCGATGTGTACATGAACCAATAGAATTATGAACGCTAACAATAGGCATAAAAACTGACTCCTGATGAATTCAGGAGCCAGTTCCTAATTGCTTTTAGTGTCCACATGGGGTTACAGTTCAGTTTCTAGCAGAGCGGTATTCATTCAAACAATATAATCTGATTTATAAAGAGGTAATCTAGAAAATTTAGTTAATTTATCTCTTAGTTTTTCCCAATTCTCTAAGGTTGCTGATGCATAATGCTTATAATCTGTACTCTTAATAGTTTCTTCTAAAGAATTATACTTTGTATAAGTACGCTCACTATAACAATTTTCAGCAAATTTGAATCCGGCAACTAATGCTTTCAATAAATTTTCTTTGTTGTCTCCAGCCCTATAATTAATTATATTTAGGTTCTCATTTATAAAACTTGTTACACTACCTAGTATTAATACCCAGCGCGCCTCACTTGGTAAATGTTTTTTATCCAATTTATATTCTTCATCATTTAATATTCTCTGTGTTATTAAAAAATTACTTCTAATTGCAAATGACCACCAGTAAAATAATTCTATCGGTTTTATATTTAAATCTTTATCTACCTTTTCTTCAAAATTATCATAAATTAAAAGCAGATTTCTAATATTATCAGTTGCAGCAAATGCATCTGCATCCATTTCTAAAGTTCTAAAATCTAGTGGAGAAACATTTTTTATGACTTTTCTGTTATCTTCTTCGAACATAGAGATATAATTTAAACTATTATTATCTTTAGAATTAATAAATTCACAATGCCCGTTAAGTAAATGGCCTAATTCATGAGTTATAATGAAACGCGATACAAAAATTGTGAGTAATCCTGCTAATTTGTAATCTATAACTTTACTGTCAAAAAAATTAGGGTTCCCATTATCGTCAAATTTTATATACTCATATGATGCTTCTTCATCTTCATCAACATGTAACGCTTTAAGAAAATCTTCCGTATTCTTTTTTGTAAATCCATAAAAATATTCAAAGAAATTATCAATAACTCCTTTATTTATTTGTATATAATCTAAATAATTATCAGACCAAGCTTTTCCTCCTAAATTTGAATCATCTCTAAAATAAAGGTTTAATATATATTTTGAAATGTCAAATTCGCTTTCTAGAACTTCTTTAATAATATAGCGGTATTGTTCATAAATGGCCATCGCTCTGTGTTTTATATCAATATAAAAATCTTCTTTATTCTCCATAATCATTATTTAATGCTCCTCTCCAAACTCTAATATGTATTTTACACTTAGGGCGACTAACCGCGCCCAACAAGCGTTTACCACTAAAAATATCGCCCTACTTATGATACGGTTCCCCCCGATTTATCTTCACCGCGCGATAAATCTGCTCCACCAACACCAGGCGCATGAGCTGATGGGGCAGCGTCATGCGCCCGAAGCTCATACGCTGCTGCGCGCGGCGCATGACCTCGTCGGAGAGCCCATGGCTCCCTCCGATGACGAACACGACATGGCTCGTCCCGTAGGTGCCGAGCCGGTCAATTTCTGCGGCAAGCTCTTCCGAGCTCCACAGCTTGCCGTCAATCGCGAGCGCAATGACATGCGCCTCGCTCTTTATGTGCGCGAGGATGCGTTCCCCCTCGCGCGCCTTAACAATACCGACCTCTGCTTCGCTTAGAGAGTCGGGTGCTTTTTCATCTGCCACCTCAATCACCTGAAATTTCAGGTACGGTGTCAACCGCTTAGCATACTCAGCGATGCCATTAATCAAGTACTTTTCCTTCAATTTTCCTACGCCGATAATTTGAATAAGCATACATGCCTCCTGTTATAGTCCTCTATAGAAATAGCAAAAGGACGCGCACTGGGCCGTCCCTTGTAGTTTTAGTAAGTACCTTCCTAATCTTGCGTATTGCTTAAATGTCCTATTCTTCAGACAATCCATCCCTACTTACTCTCGTCCCACTCCTCCATCGCAAAATCCGGCTTCTCTCCAGCTTCATAAGCACTCAATATAGAATCCAGCAAACCTGGGAACCGTGTATTAAGATCCTCCGTCCGTAGCGACAGTATCCGCTGTGTTCCTTGCACCCGCGTAAACACAACCCCTGACTCACGCAGCGTACGGGCATGGTGAGACATGGTGGATTTGGCGATCGGAACGTTGAAGCCGTTGCAAGCCTGTTCTCCATTTCTATGAATATCCGATACGATATGGAGGCGAATCGGATCGCTGAGCGCATACAATACGGAAGCAAGCTGAATGTCCTTGCGGTCCGGATGAAATAGTATTTTCATGGATGATTATCCCCTTTGTCCTACTTTTAATGCGACAAAAATATTGGTGTTCCTAATTGCATTTTATATCAACGCATGCTATATTTCAATTGTTCGTAAGTAATCGAACTATTAAACAATAATAAAGGAGTGCTTCGCACATGACTTCTGTAAATAACCTTTCTGCGAATGCGGATCATGAAGCCTCCGCTCCGGAAGCGACTCTTCCACGGGAAGGCCTTCTGACACTGCTGTTCAGCATCGCTGTGGTTCTCGTCATCATGAATACAGCCATGTTCAATCTGGCACTGCCTGATGTAACCGAAGCCTTCGGCATTACAGCTGCATCCGCATCTTGGATTGTTACCGGGTATTCCATTATGTTTTCGATTGCATCGATCACATACAGTCGGCTCTCTGATTTTCTGCCGATCCGCCGCCTACTGGTGGTAGGCTTATTGACGCTAGGCTTTGCGGCTGTGGCCGGCTTCTTCAGCACCAACTTTATCTTTCTGCTTATCGTGCGCATTCTACAGGCGTCGGGCGCGGGCGCAGTAATGTCCTTATCTCTTGTTCTGTTTACCCGCTATGTCCCGCAAGCCCGTCGCGGCAAAGCGATGGCGACGATTATGTCAGCTGTTTCACTCGGCCTAGGCCTTGGTCCGGTCGCGGGCGGATCCATCGTCGAATATCTCGGCTGGATCTGGTTGTTCGCTGTAACGGCAGCTATTTTGCTTCTCGTGCCGTTGTTCCTTATCCTGTTGCCTAAAGAGGTACCCACCCGCGGCTCCTTTGATGTGCTTGGTGGGCTGCTCTTGGGCGTCGGCACCACCGGTCTACTGCTGTTCCTGACTAGTGGGCTGTGGGTGGCCTTGGTCGCCGGACTTGTCGCCATCGCTTTATTTGTTGGCCGCATCCGCAGCACGCCCGACCCATTTGTGATGCCCGCGCTTTTCCGTAACCGCTCATATCTCGTGCTGGCGGTGGTCGGAATCGCCTCCTATCTGTGCAGCTTCGCCACCTTGTTCCTGCTGCCACAGATTTTGACTCATCGCTTTGGCTTCAGTGCAAGTCATGCCGGGCTTGTGATCTTTCCGGGATCGCTGCTCGCAATCTTCGTTTCTCGTTCCGTCGGACGAATCATTGACCGTTATGGCAATGCGGGGATATTACGCTTCGCTCCACTGCTTGTGCTGACCGCTACCGTCCTGTTCGCATTCTTCGCTGGGCGGTCCTGGATTGCCGTTATGCTTATCTATATGATTATGAGTCTTGCTTTCACGACGTTGTCCAGTAGTGTATCCAATGAAATCTCTCGGATTCTCCCTTCCTCACAAATCGGCTCCGGGATGGGATTGTTCCAGCTACTACAATTCTTTAGCGGCGCCTTCAGCGTAGCTATGGCCGCAAGCGCACTGGAATGGCAGCGCGGACTGCCGCTCTCAGCAGCCTACTCCAACATTTACTGGGGACTCTCTATTGCTGCAATACTTGCCATCATCTCAGCCATTGTCTACCGCAAGAACAACCGAGGCAGCTCCCTGACCAATATGGCAGATGCAACAGATGCATAAGATTAATCCTCCAATGCACCTAGATATTATTCCACGCAAAAACACCTTGCGGCCCATTTCCGGGACTGCAAGGTGCTTTTTTATAAGTCTTAACGGTCCTTTAGACCACCAAATATTCAGCGTTCTTCTCACATTGGGTGCACTTTGCCGGCGGGTCCCAGTCAGAGAATTCCGTTTCCTTCAAATCTACTACATCTGGTGCATCTTCATACTCGTCCACAAACAAATCAATAGCTAATTCTACATGTTCTTTGCATACTACATACATTCAACCAAGCATCCCTTTCTGTGCCGCTACGGCCTAATACTCCTTCTATTGTTCTACCATACTTCCCACGAAAATGGAACTCCTATCTATCCATTCCAGCAATCTGTTCATCCATTGTCTATATTCTTGCCCTGCACCAAAAAAAGATTCCTCCCACCCCGAAGGGCAAAAGGAATCTCTTCACTCAACTCTCTCTATTTTCTATAAATATTATCTTAAACTCTCCATCCTACCCTAGAAACTCCACCGGACGATCCAGCTCATATAATCTGCGGTAACGCGGTTCTTTTTTCATCAGCTCCGCATGGGTCCCACGCATTTCTACCGAGCCATTTTCCATAAAAATCACTTCATCCATCTGCTCCGCACCGACCAAATGATGCGTTACCCAAATTAGTGACTTACCCTCCATGGCTTCGAACATTGTCTTCAAAAGATCACGTTCTGTCCGTGGGTCCAGCCCTACAGTCGGTTCGTCGAGTATGACAACAGGTGTATTTTGCAGCAAAATACGAGCTAACGCTATCCGCTGACGCTCTCCACCGGAGAAACGTTGCCCCGCTTCACGGACAAAGGTATCATATCCATCTGGCAACGAGGAGATCAACGTATCCATTTTGGCTAAGGTACCAGCTTCCTTAATTGCTTGTTCGGAAGCCTTCGGATCACCCATACGAATATTGTTGGCTACCGTAGTGTCGAATAAGTGTGGACTTTGATTAAGCACCGCTATAATAGAAGGAATATGCTCTCCATAGGCATCTGCAGCGATACCATTAATCGAAGCCGAGCCGTCAGAAGGCTCAATAACACCTTGAATAGCCTTTAATAACGTCGATTTACCCGCACCACTTCGGCCGATGATCGCAATCTTTTTACCTTGTGGAATATCGAGACTGAGATCGCGAACCGACCAGTTAGCCTCTGAACCATAGTGGTAACCTACATTTTCGAGCTTGATGTGAGCACTCTTCATGGCCTGTGGTAGAGCATCGACTACAGATACAGATGCTTTTTCAGACACGATGTTCTGCTCAGTTCCATTTACACCAGACAATCGCTCTAAGGAGTTACGGTACTGCGGGATTTTCTCCACTGCTTCAGATACTGGCAGAAAGGCATCTGCTACAGGAAAAACAACCAATACGAACGCCGCAATCAATGTACCCGCAATAGCACCATCTGCAAACTCTCCAGCGGCCCAATACAGCATAGAAAGCACACCAATCCCAATTACCACTTGCCCAATGAACGTACGAAGACGTGCCCAGCTGCGCAGCGCTGCATCGGTTTTGGCTACTTTTCTCTCATCTGCTTCATAAGTGTCTACGAACTGGCTTTGTCGTCCACTAATGACCCAGTCACCCATACCAAGTACGGCGTCAGTCAGCTTTTGATAGAGACGATTACGCTCTACTTTCACTTCACGTTGGCGCTTCTGTGTGAACAATAGAGACAAGAACGGCAACACAACTACTAACACCAATATATACAGAGCCATCAATAGCGCAAAGGCGATATCAAAAGTGCCCAACGCAATCACTGCCGCTCCATAAATCAGCAAAGCAATGATGCTTGGAAAAACGGTGCGCAGATACACATTTTGTAAATATTCAATGTCATCCGCAAGCATCCCGAGAATATCCCCAGTTCGGAACCGTGACGATAGGAACAAGGCTTGAGGCTCCAAAATATTGTACAGACGCACACGCATCTTAGATAGAATTCGCAAAATCGTGTCATGCCCAACTAAACGTTCTACATAATGAATGACAGCCCGGCTCGTTCCGAACGTACGCACACCTACAATCGGTACATAAATCATTAGAATATTTTCGACGGGTGTAGACGCTTTTGAGATCAGAAATCCTGAAGTATACATTAATGATGAGGCTGTAAAAATCGTCAACGCCCCAAGCACGATAATAAGCACAAAACGCCAAAAATACGACGATACATACGGAGCAAACCATCCTTCGCGTTTCAATGGATTCCCTCCAATTGCGACCCAATCAACTCATAATACGCACCCTTGCGGGCAAGCAACTCCTGATGGGTACCGATTTCTGCCACTTGTCCTTGCTTCATTACTACAATAACGTCCATATCGAGCATCCAGTGCAGGCGATGTGTAGCCAGAAAGACCAGCTTTCCTTCAAAAAGAGGCACCATCGTCTCCTTCAGCTCATATTCCGTCTCAATATCGAGATGTGCCGTTGGCTCATCTAATAACATAATCGGACGACTGCTGAGTAAAGCTCGAGCCAGCGCTACCCGCTGCTCCTGCCCACCACTGAATGAACGACCTCCGCCGCCGATCATCTCATCCAAGCCATTCGGAAGGGTTGCCACCAGCTCCGATAATCCAGTAGCTTTTACAGCTGCAGCCACAGCTTCCATAGAGGCCTCAGGGTAATAGAAACGAATATTATCAGCTAATGTACCACTAAAAATATAAGGGCGCTGCGGGATATACGAAGTCTGCTTTCGCCAAGCCTCATCCGTTAATGCGCTAACCGTTGTACCGTTAACCGTGATACTTCCTGAAGTAGGGTGTAAAAAACCACCCAATATATCGACTAGTGTAGATTTACCGGCTCCACTCTCTCCGATAATCCCAATTTTGCTGGCCCCTTTAAATTGCAGGTTCACCGCTTCCAGCGAAGAAAGACCGGCTTCCTCGTATTTCACACTAACATCATTTAATGTAAGTACACTTTTTTCATGCCAAGTGAATATCTCTTCTGATGTTTTCGGTGCTGATTTCAATGCTTGGTCACCATTAGAACCTACTACTTCAGCTTTCACTTCATCCTGATCTATAATGCTCTTCATTGCCTCAGCGGCTTCCTTACCATCGAGAGTAGCATGGAAATCCGAACCCACCAATCTGACAGGCAAGAAATATTCCGGTGCCAAGATTAGAATGGTTAAGCCCGTAACCAGTGTCATCTGATCGTTGACCAGACGCAGCCCGAGACTTACCGCTACGGAAGCAACGGATAACATCGTAAAGAAGTCCAGCGCGAACGAAGACAAAAAGGCTACTCGCAGTGTACGCATCGTCGCCGAGCGATATCGATCGCTGACGGTGGCAATACTCGTGCTATGACTACGACTGCGGCCCAGAAATTTCAGCGTTTCTAGCCCACGGAGGGAGTCTACGAAATGGTTAGATAAGGTGCGATAAGATTTCAGCTGACGATCCATCTGCTTGCGAGCCGTCATCCCGATCAAGATCATAAAAACAATAATAATCGGCATGGTGATCGTTAGAATTATCCCACTCGCGGTATCCATCTTGTAGATATAAATAAGCACCAAAATCGGTGTAATTGACATCCCTACCATTCTAGGGATAATCGCTTCTAAATATGTGCGGAACTTGGTTACGCCTTCCAACACTAGTGTGACAAGATCCCCGGTTCCACGCCCGCCCACCATTCTGGGTCCAAGCTGGAAGAGCTTATCCATCATTTCCCTCCGCATGTTGCTGCCCGTTGCTTCCGCAAAGCGGTAAGAGATACGGCTCATCAGCATGGCGCAAGCATGGCGCACTAGAAATGCAAGAAGGAACAATAGCGAAGTAGCCCATTGTTCCTTCAGAGGTTCTCCCGCAAATAGCGCAGAGATGACTTCTGCCAGCCATTTGGCCAGCAGAAGTATGGACATGCTTTGCACCAGGGTAAGGAGGCCAACGATCAAAAAGACCGGCTTAACTCCTTTATACCCAAGCAAATTTTTATCCATTAGTATTCAAGATGCTCCTTCTCGTGAACGCGTTTATGAAAGATAAAGTAACTCCAAATTTGATATCCCAAGACGAATGGAAGGATGGTAAGTGCCACAATCGTCATTACCTTTAAAGAGTAATGCCCCGAAGCCGCATTGGTGATTGTCAAATTAAAGGCTTGATCTATTGAACTAATCATAACACGTGGGAACAATCCTACAAAGATAGAAGTTACGGACAATGCTATTACCGCTCCTGTCATGCCAAAAGCATAGCCATCCTTCTTCTTCGTCATGAAATAACCCGATAATATGAACGCGATAATTCCCAGCGCTACTATAATCATAAGAACTAAACCACGTTGTTCGAAAATATCAGTCATATAATAAGTCATTACCACGAAAGCAAGCAATAAAGCCCCAAGTGGCAAAAGCAATCTTTGCGCCATTTTTCGAGCACGAGCCTGTAGATCACCCACTGTACGCAGCGTTGTGAACATGAGACCATGTACCAAACAAAGAAGGACAACAGTCACACCAGCTACTACGGTATACACATTTACGATATCTGTAAAACCTGCGTACATTTGCATATCCCCATCAATCGGCAAACCTTTGATGAAGCTGGCGAACACCACAGCAAGGAGGAACGGTGGGAGGAAGCTGCCGAAAAAGATACAAACATCCCAAGTTTTTTTCCAAGCTACGGAATCCCGTTTGCCTCTAAATTCAAAAGCAACACCACGTGCAATCAAAGCTAATAAAGCAAAGACAAAGGGAATGTAGAATCCACTAAACAATGTTGCATACCACTCAGGGAAAGCCGCAAACATTGCACCCGCAGCTGTAATTAGCCATACCTCATTTCCATCCCAGAAGGGTCCGATCGAGTTAATCAGGATCCGGCGCTCTGTATCATTCTTAGCGAGAATTTGTGTTTCCATCCCTACGCCGAAATCGAAACCCTCCAGGAAGAAGAACCCTATAAACAGAACTGCAATGAGTACAAACCACAATTCATTAAGAGAAATCATTGGGCGCCCTCCTCGTTATATGGATCATGCGAATCCCCGTGATCGTTATCCATCGCATAAGGACCTTTTTTAATCACTTTCATAAACAAACCAATCAGAACTAATCCGAGAATGGCGTAAATCGCTGTAAAAGAAATAACAGAGAATAGAACCTGACCACTTGTAATATTTGGCGACACACTGTCTTCCGTTGTCATCAGTCCGAATACCGTCCATGGCTGACGCCCGAATTCGGTCATGACCCAACCCGCTGTATTTGCGATTGGAGGAAGCAGTATTCCCCATAACATAAACCGCATAAACCAAGTGTTTGGACGGTCCATCTTTTTGCGCCACATTAAATACATTGCGTACATACCCATTACGATCATTAACGTTCCTGCTAGAACCATGATCCGGAAACTCCAGAATGTTGTACGTACTGGCGGGATATAGTCACCGGGGCCATAGGTTTGCTCATACTCAGCTTGCAGCTCAAGCATACCTTTAACTTCACCGGAAAATTTACTGTATGAAAGGAAGCTCAGCATATACGGAATTTGAAATTCTCCAGTACTTTCTTGCTTCTCAGGATCAATGTTTGCCCATACGGTCCAAGGTGCCGGGTCACCACTCTTACCCCACAGTCCTTCGGAAGCCGCCATCTTCATAGGTTGAGTCTCAACCAAATACTGTGCTTGCGCATGGCCTGCCACGGCTACACCAATAGAAGAAATGATACCAACGATCGCTGCAATTTGAAAAGATTTCTTAAAGAAAGATACATCTTGTTTCTTCAATATCTTATACGCACTAATACCCGTTACGAGGAAGGCGCCTGTTGCATACGCAGCAAGTACCGTGTGCGGAAATTCAACCAGCAATTGTCCGTTCGTAATGAGCGCGAAGAAATCATTCATTTCTGCCCGTCCATTATTTATCGCAAATCCCACAGGATGCTGCATAAAGGAGTTCGCTGCTAAGATCCAGAAAGCAGATAACATCGTTCCGAATGCTACCAGCCAGATGGATAACAAGTGCACTCTTTTGGACACTTTGTCCCAGCCGAATATCCAGATTCCAATAAAAGTAGACTCCAGAAAAAAGGCTGCCAATGCTTCAACTGCAAGCGGAGCACCGAAGACATCACCCACAAAACGTGAATAATCAGACCAGTTCATCCCGAACTGAAATTCCTGCAAAATCCCTGTAACCACCCCTACTGCAAAGTTGATGAGAAACAGCTTTCCCCAGAACTGCGCCATTCTTTTGTACTCTTCATTGCCTTTTCTAACGTACATGGTCTCCATGATCGCAATCAAGAGCGCTAGTCCGATTGATACCGGTACAAAGAAATAGTGGAATATTGTCGTCGACGCAAATTGTATGCGCGACAGCATTACTGTATCCATATTTTTCCCTTCCTTCTCCCCTTTTCGTTAATTATATTGTGTCAAAAATTTAGACGTACTTTTGTGATAAATGTCACACAAAGGGGTGCTTTTAACGGTGAAATTCAAATGATTTGTGACAAAAATCACAATTTATCTTAAAAAAAGCAAAAAAAATAAGACGGTTTGACCGTCTTGAAGTTGTTCACTGCTCTATAACAAGCTTGACTCATAAAGGCATTGGTTAGGTAATGGAAATACCCTTCTTCAGCGATTTGAGATCGCCATTCGAATTAAGCAATAGTGGCAGCATCTTCGTGCTGCGAACCATTGGAGAGTCACATAGACGGCAAGAAGGCGCATGTTCAAATGCGAAATTATCCCTCATCCATCCGTTGCATCCATCATTGGTACACGCCCAAATCGCGGTATTTTCTTCCGGTATTTCTTCCAAAGGTTTCTTCCGGTAGTTCATTGCCGTTCCTCCCATCCTGTAAGTCAATAGTGATTAACTAGATATAAAAAGACCGTCCCAACTTTCATCAAGCTGGGACGGTTTCTTCTATTATTACAGTTTTACAACGTTTTCGGCTTGTGGTCCACGGTTGCCTTGAACAACGTTGAATTCAACGCGTTGGCCTTCGTCCAAAGTTTTGAAGCCGTCGCCAGTGATTGCGCTGAAGTGAACGAATACGTCGCTTCCGCCTTCAACTTCGATAAATCCGAATCCTTTTTCAGCGTTGAACCATTTAACTGTACCTGTTTGCATGTGTGTTACCTCCACAAATTTAAATTAATATGTTCTTTTTATCTTCAAACAAAGAAAAAATTCACACATTGAAAAAGGTTGTATTACCAAATATAACAGCCCTTTTCAATGCGAAAATTAGGGACTAAATGTATGATTGATATCATATTACCACACCTGATTAGCAAAGGCAAGCTAGCATCCGTATTTATCCGGTTCTACCCTAATAAGTATTACCTTCCAATGTAAGGGTTGCCAGTCAGCCCAAAATTCATTAAATCAGCTTATAATTTCCATATTTATCAAAACTTTAGAAGAAACCGCTCCCCGCTAGCGATACAGAGTATCGCTATTTCAGGAAGGTCTACCTTCACAACTGAAGGGGTAGTCCGCTCTACTTGTCATTACTGCTATATCATTATATGCTGACTTCCAGCATATTATTCCTCTGGTTTTTCAAGAAGTTTAACTGTGGTCTGATTCACTTTCCCATTTCGATAATAGGTAATCTTTAGATCCTCACCAATCTTCGTCTGATCATATAAATACTTGCGAAGGGAGAGCGTGGATGTAATAGGTTCATCATTAAATTTCGTAATTACATCATTGAACTGTATTCCCGCTTCCTGTGCAGGTCCAACAGCATCCAGAACCACAACCCCATCCTTAACATTGTTCGGTAGGTTCAGTTCCTTGCGTTGGTCCTCTGCAAGAGGAACGTAGGGATTGTTTAAATCTACCGAATATACGCCTAAGTAGGAACGAGCAATACGCCCTTTCTCAGCCAGTTCATTAGCGGTATCTATCACATGGTTAGCTGGAATAGCAAAACCCAGCCCTTCTACACCTGCATCGGAGATTTTCATCGTGTTAATACCGATGACTTTACCATCCAGATCCACAAGCGCCCCGCCGCTATTACCTTCATTAATTGCCGCATCGGTCTGAATGACCTCTTGCTCCCAATCATATACGCCGTCCTG
Organism: Paenibacillus pseudetheri; assembly: GCF_924513355.1. Taxonomy (NCBI): domain Bacteria; kingdom Bacillati; phylum Bacillota; class Bacilli; order Caryophanales; family Paenibacillaceae; genus Paenibacillus; species Paenibacillus pseudetheri. The sequence continues at coordinate 104,198 of NZ_CAKMAB010000013.1, forward strand.
ATTCAAGGATACGGGAACCTTCCGTTCAGTATAGCTGACAATACCTGAAGTCAATGTGTCACCAAGTCCTAACGGGTTACCGATGGCAATGACCGTTTCACCTAGACGAAGCTTCGAGGAATCCCCGAGCTTTGCGATTGTATTGATACCCTTGGCGTCAATAGAAAGCACCGCGATGTCACTCACTTTATCCGTTCCAACAAGTGTAGCTTTACGGGTCTCGCCATCCACTGTTACGACTTCAAGATTGCTAGAGTCTTCGATGACATGGTTATTAGTAATAATAAATGCTTTATTATCTACCTTTTTATAAATCACTCCAGAGCCTAACGCTGACTCATCCAGAATGTTCAATTCTTTATTATCTTCTTTATGATTGATAATACTTACTACTGCAGGACGAACCGTAGCAGCGGCTTGAATGATACGGTCAAACGGATCACTGCTTGGGGTAACCTCCCCAGATGTTACTACCGACTTCGGGGCAGTTTCGTGACTCATTTGTCCAGTAAGCACACTGAATAAAAACACTGCCACCACAGCACTGATTAAGGAGCAGAAGGCGGATATTTGCCAAGTGGATAAGCCCTTGCGCGATCTTCGCACAGAATGCTTGCGGTTAGCAAATGATCCCTTTGATGCTTCATCCCCTCTGGACCGTGATACTTTAGTTGAATAGAAATCGTCATCAAACAATCCCACCGAAAATCTCCCCTTTCTATTGCCAACCGTTCACAGTATCTATAACCTGAACCTCTAGCAATCACGTTCCAAGCATATACCTCTGCATCCTTTAGACTCCAACAATCACTAAAAAGTTTCACTTTATCCATTAACCACACAATAGTTTCAGTTAATCGAAAGAATTTTAGAATCTTTCAATATATCTTCTCTACTAGGAATATTTTGTAACTTAAAAGACTACACTAATAGAAAGGTTCCATAAATTTAGAGTTTGCTTATCACGTCTATAATTGTATCACAGGCAGCCCTTAATTCGTGATTTTCCTGAGGTAAAAAGCCTGCGAATTTTTTACTACTTCAGTTCTGCTTTTACTACATAAGGAGGTATAATTATGAATTCTTTTTCCACAAGTATGGATCTGGTGGAGTTTATCGGTAAGCTTGGTGATTTAAAGGATGAACACTACCATATGACCCTTGCCTTCAGTGCAATGATCGAATTGATGATCGATAAAGGCCTGATCTCCCGCCAGGAATTAGAACGAAAGACTGCCGAGCTTGATCAGCTTATGACAACTGGCTCAACTTATCCCATGGCGTAGGTTGATCATAATACGTATCGCAAAGCTTAAACTCACTATCTTTAAAGAAACAGCCCCGATCCTCCATTGCGCAACGTACCGACATTTTAGCCAAATCCATCATATTATGATCCCGACTTAAATGCGCTAAATAGGTACGTTTAGTCCGTCCTGTGAGAATTTCACTTAGTGCTGCTCCGGCTGCTTCATTAGAGAGGTGACCCATGTCGCCAAGTATGCGTCGTTTCGTATTCCACGGATAACGTCCCATCCTCAGCATTTCAATATCATGATTCGCCTCCAGCACCAATACGTCCGCCTCTGAAATCGCATCTCTTACCTTATCGCTAACATACCCCAGGTCTGTAGCTACACACAGCTTTTCTTTTCCATCATAAAAATTGTAACCCACCGGCTCCGCCGCATCATGAGAAATTGCAAACGATTCTACACGCAGACTACCAAAATCCCTATGCTGTCCCGACTCCATAATGATTCGGTTATAGTCGGGTATTTTTCCAATGCCTTTTTCAATGGCTCCCCAGGTATTGGTGTTCGCATAAATCGGAAGATCGTATTTACGGGCCATTGCCCCGAGTCCTTTAATGTGATCGGAATGCTCGTGTGTGACTAGAATCCCGTCAATATCATTACCCGTTAGCTCGCGCATGGCCAACAGCTCATCGATCCGCTTGGCACTTAGTCCCGCGTCAATCATAAGTGCTGTCTCCCCGTTCCGTACCACCGTTACATTTCCGGTAGAACCACTGGACAGTACTGTAAATGAAATCCCCATTTTCCTTACTCCTTCTAATCTGTTGTCTTCGGACTGATGATGTCCGCACTTATAGCATCCACATAATAGGCATTGCCGTTCTCCAGCATAAACCGCCACATCGGCGACGCTACCTGACTTTCGGAGTTGAATAGCTCACCGTAATACCCCAACTCAATCTCCTTAACTACGGAATCTGCCGGGAAATACTTCTCTATCAAACTACTAAGTGCTTGTGACGCTGGCAGTACCTTCTGTTCTTTATCGCTGCTGCTTGTCCCTATTTCAATCTTCGGCCAGCGGTACGCTACAATTTTTTGATCACTGTTAATTAGCTCTAACTTAACACGGAACAATGACCACTGATTTTGAACCAACGGGTGAAGGACGAACTTCCCTACTTCACTTTCTTTAGAATCAAAGCGATAATTTGCGATATCCGGTATTTGACTCTCAAGCGCCTTGCTAAGGTCGGTGAAGGAAGAATAGATCAGCTTGCTGTCTATAGGAACATCTAATTTAATGGGTGGTTCATTCTGCTCTTCAGCAGAATATCGATAAGTAATGTTAGGAAGCTGCGGGGTAGAAGCCGGAATGGGACACAATACACGAATCCCTTTCTGCTCCATTTCGGCTTGGGTCTCAGCAGACAGGGAAGTAAAATCAAGATTAGCACTAACCTGATCGCGCAAATCAATCCACAGCTGATAACATAGCAGCAGATTTAGACCTAAAAAGGCGCAAATTAGTACATTTTTGGCTCTTCCCCAATCCATACCCTTACCTCCTAAATGTTATATGAACGACTAGTACATTAATTTAATGTAAGAACGCTACCGTCAATAAGCGTAACCTTCCAGACTGGAAGTAGTTGCAGCTTCTCTTCTTTCACTACAGGTACATACGCAGGCGTTAAATCCTTCACTGCCGAAGTTTTGCTGACCGCAGACAATTGATTCTCTAGCTCCACGCCTCCAGATAGCTCTACAATTTTTTTCTCTGCTTTACTCTCATCAATATAGATTAACGAGCGTTCATACGAGGATACGGTGCCTTGCTGCAATTCCAGATTAATTACACCATACTGCAGCTGCGAATCACTCATGATCGGATAGGAGCCATATGGATAGGAGCCATAATATTGTTGAAAAGAGACCTTTCTCTCCTGTCTCCCCTCCTCGGTGGCTTCAAGACGATAGGTTCCGTTCCATCCACCATGTTCGTTCACAAATTTTACAGCTTCAAGCGCATCCTTGGCAGGTGTACTGTCTCCTGCTGGAAGTGCGGCTGGATCGCTATAGCTCATCCAATTCCGTTCCTTATCGACCTGAAGACTCCGTTTGCTATCCGTATAAATCTCCGAGCCATTTTTCTCGCGAATATATCTAGTGCTTCCAACATCGAAGAAAAGATTGTTCTGCATTTGTTCTATGGTATACATGCCTGAAGGCATCTCAACCTGAACCAGAGAAATCTTGCTGTCTGGCACATAATAATCACCGTCTACTGACTTGTAAGGCGTCCAGTTCTTGCCGAAATCCACATGCTGCTGCACGTCTTGCACCGTTAAATCCGCTTTTGCCGCTTCATATATAATGTCGCCTCTCGTACTGAAGAAAATGGCATGCGCTTTGGAGTCATTCTTAATGTTATAGATCCAAATGCGATCGATGCTTTCTCCTTCAAATAGGGAATCAGGTGACAGCTGCATAACCCGCTGCAGTAACGTTACCGGAATGCCGGATCCGAACGAAAGCTCAATCCCCGGATTCTCACCACGAATCTTATCCCAATCATAATCCTGTACCGAGTGCCGCTGGAAGCTTTCAAATCCACGCCCTTTTAACCGGTTCATAATCAAGCTATAGAACGTTGAGTCTGGATAAAAAAGCGTATGCTTGTTATCGCCCATATGGATGATCATTTTATCAGGGTACAGCAGGTTCTCGACCTTTTCCTGAGGTCCCATATTGTCTGTCTTCACATATAGATTCTCGGAGAGTACCGCCGAGTCTGCACCAGGCAAGCGATAAATCAAATAGTAACTCTCAACAAGGCTTCCCAGCACGAGCAAGGCTAGAATCCATGACTTCAATCTCTCCTTCATGCCTCACTCCCCCTTTGCTCATTCAGAGGTAGCGTAAAGGTTACCTTAGAGCCTTCATTAAGCTCGGATTGCAGGGAAATAGAGCCTCCATGGGCTTTCACAATTTCCCGGGCAATGGAAAGGCCAAGTCCGGTGCCTCCCATATTCCGTGAACGTGCCTTATCCACCCGATAAAAACGTTCAAAGATCCGCTCGATGTCTTTCTTCGGAATACCAATCCCGGAATCACGTACAGAAATGGAGAGCATTCCATCCTCATTCTTCAAGGCTTCCAATTCAATCGTACCGCCTTCCGGCGTATATTTTAGCGCATTCGAAACTAAATTCCCTAGCACTTGATCGATTTGATCCCGATCCAGCCATGCTGTGCTGACATCCCTACGGACCCTTGTACTAATATCGATACGCTTCTGCCGAATCTGAAAAGAAAAACGGTCTGCTACATCCTCCAGCATCTCTGTAATATCCGTCTGCTGAATTCTGAGAAGTGCCTCCTTGGAATCCAGACGCGACAGATGCAGTAGATCCGTAACAAGACGAATCATACGCTCGGTTTCGTTACGAATAACCCCAACAAAACGAACCGCTAACTGCGGATCCTCAAGCGCTCCATCATCGAGTGCTTCCACATAGCTTTTAATCGTTGTAAGTGGTGTTCTTAGCTCATGCGAAACGTTCGCGACGAACTCTCGGCGTGATTCCTCCAGGTTTTCTTGCTCAGTTACATCCTGCAGTACAGCAATCGTACCGGCAATCCCACCTTCACGGCGATGAATCGGAGTAAACGTAACTCTTACGATATTAGAATCTTCTCCACCCATATGTGTCAGATGAAGCATTGCAGACTGGGCATTTCCTTTAGCCAGGGAACCACTCTGCTCATAATCAAGGCCTAGCAATTTATCCAGTGGGGCACCTTCCGGCAACGGACCTTCTGTTCCCAGCATAAGTGCTGCCCGAAGGTTCATAAGAATGACTACACCATTCTCATCCGTGGCTACCACACCATCGCTCATATTCGTCAGAATAGAGGTGAGCTTCTCTTTCTCTTCCTCATTCTGAGAGAGCGCCTCACGCAATCTGCCGGTCATATAATTGAATGCCTGACTGAGTTGTCCAATTTCATCGTTGCCGAGTACGGGCATTTTTCGATTGAACCGACCCTCAGCAACAGCTGTTGCATGCCTAGTCATTTCTTTAATCGGCTGCGTAATGGTGTGTGCAAGAATAACACATAGGACAACTGTCAGTCCCAAGGCTAACAGCAAACCAGAGATAAATACACTGTTGATCCTGCCCATGGTCGCATATAAATCTTTCATGTCAGCAGCAATATAGATTGCACCTACTACCTTGTCACCGGAAAGTACCGGCTTGGCCACAACCTTTTTTCGCACATTATCATCAGCAATAATATATTCTTCATTATCGCTGATCCCCTGCAAGGCGCGATTGACTACGGTCTGAGTGTTGCGCTGTCCGACATAATCATTCTGCGAGGGCACGGAGGTGGTAATGATTTTGCCGCTGGCATCAAGCACTTGAATCTCAGCCCCGTTAATGTAAAGGTTATTAACCATACCACGCAGACTTTCTACAGCCGTTTCCTCGTCAACGGTACCAGCCTCACTACCAAATTTATCAGCAGTCAGGATGGACAGCATCTCTGCACGTGCTTTAAGATCCTTCGTGAAGTTATCCGTTAACGAGTTCTTCATCGAGCTGACAAAATAGACTCCAATTAACTGCATAGCTATCAGAATCAGCAGCACATAAATAATAATAAGCTTGGCCTGAATTGTCCGGAAAAAGGACCACCACTTCATCACAGTCCTCCGCTTTTAGGGCTATGCATCAAATAGCCAAGTCCGCGCCGAGTATAAATATATTCCGGCTTGCTGGGATTCTCCTCAATTTTCTCTCTTAGACGACGGATCGTCACGTCTACGGTCCGCACATCGCCGAAATACTCGAATCCCCACACGGCCTGCAGTAAATGCTCCCGGGTCATCACCTTACCCGCATGTTTAATCATATAGTAGAGCAGCTCATATTCACGATGGGTCAAATCAAGCGGCTCCCCACCCTTATATACCAGATACATATCTGTATCAATAAATAGATCGAAATGGTAAATACCCTGTCTGGTCTCTGCAGGTTCATTCGCCATTCCCGGCGGTAACGGTTTATGCTGTCTCCGCATTTGGGCCTTCACTCTGGCAAGTAGCTCACGTGTGCTAAAAGGTTTGGTCACATAGTCATCCGCACCAAGCTCTAGACCAAGCACCTTATCAATCTCTCCGTCTTTGGCAGTAAGCATAATGATAGGAATGTCCAAATGTGCAGAACGAACCTCACGACAAACATCCATCCCGTCCTTACCAGGCAGCATAAGATCAAGCAGCATAAGATCAGGCTTTTTGGACAATGCCAATTCTACTGCACTGTTACCATCAAAAGCACAAATAACCTCGTAGCCTTCTTTTTCTAGATTAAACTTCAATATATCAGCAATAGGCTGTTCATCGTCTACTACCAGAATTGTTCCCATCTGCATGTCTCAGCTTCACCTTCCTATCCCTACTTAAAGATCATTCCTTTATTTTAACATACCTGTCTTACCGTCACATCCTACGAAATAAGGAATCGGCTTCCCCAGCAAAAAGAAACAGCTATATCGTCATTCCTATATCAAAAAAAATAAAACCGCTCGAGTTTAATCGAGCAGTTGAGGTTAACGTATGAATTATCGCAAATACTTCATTGGATTTACTGCAGTGCCATTCTTCCGAATCTCAAAATGTAGATGTGTTCCCGTCGAGCGTCCAGTATTGCCCATTACGCCAATTTTAGCGCCTTGCTCCAAACGCTGTCCCGTAGAAATCGAGATGCTGTTTAAGTGGCCGTAATAGGTTTCATATCCGTTACGGTGATCCACGATAACCACATTTCCATACCCACTCTTCACACCTGCATAAATTACAGTTCCCGCATCAGAGGCTTTAATGGTCCGGTTGCCAGATACCATATCTAGACCCTTATGGGCACGGCTCCAGCGCTCACCGAAGCTACTAGTAAGGGTTGCTCCGCTTACTGGCCAACTGAACATGCCTGTTCCTTCACCAACTACCTTCGTGCCTCGATATACCACTTCAGGAAGAGAAGAATTAATAACGGTCTGACCCAACCACTCTTCTTGTACGACCATTCCGTTTTTCTTTGTTAACCGATACTGCATTTCTTTAAGGCCCGTTTGTCCTGGACGAACGACCTTACTTTTGCCTGCTGGTAACTGATCGCTTTTCCGCACGATCACTTCAGGCTCAGTAACCACCTGCTCGGACACTTGCTCTACAGTAACAACTGTAACATCTGGCTGTGGGACCTTCAGCTTCAGTGGATCTCCAATCTTCAACGTTAGCTCTTTCACATCCGGGTTGTTACTATAGATCTCTTTTTGTGTAATTTCAAACCGTTTGGCAATCCCCGAAATCGTATCTCCCTCTTGAACAGTATAAAGAAGTGGCGCTTCCTTACCCTCGATAAGAGTTTTGACCGCTTCCTGTACATCCAACACTTTGTTAGGATCTGTCTTCACAGGAACAATAGAGACCTCTTCACTAATCTTAACTGACTCCACTTGTTTGGCAGCTTTCGATTTCGCAGCACTTGAACTTGAGGCAGCCGTTCTTGTGAGCTTACTAGCTGTTGCTACTTTAGTTTGCGGAACATAATGATTCTTTACCCCTTCGAGTACCGCATTTGCGGTCTCTTGATCCTTTACAATGCCAACGGCTTTGCCATCTACCATTAATTGCACACCTACAGCATAGGCCTTCAGCATACCATCTAATTTATTAAGCGTTGCTTCACTATCAACTTCCGGCTTGTATGCTTTTTCCTGTTTAATTGTAATGCTTTCTGTCTGAAGCACCATCGTTGAATCCGGATACTTATCCTGATATTCCTGTTGCTTCTTATCATACAACTGGTTAAGCTGTGCCTGATCGTTGAGCTTCCCGATCTCCTTACCCTTCACCAACACTTGATAGTAGGTTTCAGTATTGGCTGCTACATACTTTTTCTCTGCACCAATCAACACAGTGGTTAGAAGCACTAGACCAACAGCTCCCAAAATCCAAGAGCGCTGGAATCTACGAGTTCCTTTTTCTTGATGAAAGTGTGTGGAGTCGTGATCGAAATTGTGGCTCTGCTGAACACTTGCTCCGGATTCTGCTGTGTCGCTATCCTGCAGTTTCCCCATCCGGCGCATGAACTTAAATCCCTTCATGAAACTCTCCCTTTCAGTCCGCTCTGTCATCCGAGACGAGCGGCCAAGCTAGTTATACGATCTCGAGTATATAGATTACGACCATGAATATTTCCACTTATCCTAGTTCTAATTTCCTGCTTCTAATGGACCCTCAAAAAGGTTACAATTGGTTACAAAAAATTAACCCTTTTAACATCCTTGTCTAATGTACCATAGCTGAGCGGAAAATTTCAACTTTGTACATATAAAAAAACCCACTAAATACGCGGGTTTTTTGCGCAAATATGAAAATTTAGCCTTTTTCTTGTGTCTAGAAATTGACAATTACTATGGTTGCTGTAGAGTTCCTGTAGTTGGTGTAAGCATTTTCATTATACTCTCGTATTCATCAGGATCAACATATTTGGCAATGACTTGTTGCAGCTCCTTAACCTCATCCTCCGTTAATCCATCCTCCATAGCTGTGGAAATTTTTTGCATCTCATCCTGCGGTAGTTTGGACATCAAGATATTGAATATATTTACCTTCTCCGCCGAAGGAAGATTATCTTTCAAGTCACCTATTGCCTCAGGTGTCATTACTAATTTCTGGTCCTCTGAACTCCCACTCTGGCTTTCGTTAGAAGAAGACTCATTTGAGGCTTGGCCCATAACCGGTAAAGCGTCCTCGGGTGCTTTTTCCTCCACCGGCTCCACTTTTTCAGGTGTATCCTTACTGTTATCTTTATCCTTGTTTACAGTGCTGCCTGTTGTCGTCGCTTCTTTATTCGCTTTATTGGAGTCCGATTGGCTATCCATGCCAATAATACTCTTGACCATCCCACCTAAACCTGGGCCTGGACTATCCACTTTAATATCGAAGCTCGCCAGCACCGACTGAATATAAGCATTTACAACCACGCCCGTAGTTAGAATTGAAAGTGTACTTGCGAGTACTACAATTAGACATACTCCCAGTGCACGCTTTACGATCTTCATTTCTTCTCTCCTCTCACCTATGTTCAAGTCTATCTGGTATATTTTTTCCATGTTTTTCTATACCCCCAGTATTGACTAGAACCGGCTTCGGGAAACATACGCATAAAAAAGAGACCTCTCGCGAGGTCCCTTATAAATGACTAAATTTATTTAGATATAAATTGGCATTACTTGATTTGTCTGCTCACGGTTACGGCCTACTGAGAAGATGGCGATCGGAATCCCTGTAAGCTCAGATACACGTTCAACATATCTGCGTGTATTTGCTGGCAGATCGTCCAATGTTTTTGCAGAAGTAATATCTTCGCTCCAACCTGGAAGCTCCTCATATACCGCTTCACACTCTGCCAGCATCTTAAGACTAGCTGGGTAATGCGTGATTACTTCACCACGGTATTTGTAACCTGTGCAGATCTTCACAGTCTCAAGTCCACTCAGCACATCCAGCGAGTTAAGAGACAAGCCTGTGATTCCACTTACACGACGAGCGTGACTTACAACAACACTGTCGAACCAACCTACACGGCGAGCACGTCCTGTAACTGTTCCATATTCATGACCTGTTTCACGGATATAATCACCCGTTGCATCATTCAGTTCTGTAGGGAACGGGCCATCTCCAACACGAGTAGTGTAGGCTTTAGCAACCCCAATAACCTGTTTAATCTTAGAAGGTCCAACACCAGAACCTATGCATACGCCACCTGCAGAAGGGTTAGAAGAAGTAACAAACGGATACGTACCTTGATCGATATCAAGCATTACCCCTTGTGCGCCTTCAAACAATACTTTGCGGTCTGCATCAATAGCTTCATTAAGAATGACCGACGTATCTGTCACATAATTACGTAGCACTTCCGCATATTCCAGGTACTGAGTCAGAATCTCTTCAACATCAAGAGCTTCCGCGCCATATACTTGAGTAATCACTTGGTTCTTCTCTTCCATCAAGTGACGAAGTCTCAATTCGAATTCCTCAGCGTCCATCAGGTCAGCAATACGGATACCGTTACGTGCAGCCTTATCCATGTAACATGGACCGATACCTTTACGTGTTGTACCAATCTTGTTCGGACCCTTGCGGTCTTCTTCCAGAGCATCCAGTACCATGTGATAAGGCATAATAACATGAGCCCGGTCGCTGATCACTAAGTTTTTAGTGTCAAAGCCGTTCTCGTGAATATAATTAATTTCTTGGATCAAGGCAGCTGGATTAATAACCATCCCGTTACCAATTACACAAGTCTTTTCTTTATAAAATACACCAGAAGGGATTAAGCTGAGCTTAAACTTCTCACCGTCAATCAGAATCGTGTGACCGGCATTATTGCCCCCTTGATAACGGGCAACCACATCTGCACTTTCCGCTAAAAAGTCAGTGATTTTCCCTTTACCTTCGTCTCCCCATTGTGTTCCCACGACGACTACCGTTGACATGTTCATTCCTCCGTAGGTGCTAGCCAGCACCATTATTTTTCATAATATGGGCCCTGTACGTCATTCTTATGTACGTAGCCCTCCGGACTCCAAGCGGATTTACCCACTAAAGGACAATACTCAGTGTAACAGCCGTTTTTTTCAAAGTCAAATAAAACGAACGATTACACAAAGAAATGTGCAATCGTTCGGATATCATACATGACAGGTTATCCAGCAAATGGTTCTGCATGTGCTCGCTCGTAGTTAACGAACTTGTTGAAATTTTTGAGAAAGACAAGCTCTACTGTCCCTACAGGACCATTACGCTGTTTAGCTATAATAATTTCAATAATATTTTTTTTCTCAGTGTCCTGATTGTAATAGTCGTCACGATACAGGAACGCAACAATGTCGGCATCCTGCTCGATAGAACCGGATTCACGCAAGTCACTCATCATCGGACGTTTATCCTGACGCTGCTCCACACCCCGGCTAAGCTGCGACAGGGCGATAACCGGCACGTCCAATTCACGAGCGATCTGCTTCAGTGTACGGGATATATCCGATACTTCCTGTTGACGGTTTTCCCCGCCTTTACCGCGGCCCTGAATGAGCTGCAAGTAGTCAATGACGATCATCCCCAGGCCCTTTTCCTTCTTGAGCCTCCGGCATTTCGCACGAATATCCGTTACAGTAATCCCTGCTGTATCATCGATATAAATCTCCGCCTCCGATAGGGACTGAATGCCCATAGTCAGCTTCGACCAATCATCATCACTCTTGAAGTCACCGGTACGCATAGTATTCGCATCCAGATTAGCTTCGGCACAAATCATCCGCTGTACTAGCTGCGGCGCAGACATTTCCAGACTAAATATGGCAACCGTCTCTTTGGCACGCACGGCCACATTCTGAGCAATATTTAGCGCGAATGCTGTCTTACCTACAGAAGGACGGGCTGCAACAATGATCAAATCATTGCGCTGGAATCCATTAGTCATATGGTCTAAATCCACAAATCCCGTTGGAATACCTGACATGCCGCCCTTATCTTTATTCTGATGAAGGAGTTCAACCTTATCAAATACTTCCATCAAAACATCGCGGATTGCGATAAATCCACTGCCGCTGCGCCGGTTAGAGATTTCAAGAATTCGCCGTTCTGCATCACTCAGCATATCGGCTACATCTTCGCCGCCGGTGTAACCCTCGCTTACGATTTGCGTCGCTGTACGAATCAAACGCCGTAACATAGCCTTTTCTTCAATAATCTGCGCGTAGTATTCTACGTTAGCCGCAGTAGGCACAGCATGCGCCAGCTTAGCTAGGTAGCTAACACCACCAATATCTTCGAGCTCTCCCTTGTCCTGCAGTCTAGAAGTAAGCGTAACAAGATCAATCGGCTGGCTCTCTTCTCCGAGCTGCACCATCGCCTCAAAAATCATTTGATGCGCTTTATCGTAGAAGTCTTCGGTATTCACCCGTTCCATTGCAGTAATGAGCGCTTCATCCTGCAACAGAACAGCACCAATTACCGCTTGCTCCGCCTCAAGATTCTGCGGGGGGACCCGATCGAAAAAGAGATCTCCACCCATGTTACTCCTCCGTTACCTGAACCTTAAGGGTAGCCTTTACTTCAGTGTGTAGTTTTATACTTACTTGAAACACTCCCAAATGACGAATCGGCTCTCCTAGCTCAATCTTGCGCTTATCGATAGAAATACTTTGAGTGGAAGCTAGCGTTTCAGCAATTTGTTTGCTCGTGATTGCGCCGAATAGACGGCCGCCTTCACCTGCTTTTGCTTTCATAGTAAGGGTAAGCTCATCTATCTTCTTGCCCAGTTGCTGAGCTTCTTCTTTTTCGTTATCTTTACGGCGTTGTTCAGCAGCTGCTTGATTCTCAAGCGTCTTCACATTGCCTTCCGTTGCCGGACGAACTAATCCACGTGGTAATAGGAAGTTCGAAGCATAACCTTCGGATACCTCTTTAACCTGACCTTTTTTACCTTGACCCTTAACATCTTTTATGAAAATGACCTTCATTCGAATAAACCCTCTTTCGATTCGATTTCAGCCAGCACCTGCAGCAGTCTGGCTTCTGCTTCTTTACATGTTCCTTCTAGCTGTACCGCGGCGTTCGATAGATGCCCACCGCCACCCATTTTTTCCATCACGACCTGGACATTCATACGCCCAAGTGATCGAGCACTAATGCTTATCAGGCCGTCTGGTCGCTCGCTAATGACAAATGAAGCGACTACGTTCGTCATCCCAAGTAATGTATCCGCAGTCTGAGCGATAAGTAGCTGTGGAATCTTCATACCTGGTGCCGTAACGACCAATGCGATTTGATCATAAATCATACGCGCATGTTTGATAATTTCGGCTTTTGAAATATACTCCTGTAAATCCTCCTTCAGCATACGCTGAATAAGAACGGTATCCGCACCATTTCGGCGCAGAAACCCTGCAGCTTCAAATGTACGTGAGCCTGTATGCAGTGCAAAGTGCTTCGTATCTACAGTAATTCCCGCTAAGAGCATTGTAGCATCCAATGGACTAATCTTTACCTTCTCATGGATATATTGAAGCAACTCTGTCACCAGCTCACAGGTTGATGAAGCATAAGGCTCTAAATAGACAAGTACAGCATCGTTGATGAACTCTTCACCTCTACGGTGATGATCCACCACCACAATTCTACTCGCATATTGCACAAGCCGCGGTTCCATTGTCATAGACGCCTTATGGGTGTCCACAACAATAAGCAACGTATGCTCCGTCATCACTTGTAAAGACTGCTCCGTTGTGATGAATGACTTAAATAATTCATCATCTTTCCGAATCTGCTCCATCATGTTTGTTATGGAAGGATTAGGAGTCTCCATCACAATGCTAGCCTCTACATTATACATCTGTGCCGCTCTCAGAAGGCCAATCGCAGCACCAACAGCATCGATATCTGGTGTCCGGTGGCCGAGGATCAGCACACGGTCGCTTTCCTGCATCAAATCACGCAGCGCATGCGCAATGACTCGTGCCCGCACTCGTGTACGCTTCTCCGCAGCATTACTCTTTCCACCGTAGAAAGACAACCTCTGACCTGCTTTTACAGCAGCCTGATCACCACCTCTGCCGAGCGCCATGTCCAAACTGGATTGTGCTAAAGCACCTAGCTCGCTTGCAGAGTCCGCGCCAAATGCCATACCAATACTCAGTGTCATTGGCACTTTAAGGTCGGCCGTCATTTCCCTAATCTCATCGAGAATAACGAATCGACTTTCTTCCAGTGCTTGCAGACTACGATGATTAAGTAGCATTAGATAACGCTCAGACGACAGACGACGCAGGTAAACATCAAACTGTTTACTCCATTCAGTGATCTCACTCGCCACCTTAGCGATCAGAGAAGTACGCTGTTGATCATCCATTCCTTGAGCAGATTCATCTAGATTATCCATCATCACTATGCCAATCGCCAGCTTCTCATCCTCATAACGTTCACGTAGCACCACAAGCTCAGTGATATCATACATGTAAAGAATACGTTCACTTGGAATAATGACGGCTTGATAAAATCGTTCATCCACAGTGATCTCAAGGCGAGTGTCATGCAATACGCCTTCTTTGTGAACATCCCGTTTTCCCGATACATTCGTCGTAAAAAAAGACTGCATATCCGGCAGCAATTCCAGTAGCGGCTCCCCAACTAAAGACTTGCGCGCAAAAACATCACCAGCGTAGCGGTTATTCCATTCTACTGTTCGATCTTCGCTAAACAGAATGATTCCGAGGGGCAGCATACTCACTGCTTCTCCCTCCACTCGCTTAATACGAAAAGTTAATCCATTAATATATTCCACCAGATTACGGCGGAACGAAATCTCCATCTTCAGCATATAGAAGCATAATGTACCTGCCAGAAACAGGCTAACGACCCCAAGAGCCCAGTTATAAATACTAACAATTATAATAAGGGCCAACAGCAGCATGAACGCCCATACGGTATGATAGCCGTGCCAGCGTCTTTGCAGAAATTTAGGCATGAACTCTCACCCTATCGTTTCGATTTCGTCACATACTCCCGCAGTGGGAAAGCAAGATCAATAATACCGATAATGCGTAGCGGCGGCAGCAAAATGACCGGTATTGCTAGCAGAATGGCAACCATCTTGTTCCATTTGCGTTCATGCGCCAGGAAGAAGAAAAATCCAATCGCCTGAATCATAAAGCCAATTCGTAGCAACGGCAGTAGATTGGCAGAAATCATGAGGATGTAATTATTCTCTGATCCTGAGAAGAAGAGCTGAAGAACCACACCAATCAAATAATACCAAATAAACGATCTCGAAAGTCTCCATTCACGAGCAGGCTTCATCTTAGGCACTGCATAATTCATACTGTTCAGAATCGGACGAACAATAGAATGCGTAATGACAGCTATCATAAAAGAGCTTACGATTAGTGTCATTGGGATCATTTGAACCGTCATATGACTTAGCTTGTTTACATCCTCAGTCGTAAATCCAAGATCAGTAAACAGTGGATTAGCAGTACCAAGATCAGACAGAGGCGAGTTAACCATCTGCAGCACATCGTTCACATAGTTAGACAAATCAAAGTTAAATAACGCCGTACCGAGTAATAAGAGTACCAGGAATTCTCCAAGAATCGTAACCGTACCTGCAATCACGGTAGATACTGCTGAAGCATGTCTTTTATACCAACGTCCCATAACCAGAGCAGGTATTAAGAAATACGCCGCGATAAGCACATAAATAGGTGTAATCAGACCAACAATCAGCAACACCGGCAATACGTGTAGAACGAATTGTTTGGTGTTCAGCGTAGTGAATAACACTACTGCCGGAACAATCATAAATAGGGTAGTGATGATGAGCAGTGGAGTCGTTAAACTAAGCAGCAAAAGTAAGTATATTACGCTCCAAGCCACAGATGACCAGCGAAATTTCAACAGTATTCACCTCTTACGCATATGTTCTTCTAAAGCAGATATATCTTGATACCATTCTTCCAGTTGATGCCCTTCCTGCTTATGCTTTCTGAGCTTCTCGAGTAGCAAGTCATCTAATTGACGATAGGGAATCCCTAGTCTGCGGCCCAAAATATAAGAGCTCATAATCAAACTAGCCAGGCTGTCGCCCACACGGGTAGTACTGCCTTCCCATAACGCTTTAAATAACCGTGAAACTTGGTCAATCACTTCTGTTTTTAACCATTCAATTACCTTGGCGCGTTTAGCGACATCCAGATCCTTCGGCACATTGGACACGTCTCTCTACCTCCGGCAAAAAGCTTTATTCTCCATTATAGCATAAAAAATTCTGTGTCACACAAGGGCGCCCCGCGCACCTTAAGTATGCTTCATCCAGGGATGAACTAGTACTTCTTACATTTTAAAAAAAGACCTGCTTTCCGTTATCGCCGGAAATACAGGCCTTGTTCCGATGCTTCTATTCCCGCGAATAAATTGGGCTATAATGACTCTTGTGATTGTTTTGATACAAATTTCTCGCAATATTCTATGACTTGACTCCGGCGAACGATGCCAATAAAACGGTTCATATCATCGACTACAGGAACAAAGTTCTGTACCTTAGCCAAATTAATCAGATCTTCCATATCCGCATCAATCGAGACAGGTCTGTTATTCATCCTCAACGGCAAATCTTTAAGCAAGAATTTTGAAGCGTTCTCGAAAGTAACCTTGCCCTCGGATTCCTTCATATACCAGAGCAGATCACCCTCTGTAACCGTACCAGCATATTCTCCATTTCGGTTCAGAATAGGGACAGCAGTATAACGGTGATACTCCATCCTCTCCAACGTTTGACGTAGCGTTGAATCGATCGTTACGCAAGCGACTTCCTGTTTCGGAAGTAAAAAAAATGCAATATTCATCTCTTGATCCTCCTCAAAGAGTTCCGAAGGAATTACGGTTCTTTAACTTCCTTTCACTGCCATGCAAAATTATTAATACGTGGCAGCTTAATAATAGTTCCAATACATTATAGCATGAAGACAGTAAGCAGCAGCCATAAGAATGTGAATGGCTGCTGCAATTAATTATATGCGTTTGAATTCCACTTTAGAATTATTGCGTAACTGCTGTTGATTTAGGCTCCAGTGCATTACTTGCTTTTCCAGGCTCAATTAGTTGATCTACAGGTGTTGCTGCACTCATCCAATTGTCGATCATCGCCTTAGCTTCACTCAAATCCTCTTCATCAATGATATCATAGTAAACACCATCCATACGTTTACCTTCACCCATAACTGTGAAGCTTGAGATATCCATGCCTTTTCCGCCCATGAATTTTTTGGCTAGACTAATGATCATCGAAGGCTCTATATCGGTTTTGAAATTATCTCCCATAATATCCAACAACTTCGGAATGTTGCCAATTTGACTAATCGATAACATTTTATTCGCTACAACATCAATAAAAACCTGTTGACGTTTGGTACGGTTAAAGTCACTATCCTCACGATAACGCGTATAGTTCAGTGCTTCTTGTCCGTTATAAAGCGACTTTCCAGCTTCAATTGTAAACTTTTCATGATCCTTACCTTTGTTCACAATGTCTTTCTTAATCGGCAGCGGAACGCCTCCAATAGCATCTACAGCATCCTTGAGTCCTTTGAAATTTATTGTCGCATAGTATTGAATATCATGACCGAGCAGCGCCTCTAGGGAATCCTTGGCCATCTGCTGCCCCCCAAAAGCATAGGCATGTGTAATCTTATCCTTTTTATTATCCTTATGACCTATAATTTCCGTATACGTATCACGCGGAATAGAAATAAGCAGGATCTTATAGTCCTCAGGGCGAACAACAGCGTACATCATGGTATCTGAACGTGCTGTTTCATTATCACGTTGATCGGTACCTAAGAGCATAATTGAGAACGGATCGCTCTTGTACACAACCGGTTCTGGCTTAACCTTATTATCATCCTTAAGCGGCTGGTAAGATTCTTCCTTTAGCTTAGTTTCAACCCGATCAGACAAAAAGAGGTCGAAGGCTAAGACAGCCAGGGAATTACGAAACAGAAAGCCTCCCGCTATAATAACAACAAGAACAATGAGGGCGATATATCTTTTCTTTATTTTTTTCATCTTTGATTCCTTCATTTTTGATTCCTTCTTTATTGTAGAATAATTGCTTGCCATATATATAATGCTTCCTGAATCTTTATCAGGCAGTCATGACTTTATTTCTCACGGCGATCAACTGTCCCTTATTCCATTATCTTATTGTCCCCCCTTTCAGGAAATTCAGGTCATTCAAAATTATAGAAAAAAAGTTTTTTGCAGTTCTAAAATAATGTGGGCTAAAACAATATTTCTATTGTAATCACTAAATGGATAAAAAGAAACCACAAATAACGACATGAATAGGGAAAAAGCACCAAACCAAGTAATAAATACTGGTATGGCGCTCCGACTTTAGTTCCTAATTCTGAGCGGATTCATCATATGTTTAACCCGATCTCCGGATTGTAAACCACGAAAAAATCCGTAATCAAATAATTTTGCTGCCCCTTCAAATCGGCTCTCATAAGTCTTTGCCCCCATAACGACTGCAATAAGCCTATGCCCATCCCGCTGAGCCGAGCCTGCAATGCAGTATCCTGCCCGGTTATCGTGTCCTGTCTTTAAACCATCTGTACCCTCATAAGCGTAAATGCCACCCATAGCTGGCAACATAAAATTGCTATTACTTACATATAGCCCCTTATTCTTCAAATGCATTTGTGTACGGCTAGAAATATTGAGAATATCCGGATGATGATAGATTAGTGCAGCAGCCAATTTAGCGGTATCACGAGCTGTCATCATAGTCTCACCGCTAATATGCATATTCGGATCAGTGAAACCAAGATCCTTACCTGATAGTCCCGTTGCATTAGTAAATATTGTGCGAGAAGATAAGCCTAGACTACGTGCCTTGTCGTTCATCATGAGCACAAAAGAGGCTTCTGAACCAGCCATATACTCAGCCAATGCAACAGTAGCATCGTTGGCAGAATATATAGTGACTCCTTCGAATAATTCTCTTATAGTATAGAATTCCCCCCGCTTCAATGAGAGACTTGTGCCTCCCATTTTACTTGCATAGGCACTAATTGGGACTCTATCCTCCCATCTAATCATTCCAGAGGAGATTTGATCCAGCACAATCATTTCTGTCATTAACTTAGACACACTGGCCGGTGGCATGGGTACATCACCATTAATGTCCACCCATATATCTCCGGTATCCATATCTAGAAGCACCGCTGATTCCGCGTCAATATTCGGTTTAAAACCAAGCCCTGTTGGCCTCCATACCGCAAGCAAGACAACGACTAATACAGCTGCGATTGCCCCCACTACTATCCGTCTCTTCATCGTCGTCATCCTCCATACTATATATGACGAATGAAACTACAATTTGATTTCATTTTTCACAAAAAATTATTATTTTATTTTTCGTCCTCTTCCTTAATCCACCATTTGTAAGGGTCTATAATTGTACTTATAGAATTGACACGAACGCCCTGTAGGCGCTTATTTACTGGAACAATGGCTTTTCGTTCGGCAAAAAAGATCATAGGTACCTCTTCATTAACCAGCTTCTGCCACTCATAATATATTTCTTTACGATAATCCATATCGTATGCCTTCATACTTACGCCTTCACGAATCAGCTCTTCATTCCGCTCTGAAGACCAACGTGGATAGTTCCATAGATCATTTTCTCTCCATAGACCTGTTGGATCAGGATCACTCGCTAGCCCCCATACTCCGTAAAATAGTTCGATAGACGGATCATCGGCTTCCACTGCGTCGTAGAAAGTATGGAATTCTTTTAAAGCTCCACCGTTTAGCTGTACATCGAGTCCAACATCACGCCAATTTCTTAAGATGGCATTAGTACGTAGCTCTGCTGTTTGACTGCCTAGCATAGAATCAAAATGGATCATCAGCTTCTGGCCCTTTGGGTCTTCCCGTAATCCGTCACCGTCTAGATCCAAGAACCCAGCAACATCCAGCAGTTCCTTGGCCTTTGTAGGATTATACAGATAAGCATTAATCTCAGTATCAGGGATCTTCGCCCAGCTAGTACTAGATATTGGAGTCTCTACAGGCTCAGCTAGACCGTGGGAATATGCTTTGATGATCCCTTCACGATCTAAAGCATAATACATAGCTTGCCGTAATCTTTTGTCTTCAAATTTAGGGTTATCCATTACGATTGTCTCGGTTTTCGTATCCCAATGCCCGAATTTAAAACCTATATATTCATAGCCTAGCTCAGCAGTTTGCAGGATGTTTATATTCTCCAGTTTTTTTAGATCATCATAAGCATCCCGAGGGGCTGACTCTATATCAATTTCTCCTGTTTGAAAGCGTTCGGTCACTTCCTTATCGTCAAATGCCTTATACACTATCCCATCCAATAGCGCTTTGCCCTTGTAGTATTGATCAAAACGTTTCATTTCTACCCTCTGGCCAGGCTGAATATGTTCAACCTCAAAAGGGCCAATACCTATAGGAGATTTTCGCATCTGGTCACTTTCAGGCATATCTTTAACAGCAATTCCAGTATAGTATTTTTTATTCATCGGATAGGGCCACAGACTATCGATTGTATTTACCCGTGCAGCAGTTACAGTTATTTTCAAAGTATAAGGATCTATAACCTTTAATCCGGATATCCCCTTCGCTTCACCCTCATGATAGGCTTCTGCACCCTGAATCATTTCAACACTATAATAATGCGAGCCCGTGTAATCTGGACTAGCAATAGTTTCAATTGCGAATTTCCAATCCTCTACCGTTAATTCATCACCGTTATGCCAACGGATTCCCGGTTTAATTTTAAAGGTAAATACTTTATGATCATCAGATTCCTGCCAAGAGGCGATATTAGGAACCGTCACTAGTTCATCATTTACCTGAAACATCGGCTCAGTAATAAACTCCAGCACATGAAAATCATCTTCACCTTCATAAAAAGCAGGCTCAAACAAACCCGTAAATGGTGAGGAGAATCCGTAGGTAACTACTCCACCAGCTTGTGGCTTATCGTCTACTAAATTATGGCGCGAAGATAATGGATTACTGCTAGAAGTTGCTCTACTACATGCTGACAATAGAGTTGCCATCACGAGCAGCGTTAACAACAACCTGCATATTTTCTTATTATTCATGTGTTTCTTCCCTTCTCTAGTTGAACGTATATCTACATTTAAGCTATGGAACATAAATATTTTTACTGTAACAAAGTTTTATGGTGGTTACAATAACTTCTAAGCCCTAGGCCTTTACTCCTGCTTGAAATTCACTTATTTCGTTATATCTATAAAAAAAAGACCTGTCTCGTGGACAGATCTTCATTGAATCTATTCTTCATCTCTGTGCGTAATCGTTAAACCCTCAACATGTTTACGCTGCATCAACTTGCGCTTTTTACGTGTATCCTTACTCTCAAAAATAATATCAAAGTCATATTCCTCCGGGTATAACTCTTCTTTTGAAAGATAGGGCTTCAACCGCTTATGGTTAATTTTCATTTTTTGCTTCTGGATCATCACTCCAACCATTCCTAAATGATCTCTCTTCTCATAAACGATCCCTGTCCGGCCAAGTGACGTTACCACAACTGCATCTCCAATTTCAAATTGAATCAGCTTCTCCTTGCTGCGGTCAGATGGAGTAGCTTCTTCTTCTGCGTTGCCATGTTCCTCTACTGGAAGTGCAGCATATTCTTGCTCTCCATCTTTGCTGAAAAGACTTTCCCATGCCTCTCCGCTGCCTTTCTGTAGCCTTTGTTGCTGCGCCTCAACAATTTCCCATGATCTCTTAATAACGTTATCCTGTATCCCCAGCTTTTTAGCGATCTGCAGAGCATAACTTTCCCCCGCTTCTCCAATCGTCAATCGATACAACGGCTGTAGCGTTTCTTTATCAAATTCCATTCGCGCATTTTGAAAGCCCGTCGTTGCGGCTGCAAAGGCTTTTAGCTCATTAAAATGTGTAGTAACAATAATATTCGCCCCTTTACGGCTCAGCTCTTCCAGAATCGCGATAGAGAGCGCAATGCCTTCCCCGGGATCCGTACCAGCCGCCAGCTCGTCAATGAGCAGCAGCACCCCTTTAGATGCATCTCTCAGCATTCCCTCGATACTCTTCATTTGCGCGGAGAACGTACTAAGTGATTGTGCCAGACTTTGTCCGTCGCCAATTACACTGATCACATCCGTAAAAATAGTAAATTCGCTCCCCTCCTCGACCGGAATCAACAGCCCTGATTGAGCCATGATCGTCAGCAGCCCTAGTGTCTTAAGGACCACAGTTTTACCACCAGTATTTGGACCTGTAATGATGAGGGATTTATACCCCTTACCAACCTCCAGATTGATCGGAATCATCCCCTTCAGCATGGGATGCCTACCTCCATTCATCTTTAGAAAGCCTTTCGCATTCAGCGTAACAGCAGATGCCCCCAGCGTTCGTGCATATTTAGCTTTGGCGAAAATAAAATCATACGTGCCCGTAGCCTCAATATTAAGGTGCAGGGCAGCCTGTTCCTGTTCTACCAAGCTAGTCAGCATACTGAGGATAACAGCTTCTTCTCGAGCCTCTTCACCCAAAAGCAAATCAAGCTCAATTTGGAGAGCAGCGATCTCGTCTGGCTCAATAAACACCGTCTGTCCACTTGTGGATTGGTCAAGCACCGATCCTTTTATTTGTTTATGATATTCCCGTTTTACGGGGATAACGTAACGCCCACCTCGCTGACTATATATATTCTCCTGCAAAATCGATTGATGGCGTGACATAATTCCGTCGATTTTTTTATGAAGACGTTCTTTAGCCACTACAATCCGTTTCCGAACTCGCTCTAACCCCTTACTCGCTCCATCATCAATCGCACCAAAACGGATACAGCGATCAATAGCCTCTCTCACATGATTTAATTCCATCAACGAGGAAGCATACGCAGCAATTCGTGGAGCGCTTTGTTCTTTAGAGGCCATATATTTGCGTAATTGACTACAGCTCTTAAGAAATGTAGCAACTGCAGTGAAATCTTTCTCACTGTACAAATATCCAGTTCCCATTAAAGACATGATCCACTCAATACCCTCTAATGAAGGAATGGGTACACTCGATCCTCGTTCCAGCAGTTCTTTAGCTTCAGAAGTCTCCTCCATTGCTCTTTGAATCGTCGGCAAATAGGTCATTGGCATAAGCTCTTCTACAGCTTTTTTTCCTACATAAGATACTGCGTGGCGCCCAAGCTCTGTTTTAATGATTTCGTATTCCAGTGTATTTAGACTTTGTAAATTCACAGCAAATCCTCCTTCAAATCTCTATTGGTTTGGACCTAATTCTCCATAACGCAAAGAAGGGCAAAGAATGCCACTATGGCAGTCCTTGCCCTTCTTATACTGGTGCCCTCTATCGTCCTAAGGCCCCGAAATGAGAACAGGTGCCGAAAAACAAAAAAACCGTGCAATAAGAGCACGGTTAATTACAAAGAGAACAACAGCCGTAAAGAGGCCATTTGACGCTTCGTGTGTTCTTAACTAAATCATCCACCCGTAAGGAGCAACAGACTGCTGCGTAATACGAACTCAAATAGAGCACGTAATCGCCTCATGACGAGCCTGCTAAAGCCTTCCTAATCAAGTGTTATGAAATTGCTAGTTAAGAACGGTCACCAACATCAAAATTTCCCCTTTAGTTATAGGATAGCTGTAATTTAACATATTAAAGTTCCAACGTCAAACGATTCAACGCCCAAATAATTCGATTTCATGCTTACCCCACTATTAGTGCTTCCTTTTCTGCATACAAAAAAAGCAGCCGGTTTCCCGACTGCTTTTATAAAACGTCCTATTCCGTTGTGTAAGGAAGCAACGCGATTTGACGCGAGCGTTTTACAGCAATGGTAAGAGCGCGTTGGTATTTTGCACTTGTACCTGTTACACGACGTGGCAAAATCTTTCCACGTTCGCTGATGAACTTCTTAAGAAGTTCGGTATCTTTATAATCAATGTGAGTAATCTTGTTCACAGTGAAAAAGCAAACTTTTTTACGCTTGTTGCGTCCACCACGACGTGCCGGTCTTTTGTCGTTGTCAGCGCCTTCTCTTGGTTTAAAAGCCATATTCTTTTCAGTCCTTCCTAATTAAAATGGCAAATCATCATCCGATATATCAATCGGTTTACCATCGCCCGAAAAAGGATCTTGAGTATTGTTGTTACGCGAGAAATTATTGTTGTTATTTCCGCGTCCAGCGTTACCACCGCCACCATATGCTGGCTCTTCAGGCATACTACTTGCACCACTTGAAGTATTTCCACCTTCACGGCTCTGTGAAGATTCCAGGAAACGAACATTATCAGCAATAACTTCAGTTACGTATACACGTTTGCCTTCGTTATTCTCATAATTCCGCACTTGGATGCGTCCTTCCACTGCTGTCAGACGACCTTTGCGCAAGTAATTGGCACAGGTTTCTGCTAGCTGTCTCCAGGTTACAACCGGGATGAAGTCTGCCTCACGTTCACCGTTCTGGCCCGTAAAGTTACGATCTACGGCTAGCGTAAATTGCGTTACGGCAACACCAGCGGGAGTATAACGAAGTTCCGGGTCACGGGTCAACCGTCCGATCAAAATGATACGGTTCAACAATTCTGGTCCCCTCCTTTAGAGCGATTCATTACAAAGCTTGTCAAGATCTTAAGCAACGTCGTTCGTAATGAGATAACGAATAACTTCGTCAGAAATCTTCATAAGACGTTCTAATTCAGTAACTACTGCAGGTTCTGCATTGAAGTTAACCAAAACATAAACGCCATCACGGAATTTCTTGATCTCATACGCAAGACGGCGTTTACCTTGCACTTCGTGCTTTGTAATTTCCCCGCCATTGGAGATGATGCCTTGGAATTTATCGACTGCTGCTTGAACGGCTTCTTGTTCAATGTCAGGACGAATAATGTACATCACTTCATATTTGCGCATAATTTTCACCTCCTTATGGTCTGAGGCCCCTAATCACGTCAGGAGCAAGGAACGAGCACAAACATAGACTCGCACCTGATTAATATACCAAAATGAACAGCAGAGTGCAAGCAATATTAATACAGGACAACTCCTCCCCCTCTTTTACATGAAAAAATCACTACCTGCGCACAATAATTACGAATTCATCTACACTAAAAAAGGAGGAATAATAATGGGTGAGAAAACGGAATATGAAGAAGGCGACAAAGCCCCCAATCCAGGCATGTATACAGAGGTAGGCGAAGCGCGAAGCTTCCATACTGAGATTTCGAATCCACAGCACATTAAAATGGAAAAAGGGGATACCTTCCCTGAGACCACCAACAAAAATCGAAAGTGGAAAAAGGTTGAAAAAGCACGGGTCCACTAATTCAAAAATATTTTAAAAATAAATGTGTATAAAAAACCCGATATTACACATACTATACTCAGGCAGTACAAAAGAGAGGTGTGGTTCCGTTGGGCGTCGTAGACGAACACAATCACAGGAGATCTGATTCAGCATCTATTGTAAGCTGGGAAGAGTAGTGGGTTATTGTCTTAAAAAAGCATTAGCCTCAGCAACGCCTAAATCACTTTAGTCGCTATAAACAGAGAAATTCCAACATCATTGATGTACTGCCTCCTGAAGAAGGACCCGAAAGGGCCCTTCTTTTTGCGTTATATCTTATCCTGTGTATCGGCTATTATAGACACAAAAAAACCTCCGTTACAGGAACGAAGGATTCATTAAATCTTATATATGCTGAAGTGGCGGAGAGGGTGGGATTCGAACCCACGCACGCTTTGACACGCCTAACTGATTTCGAGTCAGCCCCCTTGGGCCTCTTGGGTACCTCTCCGCAGCAAAAATAATTGTATCATGCAGACATGCCATTTGCAAGCTTAATTATTGTCTGTATTTTCCTCAGCAGAGCGCAGTACCTTCTTCATATTCTTCTCGAATTTAGCACGGGGAATCAGAACACTATGCTGACAGCCTGTACATTTAATTCGGATATCCATCCCCATGCGAATGATTTCCATCTCATTAGATCCACAAGGATGCTGCTTCTTCATTTGCACTATATCCCCAAGCTGAAAAACTTTACGTTCCACTATTCTTCCCCCTCTTCTCCTTCTTGTGTAGCTGCGATTTGCCGTCTTGATCCAGTGTTTGCCGACCCTGTAACTTGTAGTGCATGTTCTGTCTTTGCAAGATCAATTTGAGCCTTCACCTCTGCCTCTGCTTTCTTACGTGCTTCTTCTTCAGCTTGAGCCAGTTCCAGCATGCTCTGTTTCTCTAATGCCTGCTTTATATCGTTCTGAATTTGTCTTTCCGCTGCATCTCTTGCATTAGGAGCACAACTGGCTGCTATACGAATCACATATTCCGAGGTGCTCATGGACTGTATACCGAGCACATTAGGGTAAGCAAGCACATTGGAGTTACGATCTTCTATTCCTTTTAACGCCTCGCCAATTAATCCTAACGTAGCTTCCAAGCTTTGCTCCATTTTAACAGGAACGTCAACTACAGCCAAAGCATTGGCAAGAGAATAGTTAGTCACATTCGTAATTAAGCCATTCGGGATAATAAACACTTCACCGGTAGCACTAAGTAGTCTTGTAGTTCGCAGTCCGATTAATTCTACTGTTCCTTTATAAGTCCCTGTCTGGATCACATCACCCACTGCAAATTGGTCCTCCAAAATAATAAAGAACCCTGTAATAACATCCTTCACCAGACTTTGTGCTCCAAAACCTATTGCTAAACCAAGCACACCCGCTCCGGCCAACAAGGGTGCCAAATCGAAGTGGAACTCTGAAAGAACGAGCATGATCATCACAAAATTACAGATAACTGTTACTACATTTTTCATCAATTCTCCTACCGTAGTAAACCTTCGTGTGTTAGTCAGAATTCTGCCACCGGTTTTACGTTCAAGCGAACGATCAATAATATTAGAAACAATTTTAATAATAACCCTAGTTAAGAGAAAAATAATAAGAATTCGTAGTCCTGAGAATAAGACATTGGCCCACATATCAGCATCGGTAAACCAATTCCACACCTTATCTTTAAAACGCAAAGCATCTTTTACAACATCATCGGAAGTAGTAGTCTCCAATATCCACTTATTCATATCGTGTATTCCTCCCTACCTCTCAATCAGTATGTAGTTCTCGTTGTGTTTTCTGTAGATACCGCGAATCTCGATATTCTGCTCAGTTACAATCTTCTGTACCTCTCCCAGCGCACTTTGATAAAACTGAATCGATATCGCGCACCCTGCCGTGATCTCTTTCGGGGTAGGGAATATATCAATTTCAATTTCTGCATATTCAAGCAGCATTTCAGCACGAAGCGCCTGCTGGGTAGAGTCAAACGCGATCAACATCTCTTCCTGCATATACGTTACGCCTCCCATAGGTTTATCGTCCTATCTCTTGCCGCTGTAGTATAAAACCCCTCTTCTATCCATATACTAGATACCATCAAATAGAATCAGCTTCAGAAAGGAAGATGGTATGAATTTTTCATCGAAGGCTACATCAGCGCAAGAAACGTCCTGTTTAAAAATATCACATACAGATCCCAATATCTATTCTGCGATCACCCACCGACTACTTTTCCACTTCGCACGCACACGTCCGGAGACACAGATTGTCGTCATTTGTGTGGGTACCGATCGATCCACAGGAGATTCTCTTGGTCCTCTTGTTGGCACTGCATTGTCACGTTTTCATAGTCCGCTATTTCATTTATATGGAACACTTGAAGATCCTGTTCATGCCGTTAACCTTGAGGAAACTTTAACCTTAATCAATGAAAGATATAGCAATCCCTTTGTCATCGGTATAGATGCTTGTTTAGGTCACTCTACTAGTGTTGGCTGTATCCAAGTTGTTGAAGGACCTCTAAGACCTGGCGCTGGCGTAAATAAACAATTGCCGCCGGTAGGTGATATCCACTTGACTGGAATCGTTAATGTCGGCGGCTTTATGGAGTATTTTGTATTGCAGAACACGCGATTAAGTTTAGTGATGCGATTATCTGATATTATTGCAACGAGTCTATATTCAGCCTTAAAGCAATGGAATCTTCATGCTAGGTCCGCTGCAACGCGAGAGTAACGACTTCTTTTTCTTCAGGTGATAGCACATATTGTGATTCACCATTCTGCATAGGTTTAGAGTAAATGTAAGAATTCTCACGATTATGAAGACTGGTTAACACAATACCACTGCTATTGTCATCCAGTATAGCGACTGAAAAGCTCAAATCATTGCCACGTTCACCAAAAGCATTATAACGCTTCAGCGCAATATTAGACTTCATGCCACGCATTCTAGTTTGAGTAGCTTCTAGCACGACTTTTTGCTCGCGTTGTTCTTCTTCCAACATGTCGCTTTGGTTCTTCAGATCAATCAGAAGGCCTTCCAGATCCTCCACACCGCTTCCAGCCATCATGGCCTCATACTTACGCCGCATAGTGCGTAACTTAGCCCCCTGGGCGATCACAGTGATTACCAGCACCAACATTATTACTGTAAAAGCAAATACAAACCACTGCAACTGCTCACTAATTAATTGATTTAATTCAGACATGAATGGACCATCCTTTTTATTTATCTGCTGCGGGCATTGCCATATAAGTCATCCATAGCAGCCAGCATTCTGCTTATATTATGCTCTGTCGTATCTACGCCTACACTCGCCCGAACAGCACCACTCTCTAGCGTGTCAACCGCCTTATGTGCCAAAGGGGTACAATGCATGCCCGCTCTGACCGCTATTTTATAATCACGATCTAGACGGTGAGCGATATTTGCTGACTCTTCTCCATCCACCACAAACGATACAATACCTGTTCTCGGAGCGCCTAGAGAGGGTCCTAATAGTCTAATGCTCGGGATGTGGGACAAACCCTCCATCAGTCTTTGAGTTAACGCCCACTCTCTCTCATGAATAACGCTCGTCCCTAAAGATTGTACCTTTTGAACACCTGCTAGTAAACCGGCAATCCCTACCGTATTTTGCGTTCCCGCTTCATACCGATCTGGACGAACAGAGGGCTGTTCACTGTTTTCCGATTGACTACCAGTTCCTCCATGCATCAGGGGTTCAAGGTCCAATTCAGGTGATATATAAAGTCCGCCGGTTCCTTGTGGTCCAAGTAGTCCCTTATGCCCCGGAAAAGCCAATAAGTCGATATTCATTTTTTTAACATCAATATCAATTGAACCTGCGCTTTGAGCAGCATCCACTAGAAATACAGCACCATGCGATTTAACGATATCGCCAATATCGCCAATAGGCAGTATGCTTCCAAGTAAGTTGGAGCTGTGATTACAAATCACCATTTTGGTGTTTGGCTGAAAAGCATTTTCGAGTTCTTGTAAATCCAACTGTCCTTCATGATCCACTTTTAAATAGTCAACTTTTATCCCTAGTGTCTTACGCAAGTATTCCAGCGGCCGTCTCACAGAATTGTGTTCTGTCATCGTTGAAATCACGTGATCTCCCGCTTTAAGCGTCCCTTTGATCGCCATATTCAAACTCATCGTAGTATTATGGGTAAAAGCTATATCTTGCGCATTAGATACACCAAACAATCCAGCCAGTACACTTCGCGTCCTTACTAATACTCGACCGCTTCCTATCGCTAGTGAGTGATTACCTCTGCCAGCATTTGCTCCTGACTGCAGAGCATCCATCATCGCAGCTGCAACCTCTGGTGGTTTAGGCCAAGAGGTAGCTGCGTGATCCAGATATACGAAGTCTTCCATAACCCCGCTCCTCGTCTAATACCCTTTTTAATCAACTTATCTAAAAAAACATACCCCTAATTATCCGATTAAGGATATCTCAGGATATGTTCTTGGCATAGATACCCATTTAGTTACCCAATAATTCCAACAATCTTTCTAAATCCTGAGCACTGTAGTAATTCAGTTCAATCTTCCCTTTTTCCTTACCCTGTTTTATTTTCACCGTTGTTTTAAAACGTTCACGCAATACTTCCTCTACATTATCAATATAGGGATCACGTTTAACAACTTTGATTTTTACTCCATTAGTAGGTTTTCGGTCCAAGTTCTTCACTGTTTCTTCTAGTTCTCTTACACTCCACTGTTGTTCCACGCATTGTTCTGCCAGTTGTTTAATTACTTCTGGATCCTTCAAAGCAACAATTGCCCGTGCATGCCCCATTGACATTGTTCCACGTGAAACATATTCTTTTACTTCTTCAGGTAAAGAAAGCAATCTCAGGAAATTGGCGATATGTGATCTGGACTTTCCAACCTTAAGCGAGAGTTCTTCTTGCGTGAGTGAAAACTGATCCATTAGGCCTTGGTAAGCCACCGCAATTTCCATTGCATTTAAGTTCTCACGTTGCAAGTTCTCGATTAACGCTATCTCCATGACCTGTTGATCACTAAGGTTTCTAACGACTGCTGGAATTGTAGCTTTACCACAATATTGCGAGGCACGGAATCTGCGTTCGCCGGCAATGATCTCATACCCCTTCAATACGCTACGAACAATGATCGGCTGAATCACGCCATGTTGTCTGATAGATTCCGCTAGTTCATGAATGGCCTCTTCATTAAAATCTTTGCGTGGTTGATATGGATTAGCCCGAAGTTGAGCTAAAGGGATCTCAACCACCTTATCATCTTCATTAATTGATAAAGAAGGGATTAGCGCATCCAGACCTTTCCCTAAACGTTTACTCATAAGAAATCACTTCCTTTGCCAACTCTAAATACACTTCTGCTCCTTTAGAGCGAGGATCATAAGTAATAATGGATTGTCCATGTGACGGCGCTTCACTTAACCGGACATTCCGAGGAATAATCGTTCTATATACTTTTTCTTGGAAATACTTCTTAACCTCTTCTATTACTTGAATTCCCAGATTGGTCCGGGCATCAAGCATTGTCAATAATACTCCCTCTATCTTCAGATGCGGGTTGAGATTTTTTTGCACCAGACGAACGGTGTTTAAAAGCTGACTCAAGCCCTCAAGTGCATAATACTCACACTGAATCGGGATGATTACCGAATCCGCTGCAGTAAGGGAATTGATTGTTAAAATACCAAGTGAAGGAGGACAATCGATGATAATATAATCATAATTGTTTTTAACCGCATTCAGCGCCTTTTTTAGCTTTAGCTCTCTGGAAATCGTCGATACCAACTCGATTTCCGCGCCCGCTAATTGAATGGTCGCCGGAATGATATGCAGTCCTTCATTTTGAGTTTCCAGTATGGTTTCTAGAGGATTTACCTCATTTATAAGAATGTCATATATACAATTCGCCACGTCCGCCTTGTTGACGCCAACGCCGCTAGTAGTGTTACCTTGAGGATCGATATCAACTAGAAGCACTCTTTTTCCTAATGTAGCCATACCGGCACCTAGGTTCACGGAGGTTGTTGTTTTACCGACACCGCCTTTTTGATTTGCTATGGCAATAATCTTGGACACTTATTTCACCTCGAATAGTTAGGAAGAATCTTCTCGTAGATCGCAAGTACAAATATTCCTGACGCTGATGTAACGTCACACTTTATGAAGAATATAGACAACTATTATATACTGGAACTTTAAATTATAGGCCTAGCCAACACATCCCGGTTCTAGCCACACCAAAGGCGGCCAATCACCTCGAGGCCGCCTTCAGCTTTTGAAACAATTTATCTTTTGGGGATTTGGATTACAATCTCGTAATGGTCACCACGGTCATTTTCTGACGTTTTGATTTCCATCCCTGAGCCTGACACCATATCAATAGATTGACGAATTGTATTAAGAGCTAGACGAACATCCTTGGTATAGGAGACCCGTTTCGATTTTTTAGTTTGTGAGACTTGTTTGTAGAAAGCAATACGAGCTTCTGTTTGTTTAACGTTTAACCCTTTTGCAATGATCTCTGCCAACACTTTCAGTTGCATCTCCACACTATCGAGTGATAATAGTGAACGTGCATGTCTTTCAGAAATCTGACGCTCCATCAAGGCCATCTTAACTTCTTCAGGCAGATTGAGTAAGCGAATCTTATTTGCTATGGTAGACTGACTTTTGCCTAATCGTTGTGCCAAGCTTTCTTGCGTCAATTGATGAAGATCAATTAACTTTTGATAAGCAACAGCTTCTTCAATAGAGGTCAAGCCTTCACGCTGTAGGTTTTCTATAAGCGCAATAGATGCGGCCTGTGAATCATTGAATTCACGAACAATGGCTGGAATCGTCTCTAAACCAAGCTTTTTAACCGCACGCCAGCGTCGTTCACCTGCGATAATCTCGTACACGGAATCTCGCATGCGTACAACTATGGGTTGAATGACCCCATGAGTTTTAATCGTCTGGCACAACTCATCGATCTTATCATCGTCGAATATCGTCCGCGGTTGGTAAGGACTGCTAATGACCTCATGAACTGGTATTTGTTTGATTTCTTCTCCGCTGCTCCGCTCGTTAAATCCAAATAGCTTGGTAAATTGTTCTTTCATTCCGTTCATAACCACCTAATTTCGTTATAGTACGATCTTCTTGACCTTCTTCTCGGAAAGCGTATCGTACAGCAATAAAAAACATTCTGATATTATGGAATGACCTGCTGCTATCAGGCATCATAATCTCTCCTTCTTTCGAACAAGAGTACAGAGAAGGAGTTATATACAAAATTAAAAGTCTACTATGCTATTCTATCACTTTTCTCTACATAATCATATTCTCCGTAAAGACCTATTTTTCCTGCATTTTCATAATGATAGCCGCTTAATAAACATATCAATCTAGTTTATCTTTTAATTAATGTTCATTTGAGATCGTATTCGCAATTCCAAACAAAAAAAGGTCATCCTCTTAAAAGAGGATGACCTTAAATATATTTTCCAATTTATAATGTTTCACGTGAAACATTATTTGATTAGTGGTGTTTTGGCAGGAATTCCCGCTTTTCGTGGGTACTTAGCAGGAGTGGCACCTGTCTTACGAATAATGACAATATGTCTCGCCGACCCTTCCACAGGCAAGCTGAATGACTCTACTTTACCAAGTTGAGCACGAAGCTCTTTTAAGCTGTACTTCGCCTCACTTAATTCTTCTGAAGGATCACTTCCCTTCATGGCAGCGAAAACTCCATCCTTACGTGTGAAAGGAAGACAAAATTCATTCAACAAGGATAATCTTGCCACCGCGCGCGCAGTCACCAAATCATAGGCGTCACGATGCTTGAATTGCCGGGCAATATCCTCCGCACGACCATGAATCAATTGCACATCAGTTAATTTCAACGTAGTACAAACATGCTGCAGAAAAGAGATCCTTTTACTCAATGAATCAATGATCGTAAGCTTCAAATGTGGGAAACAAATCTTAAGCGGAATCCCTGGGAATCCGGCTCCCGAACCGACATCTGCCAAATTGTTTATCTCATTGATATTAAGGAAAAAGGCTAGAGAGATCGAATCATAAAAATGTTTCGTGTAAACCTGCTCACGCTCTGTTATTCCAGTGAGATTCATTTTTTTATTCCAGGATACGAGTTCTTTATAGTAAAGATCGAATTGCTCCAATTGTTCTGCTGTAAGTGTAATGCCTCTTTCTTGTAAAAGCTGTGTGAATTGAATTTCCGTATTATCCATAGATTATCCTTTCGCCGCGGTTACCCGGTTGTAATGCTCGAGATATACGAGGAGAATAGAAATATCGGCAGGTGTGACTCCCGCAATCCGAGAAGCCTGCCCGATAGAAATCGGACGGATCTTAGTCAGCTTCTGCCGAGCTTCCATCGCTAATCCATGGATTTCATTATAATTAATGTCATCTGGAATTTTCTTCTTCTCCATCTTTTGCAAGCGCTCCACATGTTGAAGCTGTTTTTCAATATATCCGGCATATTTGATTTGGATTTCCACTTGCTCCTTCATTTCTGCATCCAGCATTTCCGGTGATGGCGAGACTTGATCCACAAAACTATATACAAGCTCTGGACGCCGCATCAGAACAAGTAAATTACTGCCGTCTACAATAGGTGCCGATTCGTATTGTGCTAGTACATGGTTTACCTCGACAGGTTTAACCTTTGTCTCTTGTAGGCGAACAATTTCACGCTCCACCCGTTCTTTCTTATCCGTGAAGTTATCGAAACGTTCTTGTGTGATCAAACCAATGTCGTAACCAATAGGTGTAAGTCTTAGATCTGCATTGTCATGACGAAGCAACAAACGATATTCTGCACGTGAAGTAAGCAGACGGTAAGGTTCATTAGTGCCCTTAGTCACCAGATCATCAATGAGTACACCAATGTATCCCTGTGAACGATCTAAGATTACGGGTTCTTTGTCTTGTACTTTGCGCGCTGCATTAATTCCAGCCATTACACCTTGGCCAGCTGCTTCTTCATAACCGGAAGTACCATTGATTTGTCCAGCAGTGAAAAGACCTGGTAGACGTTTAGTTTCAAGAGATGGCCATAGCTGTGTAGGAACCATTGCATCATATTCAATAGCATAGCCGTTACGCATCATCTCTACCTTTTCCATCCCAGGGATGGAACGCAGAATCGCCAGCTGTACATCTTCAGGAAGACTGGTCGACAGACCTTGAACATAGTATTCCGATGTATTTTTTCCTTCTGGCTCTAAAAAGATCTGATGCTTAGATTTATCACTAAATCTTACTACTTTATCTTCAATAGATGGGCAATAACGTGGACCTGTTCCTTCAATAATACCCGTAAACATCGGCGCACGATGAAGGTTGTCATTAATAATCTGATGAGTAACCTCAGAGGTATAAGTTAACCAACAAGGAAGCTGTTCATTGTTGGATGATTTCGTCTCAAACGAAAAGAATTTAGGCTCATCGTCGCCGGGTTGAATTTCTGTCTTCGAGAAATCGATCGTATCGCGATGTACACGTGGTGGTGTACCTGTCTTAAAACGCACCAATTCAAAACCAAGTTCCCGCAAATTCTCAGATAGCTTCACTGATGGCTGCTGATTGTTAGGTCCACTCTCATATGTCAATTCACCCATGATCACTTTACCACGCAGGTAAGTACCTGTGGTCAGGATAACTGTCTTACTATGATATTCCGTTCCTGTCTTCGTAACTACACCCGCACAACGTCCATCCTCAACGATTAAACGCTCAACCATCCCTTGCCGAAGCGTCAAATTAGGCGTTTTCTCCATCGTTTCCTTCATTGTATGTTGGTACAAGAACTTATCAGCTTGTGCACGCAATGCATGCACCGCAGGTCCCTTCCCTGTGTTAAGCATACGAAGCTGAATAAAAGTCTTATCTATATTACGGCCCATTTCTCCGCCTAGCGCATCAATCTCACGCACCACATGTCCTTTGGCAGGTCCGCCTATGGACGGATTGCAGGGCATGAATGCAACCATATCCAGGTTAATTGTGATCATCAACGTGCTGCAGCCCATCCGTGCTGACGCTAGAGCTGCCTCGCAACCGGCATGACCGGCGCCAATGACGATTACGTCATAGTTGCCTCCATCATAACTCATGTCCTGTTTCCCCCTAATTGTTATATTAAAATGTAAAACCTATTTTCCTAAACAAAATTGTGAGAATATTTGATCTAACAAAGAATCTGCCGCTGTATCGCCTATAATTTCACCAAGCTGTTCCCATGCGAGCCGTACATCAATTTGAATCATATCAATCGGTATATACTGTTCCGCCGCATCGTATGCATCTTGTAGCGATTTATAAGCCTTTTTGAGCAAGGCAATATGTCTCACATTACTTACATATGTCAAGTCACCCGATTCCAGCTTTCCACCAAAAAAGAGTGTCGAAATGGCATCTTCAAGTTTGTCTAGACCTTCCTCTTCCAGAACGGACATCGGTACGATGTTGGACTCCTCAAAGAAAGAGAGCAACTTATCCTTATCCAGTTTGGGTGGTAAGTCCATTTTATTCATGATCACTAGGCATTGTCTACCGTGGATTTGTTCCATCAATGCCAATTCGTCCTCATGTAGCTCTTCGTTAGCATTTAGCACAAGTAGAATCAGATCCGCATCACTAACTGCCGCCTTGGAACGTTCTACGCCAATCTTCTCCACTACATCCATCGTTTCACGAATTCCCGCCGTATCAAGCAGCTTAAGCGGAATGTTGTTTATCGTTATATATTCTTCGATGACATCCCGTGTTGTTCCAGGAATATCTGTTACAATCGCTTTGTTATCACGTGCTAACGCGTTTAATAATGAAGATTTACCAACATTGGGACGACCAACTATAGCTGTCGTTATCCCTTCACGAAGAATTTTTCCTTCATTAGAAGTCTTAAGAAGCTTTGTGATTCCTTCCATCACTTCACTGCTTTTATCTTTAATAAATTCAGCCGTCATGGATTCTACATCATGCTCTGGATAATCTATATTCACTTCGATATGAGCCAGCATCTCAATAAGTGTATGACGCAAAGCATGAATTCGATCCGACAAGGATCCACTGACCTGCTTTAAAGCCACCGAAAAAGCGCGATCCGACTTCGAGCGAATGAGATCAATAACCGCCTCAGCCTGTGATAAATCTATACGTCCGCCCAAGAAAGCACGCTTGGTGAACTCACCCGGCTCGGCTAACCTTATCTCCTGCTGAAGAAGTAAATCCATCACCCTTCTTACAGAAATTACACCACCATGAGCACTAATCTCTACTACATCCTCGGTCGTAAAAGAACGTGGGCCCTTCATCACGGTTACTAGTACTTCTTCCATCTTCTCTCCGTTATCCGGACTAACGATATGCCCATAATGAACGGTATGCGATTCCGCTTCAGTTAACGGAACTCGGCTACGAAACAGAGGCGCCACTTGGGAAATAGCCTGCGGGCCACTTACCCGAATAATAGCAATTCCTCCCTCGCCTAATGCCGTCGCTACGGCAGCAATGGTGTCACTAAGCATGCTGTTTTTCACCCCAGAACCTATATTTTTTTGATCATAAACGGTCTTATATTGTTAAAAAAGCAATGACCCCTTACATTGGTCAAGGAGTCATTGCATCATATAGTCTTTACTTCAAAGTTATAACGACGCGGCGATTTGGCTCTTCGCCCTTACTAAGGGTATTCACTTGCCGATGATCCTGTAATCTGGAGTGAATAATTTTCCGCTCCTGAGGTGACATCGGTTCCAGTACTACCTCTTTACGAGTCCGAATGACACGACCGGCTAAACGATCAGCCAGCTCTTCGAGAGTTTTTTTACGCCGCTCACGGAAGTTCTCCGCATCTAGCACAAGCCGTATAAAACTGTCGGAGTAACGATTAGCTACGATATTAGCCAAATACTGCAGAGCATCGAGAGTTTGTCCTCTTCTACCAATCAACAGTCCCAAATCTGGACCTGATATCTGCAGAATCGTGGATTCCTTGGTGTGGACGATTTCGACTTCCACTTCGAGCCCCATGCTCTTAGCGACATCCACAATGAAATGAACGGCTTCTTGGTAAGCTTCCTCCACCGGTTGTCCGGAATCTTGGCGTGGCACACCGCCGTTAGCCTCCTGTTTGCTCTCTCTTGTTGACTGCTGAGGCAGTGACGGAGCACTCGCCGCTGATGCCGGTGCGGCTTCGGCTATCAAGGTTAACTCAACCTTGGCACCTTTCGCACCGATCAATCCCAGGAATCCTCTTGATGGCTGCTCAAGTACGTCGACCGTTACCCGGTCCTTTTGAACTCCAAGCTGGGTTAGTCCCCGTTCTACAGCTTCTTCAATGGTTTTCCCTGTTGCGACGACTTTGCTCATTTTGACTTTTTGGCTCCCTTCGATGCTTTACTGCCGCCTTTGCTCTTCACAGCAGTTGAGTCATCTGTACTTTTCACAGCACTTGCGATTGCCAATTTGTGTTTATCGTTGTTGCGATATAAGAAATAGTTCTGAACAATAGTGTAAATGTTACTGTATACCCAGTACAGCGGCAATGCTGCTGGGAAGTTGTAGGACATAACGAAAATCAGAACTGGATAAATCATCATCATGAACTGCATTGGCCCTTGTTGTTGCATCGGGTTCATTTTAGTCATCATTCTAGTTTGTATAAATGTTGTTAATGCTGCAAGCACTGGTAAGATAAACAGATGATCCGGCTTACCTAGCTCCAGCCATAAGAAGGAGTGCTCCCGTAGATGTGGATTATAGTAGATCGAGTTGTAGAGAGCGATAAAGATAGGCATTTGTACGATCAGCGGTAAACAACCCGCCATTGGATTAACCTTATTCTCTTGGAACAAACGCATCGTTTCTTGCTGCACCTTTTCAGGTGTGTCTTTATATTTTTTCTGGATCTTTTGGAGTTCCGGTTGAATGGCTTGCATTGCCCGCGAGCTCTTCACCTGTTTAATCGTAAGCGGAAGAATCAGCGTGCGGACAATAATAACCATCACAAGTACGGCTAAACCATATTCTCCGTTAAACCAATCAGCAAACTTGTCCAAGGCAATGGCGAAATAATACACTACATTACTTTGCCAGAAGCCTCCATTCTTTAAATCCTCCGTAGTGTGCGTAACAGCAGCTGACGGAGCGCATCCCGACAGAACAGCTAACGACAACACCATCA
This sequence comes from Paenibacillus pseudetheri, assembly GCF_924513355.1. Classification (NCBI taxonomy): domain Bacteria; kingdom Bacillati; phylum Bacillota; class Bacilli; order Caryophanales; family Paenibacillaceae; genus Paenibacillus; species Paenibacillus pseudetheri. The sequence goes on from NZ_CAKMAB010000013.1 coordinate 142,709, forward strand.
CTGTGATGAGGAGAAACCATTTTCCCCGTCTAGTCTTCATTAGAGACACTTCAAAACCCCTCTCTTGAACATTCCATTCCACCGTAAATCATACCATAATTATGAGCACAAATAAACAAGCCTCTTATGCGTCCTTTATTTGCGGGAAGCCTTTAGTAGCTTGGCTTTGCGCAGTACATGCAGCACGCTTTTTTCGAGCTCTGCGTATTCCATGGAAAGCGCTCCTTTTCTTACGATAAACACCATATCGAGTCCACCTGCAATTTCAGGTTCATGATGACGGACGATTTCCTTCACCAATCTTCTCATTCGGTTACGGACAACCGCGTTTCCAACCTTTTTACTGACCGATATCCCAACTCTAAATCGCTCTACCTCTTTTTTGCTAAACCAATACACTACAAATTGATGATTCGCAAATGACTTCCCATGGCGATATACACGACTGAAGTCGGCACGGTTTCGTAATCGTAACTTTTTGTGCACGGGAATCTCCTTCATAAATCCGGTTAAAAGTATCCCTCCGAATTTTTTTCTTCTAATAGTATAGTCATTTGGATGTCGCCATAAACGACCGCGACTACAACGCTGAGATTTCCCTTCTATATTATAGAAAGAAAAATATTCTCAACTTCTCACAAAATAATTCTGTATATACGTTAAATAGCCCCGCAAATTGTAGCTAGCGCATTAAGCGAGATCCTAGTCGTTTGCAGAGCAAAAAATAATAAAAAGCAGTAAAAAAAGACCACCGGAGTGGTCCCTTAGTGGCCTAACTTACGCACTCAAAACTTTTCTGCCTTTCAAGCGGCGAGCTGCCAGCACTTTACGGCCGTTTTTCGTGCTCATTCTTTTACGGAAACCGTGAACCTTCTTGCGTTTGCTCACATTTGGTCTAAATGTCGGTCTCATAATTGCACCTCCCTTACAGGAACTTAATTACTGTCATATAAGCAGAAACGGTCTAAGCCGTCCTTATAGTAGGGACAGTATCTACATGAATCATCATTTAATTATCGAGACATATCCTTACAGAAAACACCTTTATATATTTAAACATATTTTATGCGCAAAAGTCAACCTACTACTGGCTCCAGACCCTCCCTCTAATCCAAGCTGCTTATCCACAACTCCCATTAGAAAAAAAGTAATCCACAAGATATGACAGTTATCCACCTGTGATCAAAAAATAAAGTCGACTACTCACAGATGAGCACAACCTGTGTATAAAATTATCGAAGCTTTGGCGTAAAGTGTCGAACCGTAAACAAATTATCAACAATATGTAGTGGTGTTCCTAATAATTGTACACAAGTGCTTGAATTTGTGGATAAAATAGCCCTGCTCATTGAAAAATAAGGGGCGTTTTGCTATGATGGTATTACTTTTGAATGTGAATAGATTTGTTTGTTCTCTTAATTATCAACAAGCTGTGGATAAAGTTGTGAACAAATCAAATTTATCCATATTTTTTTGTCTCTTCATATTGCCTACTGGGGATAAATATCAGCATCAACCTATTTTCTTCGACATTTCCACTTCATGGCTGATGCCACATTTGGAAGATTTAAAGGAGTGACAGTCTGTGGACAGCCATACTTCCGAATTATGGCAGCAAATTTTATCGATTATTCAAACCAAATTAAGCAAGCCAAGCTTTGATACCTGGTTTAAGGCTACTAAAGCGATAACCTTCAACTCCCAGGTTCTCATTATCTCGGCACCTACAACGTTCGCAGTAGAATGGCTGGAAAGTCGCTACACCAAACTAGTAGGAGCAACGGTCTACGAAGTCACTGGGAAACAAGTGGATGTAAAATTCGTGATTGAAGAAAGCAAGCCGCCTGAGCTTGTGGTCCAGCAATCCGCTCCGACTCCCGTAGTATCAAGAGAAGAAGCACAAACGCATCTGCTCAATCCAAAGTACACTTTTGACACATTTGTAATCGGCTCTGGGAACCGCTTTGCGCATGCAGCCTCACTGGCAGTAGCGGAAGCGCCGGCCAAAGCATACAATCCCTTGTTTTTATATGGTGGTGTAGGTCTGGGCAAAACCCATTTAATGCATGCCATTGGGCACTATGTTCTAGAACATAACCCGAATAACAAGGTTATTTACATCTCATCAGAGAAATTCACGAATGAATTTATCAATTCGATCCGTGATAACCGCGGTGAAAGCTTCCGTAATAAGTATCGTAACGTTGACATTTTGCTTATTGACGACATTCAATTCCTCGCTGGAAAAGAGTCGACACAGGAGGAGTTTTTCCATACTTTCAATGCGCTCCACGAAGAACGCAAGCAAATTATCATCTCCAGCGACCGACCGCCAAAGGAAATTCCCACACTGGAAGAACGGCTGCGTTCCCGGTTCGAATGGGGCTTGATTACGGATATTCAACCACCCGATCTAGAAACCCGGATTGCGATTTTACGCAAAAAGGCTAAGGCAGAGAACCTTGATATCCCTAATGAGGCCATGATGTATATTGCTAACCAGATTGATACCAATATTCGTGAGCTTGAAGGTGCATTAATCCGGGTTGTTGCTTATTCTTCGCTAACTAACCAGGATGTAACCACTCATTTGGCAGCTGAAGCACTCAAGGATATTATTCCTTCCAGCCGGCCTAAGATGATTACCATCGCTGATATTCAGCAAAAAGTCGGTGAATACTACAATTTGCGCCTTGAAGACTTCAAAGCACGAAAACGTACGAAAGCCGTAGCATTTCCACGTCAAATCGCAATGTATCTCTCCCGTGAACTAACCGATTATTCGCTCCCTAAGATTGGTGAGGCATTCGGAGGACGTGACCATACGACCGTAATTCATGCGCATGATAAAATTACACAGTCATTAAAGGTCGATCAGGAGTTGTACAAAGTGGTAAATAATCTTGCGGAGAAAATTAAAAATCCTTCCTAAGAGGAACAAAGAGCCTATACACAATCTATACACATGTGGGTAGGCTTAATTTTATGCTATTTGATAGGGTTATCCACATATTAGACGCCCCTACTACTAATACTATTAAATAACTATAATAATTCATCATGTAAAGACGCGTAATAAAGAGACACAAATACAACGAAATTCCCAATTTTTCAGCTAGGAGTGAAATCATGAAAATAAGCATTCTTAAAAATGAACTTAACGAATCCATTCAACACGTATCCAAAGCTATCTCCAGTAGAACAACCATCCCTATTCTGACCGGTATTAAGCTGGAAGTTAGCCATCAAGGCGTCACATTAACTGCAAGCGACACCGATATTTCGATTCAATCGTTTATTCCAGCAGAGAATGACAGCCATACGATCGTGAAGATAGATCAGCCAGGAAGTGTTGTTCTTCCCGCTAAATTTTTCGTCGAGATTATTAAGAAGCTGCCCTCCAAAGAGATTCACATGGAAGTTAAAGAAGGATTCCAAACGTATATTTCTTCTGGATCCACTGAGATTCAGATCGTAGGTTTAGACCCTGAAGAATTCCCGGTGCTACCGAGTATTGAGGAGAACGATACCATCTCCCTGCCAGGTGATTTGCTGAAAAATATGATTAAACAAACCGCTTTTTCTATTTCTACCCAAGAGACAACTCCGATTTTAACAGGTATACTGTGGAATCTGGCCGATAATGAGTTTAAGTTTACAGCGACAGACCGTCACCGCTTAGCTACAAGAGCAGCAAGACTAGAAGGTACGGAGAATGTCCAATTTGCAAATATCGTAATCGCCGGTAAAACCCTTAATGAGCTAAGCAAAATTATCCCTGATCAAAATATGCTCGTCGATATTGTGGTTGCAGACAATCAAGTTCTCTTTAAAATCGACAAAGTACTGTTCTATTCACGGATCCTTGATGGAATTTATCCGGATACTTCTAGAATTATTCCAACAACCTACAAAACAGAACTAACTTTGGACACAAAAAAATTAAGCGAATCGATTGATCGCGCTTATTTGCTGTCCCGCGAAGAAAAAACCAATATTGTGCGTATGCAGACGCTTGAGCAAGGCGGTATTGAAATTTCTTCTAGCTCTTCTGAGCTTGGTAAAGTTCGCGAAGAACTTGAAGTCATTGATTTCAAAGGTGAACCGCTCAAAATATCTTTCAACTCCAAATATATGCTCGATGTCCTAAAAGTTATTGAGAGTGAGCAGCTTGTAATAGCATTTACAGGAATGATGAGTCCGATCATTTTGAAGCCACTCGATCAAACTAATAGCTTGTATATTATTTTGCCCTACCGTACAACAAATTAATGCCAACATTCATGAACATGTGGATAAGTGGCTGAAAGGATAAAAACCATGAAAAAAATACTTATCCACAGTGGATATATTAAGCTGGATCAATTCCTGAAACTTTCTGATTGTGTATCCACAGGGGGAATGGCTAAAGCTTTGCTGCAAGAAGGACATGTACTTGTTAACGGAGAAGTAGAGGAACGGCGTGGAAGAAAACTTTATCCGGGTGATCAAATTGAAGTGCAGGATAACGGCACATTTCAGGTTGAAGGCGGAGGAGTCAAAGAGGAGTAGGCTAGGGGAGGAACCATTTCGTGTTTGTTAAAAATATCGGTCTGCAGCATTATCGGAATTACGGGCTGCTGCGTCTGGAGAGCTTGGGTGATGTGAATCTGATTCTGGGTCAGAACGCCCAAGGCAAAACAAACCTCATGGAGGCATTGTTCGTCCTGGCGATGACCAAAAGCCACCGCACCTCGAAGGATCGCGAACTTATCTCATTCGATGCCCCTGGAGACGCTGCTCAGATCATTGCCGAGGTAGAACGTAAGTACGGCGATCTCAAGCTAGAGCTCACCCTATCTGCCAAAGGTAAAAAAGCTAAGATTAACGGTTTAGAACAACGACGTCTTAGTGAGTTTGTGGGATCACTCAATGTGGTCATGTTTGCACCGGAAGATTTAGAGATAGTCAAAGGCACACCTGGCATCAGACGGCGTTTTCTCGATATGGAGATTGGCCAAGTCCAGCCCAGTTATCTATTTCACCTCCAGCAGTATCAAAAAATTCTCTTACAAAGGGGCAATTTGCTGAAGCAGTTGTGGGGGAAAGAGGCAGCGGGAAAAGACCTTTTGGAAATCTGGGATGCTCAACTTGTGGAGCACGGTGTTAAAATCGTAAAAAAAAGGAAACAATTCATAAAGAAGCTGCAAATATGGGCTGAAAGCATACACCGGGGGATTACGAACGGCGGAGAAGAACTGAAATTGCTCTATGTCCCCTCTTTCGGCGATCGGGATGAGGAAGATGAAGCTGTCTTATTAGACAATTTTATGTTAAAGTTATCACAAACGAGAGAACAAGAAATCAGGCGCGGCATGACGCTGACGGGTCCCCATCGGGATGATCTGTCCTTTTTTATCAACGGAAGGGAGGCTCAGGTCTACGGTTCTCAGGGACAGCAGCGTACAACGGCTTTATCGCTCAAGCTGGCGGAAATCGAGCTGATCCATGAAGAAATCGGAGAATATCCTGTGCTGCTTCTTGATGATGTTTTATCCGAGCTTGATCCTTACCGACAGACCCAGCTTATTGAAACCTTTCAAAGCAAGGTACAGACATTCATTACCGCTACCGGGATTGAGGGTCTGAATGCCGATAAATTAAAGGGCGCCAGCCTATATCATGTTCATGATGGAAAAGTGGAGTTATAAAGAGCGGAGGAAGATCATGTATATTCATTTGGGCGGGGAGAAGATTATTCGCTCTTCGGAGTTAATTGCAATATTTGATATTTCGATTGAGAAATCTTCCAAGGTGTCTAAGCAATTCGTCATTCACTCTGAGCAGGACAAGAAGCTTGAGCGAATTGGTGAAGAGGAAGCAAAATCTATTGTCGTAACTAAAAATATCGTGTATTACTCCCCCATTTCCTCCTCCACTCTCAAAAAAAGAGCCAAAATTTTGCTCGAAATATAACTTGCGTTAGTAACAAAGAGATAATCTGAAAGAAGTAGGTGAAGGCATGTCAATGAATCAACCGACATATGATGAGAGCCAGATTCAGGTACTGGAAGGGCTAGAAGCTGTCCGGAAACGTCCGGGCATGTATATTGGTTCCACTAGTTCTAAAGGTCTCCATCACTTGGTGTGGGAGGTCGTAGATAATAGTATCGATGAAGCCCTAGCAGGTTATTGTGACCGGATTGAAGTGATTATTCATGAGGATAACGGGATTACTGTTATCGATAATGGACGTGGCATACCTGTAGGTGAAAATGAAAAACTTAAAAAGTCGACGCTTGAAGTTGTTATGACAGTACTGCATGCAGGCGGTAAATTCGGCGGCGGCGGATATAAAGTATCAGGCGGCTTACACGGTGTGGGTATCTCCGTAGTAAATGCCTTGTCTGAGAAGGTTGTTGTTAATGTTAAGCGTGATGGGCATATTTATCAGCAGGAATACAGACGTGGTGCACCACAGTATGAGATCAAAGTTGTTGGAGATACGGACGAGACAGGTACGACTACAACCTTCCATCCAGACCCTGAAATCTTTACTGAAACCACGGTCTTTGAATATGCGACACTGCTTACTCGTATTCGGGAGCTAGCTTTTCTTAACAAAGGAATTGAGCTTTCACTGCATGATGAGCGGACCGATGTCACCAACGTGTTCAAATACGAGGGTGGTATCGTTGAATATGTGAAATATCTGAATGAGAAAAAAGAAGCGCTGCACGAGGAACCAATCTACGTGGAAGGCTCACGGGATATGATTCAGGTTGAAGTAGCTCTCCAATATAATGATTCGTATACAGAGAACATCTACTCTTTTGCGAATAATATTAATACCCATGAGGGTGGAACGCATGAATCCGGCTTTAAAAGTGCTCTAACACGTATCATCAACGATTACGCCCGTAAAGCGGGTGTGCTGAAGGATGGTAATTCAAATCTGACTGGTGACGACGTGCGTGAAGGATTGACAGCCATTATTTCTGTCAAAATTCCAGAACCTCAGTTCGAAGGTCAAACGAAGACTAAGCTCGGAAATAGTGAAGTCCGCGGAATTGTAGAATCACTGTTCGGAGAGAAATTGCAGGAATTCCTGGAAGAGAATCCGGCAGTATCACGCCGTGTCCTAGAGAAGTCGCTTTCAGCTTCACGTGCACGAGAAGCCGCTCGTAAGGCTCGTGAGTTGACCCGCCGTAAGAGTGCGCTTGAAGTCAGTGCACTACCTGGTAAACTTGCGGACTGTTCATCTAAGGATGCGTCTATCAGTGAACTCTATATCGTCGAAGGTGACTCTGCGGGTGGATCGGCCAAGCAAGGCCGGGATCGTCATTTCCAAGCGATTCTACCGCTGCGTGGTAAGATTCTAAACGTAGAAAAGGCACGCTTAGACCGTATTTTATCCAACGCCGAGATCCGGGCTATTATTACTGCTCTTGGTACAGGAATCAGTGATGATTTCGACCTATCGAAGGCTCGTTACCATAAAGTCGTTATTATGACGGATGCCGACGTCGATGGAGCTCATATTAGAACTCTGTTATTAACATTCTTCTACCGTTACATGCGGAAGCTAGTAGATGCAGGTTATATCTATATCGCACAACCGCCATTGTTCAAGATAGAACGTAACAAAGTGATCCGTTATGCAGGTAGCGAAAAGGAACGCGATGAGATTATCGCCTCTTTTGGTGAGAATGTTAAGGTCAATGTTCAGCGCTACAAAGGTTTGGGCGAAATGAATGCTACCCAGCTGTGGGACACGACGATGGATCCTGAGGCTCGTATGATGCTACAAGTAACGATTGAAGATGCGATGCTCGCTGACAGTATCTTTGATACGCTGATGGGCGATAATGTTGAACCAAGACGTGACTTTATCCATGAGCATGCGAAGAGTGTCAGATACCTCGATGTGTAAGAATAACATTCAAGCATAGACGCCTTCGGCGTCCTTATAAGGATGATAAGCGTTTAAGCGAGAAATATAAGACATAAAGTATGGTGTGAAACTTATACTTTCTTATATTTTAATAAAACCTCCGGCTTCTGTTCCTAATGGAATGAGAATGCTGGAGGCTTTTTGGTTTCAGAGCTGATTTTTTAAGCTTTAGTATATTGTCTATTGCGGGTAGTGTATGGGGATTTTTTAGCTTTTACACGTCCGTATGCTACAGCATAGCGGTGTATTCTACGATAGATAGATTTATCAGAAAATAACTTGAATACAACAATGGATGGAAGCGTATTGACCTCAAGCAGCCACATATCCTTATGCTGATCCATGGCAATATCCAGACCAATTTCTTTAATTCCTGGATAGGTGGTCTCCAATTGACCTGCAATTTGTACGCCTAAAGATTTTAATTGATTTATCGTGGAGAGTGTTTCAGAAGGGTTCATATGATTTTTTAATAATGTATTTACTGACAGAATACTGCCTCCACTATGATAATTGGTGACGATTTTCTGAGGGGCAGCTACTCTTCCGAGCATTCCTGTTGTTTCCCATGTACCTGATGGAGTCTTTTGGGCAAGAACTCGAAGGTCGAAGGGACGATCTTGGTGACGCAGGAGATCAATTCCTTTTTGGACGAGGTAGGTACGGTTCTGAATTCTTTTCTGTAAGGCCTCATGCAGCTCTTCGGGGGAGAAGAAAACTTCTGCCATCTTTGCATATCTTAAAATATATAGGACCTGTGCTTCTTGCTGTTCTCTCTCCTCGTTATTGGCGGTAACATTAATTTCAGTCTTCTGCTGGCTAGGACTTAAAATCACCGTACGCTGCTCAGCTCTCATTACACCAATACCAAAGCTTCCGCGATCAGGTTTTATATAGACCATAGTATATAACGCAAGCATTTCTTTAAGAACACTTAAATCATATTTACGAGTATCAGGCACATATAGAGACAGAGATTGATTTTGAAGGATAACTTTTGTTTTAGCCCATTTACTTGGGACTCGTTGAATCTTCATTATCTTCCTCCTTAACAATTTTGTGCAGCATTTGCTCTTTTGAATTCCCTTGTACAAAACTTGCTGTGGAAGCATAATCTTTGGCAGCTGAAAATCAGGACAAGCTACCTAAACAATGGTATAATATAAGGATATGGGGTTTGCCTTATGAAACGATACTAGGATAATAAAACCGTGTTTCTTGTCTTTACAGTCTATGTACTAAAGACATTTGCGGAAAGGGCGAATACCCTAATCAGCGCAAAAGAAATCAATATTAGAAGATAAAAGGCTATCATGTTTAATTGTGCTACTTTTGTGAAAGTAATATAATTAAGGGTAGCGGTTTTTTAACTGAAGGAGGTCCAGCAACTCATGGCTGAACAAAATAACCCACAAGTCAAAGATCGGGACATTGGCGTGGAAATGCGTGAATCCTTTATGGATTACGCAATGAGCATCATTGTTAGCCGGGCTTTGCCAGATGTGCGGGACGGACTCAAGCCGGTTCACCGACGCATTTTGTTTGCGATGTCGGAACTTGGAATGTCTGCGGATAAGCCTCATAAGAAATCGGCAAGAATCGTCGGTGAGGTTATCGGTAAGTACCACCCTCACGGTGACTCAGCCGTCTATGAAACAATGGTACGGATGGCTCAGGATTTCTCTATGCGCTATATGCTTGTGGACGGTCACGGGAACTTTGGTTCGATTGATGGTGATATGGCTGCAGCGATGCGTTATACAGAAGCCCGTCTTTCCAAGATTGCAGGCGAAATGCTTCGAGATTTGAATAAAGAAACAGTTGATTTCGCACCCAACTATGATGGTGAAGAGAATGAGCCAGTTGTATTACCAGCTCGCTATCCGAACCTGCTCGTTAATGGGGTATCTGGTATAGCTGTAGGTATGGCTACTAATATTCCACCGCATAACCTAGGTGAAGTTATCGATGGTGTGCAGGCGATGATTAAGAATCCTGATATCACCCCTATGGAATTGATGGAGTATATCCAAGGCCCAGATTTCCCAACGGCTGGATATATTTTGGGCCGTGAGGGTATTCGTCAGGCTTATCGTACGGGGCGTGGTTCAGTGACCATGCGTGCAAAGGCAACGATTGAAGAGAATAACGGTAAGGCTCGCATCATTGTACATGAGCTGCCGTATCAGGTGAATAAGGCAAGACTGGTTGAGAAAATCGCAGAATTAGTACGTGAGAAACGGATCGAGGGTATAACGGATCTTCGAGATGAGTCTGACCGTAACGGTATGCGTGTAGTTGTTGAGATGAGACGTGATGTGAATCCAAATGTTGTGTTGAACAATTTATATAAACATACTTCTATGCAATCCACATTTGGGATCAACATGCTTGCCATCGTAAACAACGAGCCGAAAATTCTTAACTTGCGTGATGTGCTCTATCATTATTTGCAGCACCAGATTGAAGTTATTCGTCGTCGTACAATATTTGATCTTAAAAAAGCTGAAGCACGCGCTCATATTTTAGAAGGTCTGCGTATTGCGCTGGATCATCTGGATGAAGTTATTGCGTTAATTCGTGCTTCCCGGACAACGGACATAGCCCGTGAGGGATTAATGAGCACCTTTAGCCTTAGTGTAGAGCAGGCTCAAGCGATCCTCGATATGCGGATGCAGCGTCTGACCGGTCTGGAAAGAGAAAAGATCGAGAATGAATATAACGAATTGCTAGCTAAAATTGCAGAGTACCGTGAAATTTTGGCGAATGAGCATCTTGTACTGGAAATCATCAGTAACGAGCTGCAGGATATTCGTGATAGATATTCTGATGAACGCCGGACAGAGATTACCGTTGGTGAAGAAAGTATCCTGGATGAAGACCTTATTCCGCGTGAAGAGGTTGTTATCACTATTACACATACGGGATACATCAAACGTCTACCTGTCAGCACCTACCGCAGTCAGAAGCGTGGAGGGCGCGGAGTCATGGGGATGGACACCAAGGATCAGGACTTTGTGGAGCATCTCTTCGTGAGTAACTCTCATAACTATCTGATGTTCTTTACCGATAAGGGTAAGGTGTACCGGATTAAAGCTTATGAGATCCCAGAGCTGGGACGTACAGCACGTGGGACACCAATCATCAACCTGATTCAAATTGAACAAGGTGAGAAGATTAGTGCCGTAATCCAAGTGGAAGAGACTGATAGTGACAAGTACTTGTTCTTTGCTACCCGCGAAGGTATCGTAAAGAAGACGCCACTTGAGGACTACAATAACATCCGCAAAGGCGGACTTATCGCTATTAACCTTCGTGAAGAGGATTCTCTAATTGAGGTTAAGCTGACAGATGGACAGCAAAATCTTATTATCGGTACAGCTCGCGGAATGTCGATTACGTTCTCAGAGAATGATGTTCGTTCTATGGGTCGTAGCGCGACAGGCGTGAAGGGCATTACGCTTGACAGTAATGACCATGTCATCGGTATGGATTGTGTCGATAAGGAGCTTGAGGTTCTGATTGTTACTAGCAAGGGTTATGGTAAACGGACACCAGCTGGTGACTATCGTTCCCAGACTCGTGGTGGTAAAGGAATCAAGACCATTAATCTCACGGAGAAGAATGGCCCTGTAGTTGGTCTAAAAGTCGTTAAGAACGACGAAGACTTAATGATCATTACTACAAGCGGTACCTTGATTCGTACCAGCATGGATGGAATCTCTACTATGGGTCGTTATGCGCAAGGGGTTAAGCTAATTAACATCCGCGAGGATGATGCTGTGGCTACCCTGTGCAGAGCAGATAAGAACGAAGAGGACGAAATGTCTGAAGATATGGAAGGCCTTGAGGAACAAGTAACAGTAGATGAATCTGGTGATATTGATCAACCGGAAACAATTGTTGAGGATCAAGAAGATAACTTAGAGTAGGTTATATTCAATAAAGAGCAAGGGCTTCTATTACAGAGACCCTTGCTCTTTTTGCTGTGATTAATTAATAGCTAGTTATTTAATGAGAATTTTTATAAGAATAGTTTTCATTTCACTAGTCGCTTCCTTTTATCCGTACTATAATTAGCCGATAGAGTATAAATCAGTATATAAAGTACTATTTTCTCAGAAATTATCTGTCATATTAGATTTCGGTAATCCTGAGCTTATTGTTATAGAAATTAAGGGGCTGAGTATATGCCAAGTGTATTGGTTGGAGAAGTTAAAGCGGGCTCAAAGATAACAAAAGATGTAATTACACCTTTGGGTGGAATTTTGTTCAACAAGGGAAAAATACTACTCCCCCGTGATGTAGAAATTTTAGAAGCCTTTTTGGTTGGACAAGTGGAGATCGAAGGTGTTCAAGGAGAGGCCAACTCTGATACTGTCAAAAAAAACGCCAAGCAGACATCACTTAAAGCTGGAGCCATTATAAATGAATCGATGTTAATTAAGAGCAATTCCCCTTTACACGATGAATATGACAAAATGATCACAATTATTAGGAACAGCTATCGTTCGGTTTCGGCAGCCTCTCTTCCTATTTTTGAGTTGCGGAGTCAGTTAGAGTCACTAATTAGTCATTTGAAGGATTATCATGTATTGAAGTTTTCTCCACGTACGCTAAAAGACGAGGATTACAACTATCACAATGCCGTGCTGTCCGCTTTAACATCCTATAAGATCGCTCAGTGGTGCGGGTATCCGCAAAAGGATTGGATGCAAATCGCTTTTGCCGGATTACTACATGACATCGGAAACGCAAAAGTAGATAGTTCTCTTTTACATAAGCCGGAGTCACTTAATAGTGCTGAAATAGAAGAGGTTCGCAGACATACTACATATGGCTATCAATTATTGCGTAATGTAACAGCGATTAATGAAGGGGTAAGACTAACGGCATTGCAGCATCATGAGAAGGTCGATGGTTCTGGTTACCCACTTAAGCTAGAAGGTAGCCAGATTCATTTTTACGCTAAAGTAGTTGCGGTAGCAGATATATTCCATGCTATGACTCTAGAAAGGGCCTATAGAAAAGCACAGTCTCCTTATTTAGTGTTAGAGCAGATAATGACAGAAAGCTTCGGTAAGCTCGACCCGGTCGTTGTACAGACTTTTATACAGAAGAGTACCGATTTGTTTAATGGAACCAGAATACGTCTGAGCGATGGACGTCATGGAGAGATCATATTTACTGACCGTGCTAATCCAACACGTCCTATGATTAAGGTAGAGGGTACGATTGTTAACCTAATGTTGGAGCGAGATCTGTATATTCAGGAGATCATTGCTTAGAGAAGGTAGTATCAAGAGACTACATAACTGAGGCTGTGCTAACAGGTATATACCAATATATTGAGGGTGATTGATAGCACAGTCTCTTATTTATAGATTATATTAAAAAAAGTGTTGCAATGAATCTCTATACATGATATATTCTAAGTCCGGCCAAGAAATACACATGCCGAGCTCGAAAAAGAAGTTAAAAAAGAGCTTGACATTAAATAGCCGAACATGATATAGTATAAGAGTTGCTGCTGAGACATTAAACGGCGCCAACGAGAACTTGATCTTTGAAAACTGAACAACGAGTGAGTAGGAAATCACGAAAGTGAAATCCAAAACTGATGAGTTTCACAGCGTATTTTACGCTTTTGAAATTTCATCGTGAGAATTAATTTTCTCGTCAGATGTTTCAAAATGAGCATATCGCTCTTTTCAATACTAATTGGAGAGTTTGATCCTGGCTCAGGACGAACGCTGGCGGCGTGCCTAATACATGCAAGTCGAGCGGAGTTACTTTGAAAGCTTGCTTTCAAAGTAACTTAGCGGCGGACGGGTGAGTAACACGTAGGCAACCTGCCCCTTAGACTGGGATAACTACCGGAAACGGTAGCTAATACCGGATAATTTCTTTTTTCTCCTGAAGAAAGAATGAAAGACGGAGCAATCTGTCACTGAGGGATGGGCCTGCGGCGCATTAGCTAGTTGGTGGGGTAACGGCCCACCAAGGCGACGATGCGTAGCCGACCTGAGAGGGTGAACGGCCACACTGGGACTGAGACACGGCCCAGACTCCTACGGGAGGCAGCAGTAGGGAATCTTCCGCAATGGACGAAAGTCTGACGGAGCAACGCCGCGTGAGTGATGAAGGTTTTCGGATCGTAAAGCTCTGTTGCCAGGGAAGAACGTCCGGTAGAGTAACTGCTACCGGAGTGACGGTACCTGAGAAGAAAGCCCCGGCTAACTACGTGCCAGCAGCCGCGGTAATACGTAGGGGGCAAGCGTTGTCCGGAATTATTGGGCGTAAAGCGCGCGCAGGCGGTCATTTAAGTCTGGTGTTTAAACCTTGGGCTCAACCTGAGGTCGCACTGGAAACTGGGTGACTTGAGTACAGAAGAGGAAAGTGGAATTCCACGTGTAGCGGTGAAATGCGTAGATATGTGGAGGAACACCAGTGGCGAAGGCGACTTTCTGGGCTGTAACTGACGCTGAGGCGCGAAAGCGTGGGGAGCAAACAGGATTAGATACCCTGGTAGTCCACGCCGTAAACGATGAGTGCTAGGTGTTAGGGGTTTCGATACCCTTGGTGCCGAAGTTAACACAGTAAGCACTCCGCCTGGGGAGTACGGTCGCAAGACTGAAACTCAAAGGAATTGACGGGGACCCGCACAAGCAGTGGAGTATGTGGTTTAATTCGAAGCAACGCGAAGAACCTTACCAGGTCTTGACATCCCTCTGAATCCACTAGAGATAGTGGCGGCCTTCGGGACAGAGGAGACAGGTGGTGCATGGTTGTCGTCAGCTCGTGTCGTGAGATGTTGGGTTAAGTCCCGCAACGAGCGCAACCCTTAACTTTAGTTGCCAGCAGGTAAGGCTGGGCACTCTAGAGTGACTGCCGGTGACAAACCGGAGGAAGGTGGGGATGACGTCAAATCATCATGCCCCTTATGACCTGGGCTACACACGTACTACAATGGCCGGTACAACGGGAAGCGAAACCGCGAGGTGAAGCCAATCCCATCAAAGCCGGTCTCAGTTCGGATTGCAGGCTGCAACTCGCCTGCATGAAGTCGGAATTGCTAGTAATCGCGGATCAGCATGCCGCGGTGAATACGTTCCCGGGTCTTGTACACACCGCCCGTCACACCACGAGAGTTTACAACACCCGAAGTCGGTGGGGTAACCCGCAAGGGAGCCAGCCGCCGAAGGTGGGGTAGATGATTGGGGTGAAGTCGTAACAAGGTAGCCGTATCGGAAGGTGCGGCTGGATCACCTCCTTTCTATGGAGAATCGTCTTCTGCAATGAAGACATTCAAATCGGAAGTTAAACTTCCACAACTCACTCGTTGCTCAGTTTTGAGAGTTTAAGCTCTCATCTTTAAACTTGATCCTTGAAAACTGGATACCGAAACGAATTTGCGTTTTAGAACATCTTTTAGCTATAACTTGTGTAAACAAGTACGTTAGTTATTAGCTGGAAGCGAAGATTTTC
>NZ_CAKMAB010000014.1:0-155207 GCF_924513355.1 Paenibacillus pseudetheri
CGGATTTAAGAAAAGCATGTCTCGTGTGAGCCGATGCCTGGACAACCAACCTATTGAGCGATTTTGGGGTACCTACAAGTCAGAAAGCTATTATCTTACAAAGTATGACACCTATGAAGATGTCCTCACAGAGGTTAGCCAATATATTTACTACTATAATAATTACCGCTACGTAGAATGTTTGGATGGCTTGTCACCTAACGAATACCGACGTGCTGCATAACGAAGATACCTCAGCTCTGGTAATACAAGCTGAGGTATCTAAACTAACTATTTTTTTGTTTTTTAGACTGTCCACTTGACAGGGAGCACTTCACTTGTTGGTGTCTTTTTTTGATTAACCTACTCGTCATATGACATGTAACAAAGCTAATGGGTGACAGAACGTTTCTAGCTAGAATGACAATCCGTTTGTGATACTCAGAACAGGTTCACTAATCACAAATAACCTAATTGAGGAGAATGGATTATGAAGAAAAAGACACGCAGGCTCAGCGTCATCGCACTATTATTATCAACAGCTGTATTTACAGCATGTTCAGCACCAATCTCCACTAACGCAATAAGTTCGAAAGGATCTTTTAATGGAAAAGAAATCGAGGCTTTCGCGGACCCTATATTTGCGCAGGAAATGAAGGAATACAACGTGAACGGATCTAATTTTGTAGTGGTTAAAGACGGAAAGGTGCTCGTGAATAAAGGGTACGGATATGCGGACAAAGAAAAGAAAACCCTTGTCGATAAGAATACCGTCTTTCAGATCGCATCCGTGTCGAAGACATTTACCGCTTTAGCAGCTTTGCAGCTAGTGGAACAAGGAAAGATGGATCTTGATCACGATATCAATGCGTATCTTGGAGGAATGAAAGTACCTAATGAAACGGAAACTCCGTTAACCTTAAGAAGTATGTTGTCATACACAACGGGCTTTGATTACCCGGATAAAGCTAACTTTGTTGCACCGGAATATGTAAATCAAGACATCCCCATGAAAAAGTTTATGACGGAGCATATGCCGACGGTCGTTCGGACACCTGGTGAAGCGTATACCTATGATAATTTTGCGTTTTTACTTGCGGGTTATGCGATAGAGAACGTAAGTGGTATCCCGTTTTATAAGTATATGGAGAATCATGTGTTCAAACCGTTAGGAATGAACTCAACTAGTGCTCGATTTACCCCAGAGCTTTTAGATAGAATGGCCACACATTATGGTCCAGATGGTAAACCTCATCCAACCTTTGGGCATGCTCCTACCGATGGGCCACAGGGCAGCATCCTTTCCACAGGAGAAGATATGGCTAAATATTTAACTCTTTTTCAACAACAGGGTAGCGTGAATGGAAAGCAAATTATTAGTAAAGAAACCACGAAGATGATGCAAACGTACTCTGTATTCGCGAATGAATCGCTTCCGATGACGACGGTTGGAGGATTTGAAGGGTATCGTAATGATCTGATGAATGGCTATCATGTGGTTCTCAAAGGTGGAAATATGCCTGGTCATCAATCACTGATCGTATTATTGCCCGAGGAGAATACGGCTTTCTACATGTCTTATAACAATGACACAATGATGAGCTTAGATATCTATGAAGCCTTGATGGATCACTATTTCCCTGAAAAGAAAGCTCCAGAGACGCCTAAGTACCTTCCGTTGAATGCTTCAGAGGCAACTAAATATACTGGAACTTATTTGAATACCAGATTCTATTTCTTGAAATCGAATTTTACTTATGCAGACGGCAATCTGATTATGGAAACTGGAACAAGCGGTACACATACGTTACGAATGATTAATCCGCTATTGTTCGAAGATGAATTAGGTAACAAATTGGCCTTTAAAAAAGATCATAAAGATCAGATCGAATACTTTTATTATACGAATCCTAATAGCCCAGACTTTGTTTCAGATGCTCGTAAGGTTCACACGAAGCCAGCATTCGCTGATGTATCTGAGGAGAGCGCTTATAAATCTTACATCGACAACCTGTATTCGCTTGATGTGATAAGTGCTAAATCTGGCAACCATTTCGAACCACAGGGAACCATGACACAAGGTGAGTTTATGGATGCTCTAATTCTTGCCCATGGATGGTACGGCTTTCCTCATTTAATTGAGGGGAATAAAGAATTAACGAAAAAAGGAATCCCTGGTTTTGATCGTAATGCAGTCATCACAAGACAAGTAGCAGCCGTTATGATTCAAAATCTAAAACAAGCTAAGCAAGCTTCAGAAATTACGCTTAAAGGTGACACAGACGCATGGGCCGCTAATTCGATCATAGCATTAGTGTCACAAGGCATTGTAGATCCTGATACAAAAGTGAATGATGACGGGACTGTCGATTTTCGCTCTAAAAAGCCTTTGCTTCGCCAAGAAGCGGGTGCATTACTTGATCTTGCTTTTGGATACTATACATTGCCAATCAAACACTAAGGAATTGGACACCTCAGAGAGACTCTTTGGGGTGTTTTTTTAATGATAGGTTTAAGAGCTAATGAAATTATCGGTAGTATATGGTTGTTTTAAATGCTAAAATTTTTTCAAGACCTAGAACCAATCTTTGATAGTATCCGTAGTGCGCTTATCCCTAATGGTCAGTTTATTTTTAGTGTACAGCATCCGGTTCTAACATCATCCATGAAAAGTGCAACAACTTCAGAAAGAAAGTCGGACTGGATCGTCGATAACTATTTTGAAATGGGTAAGAGAATGGAGCCTTAGATTGGAGAAAGGTTAATTGCCGAAGTAACGCTAGTCTAATGAGCATATGAATGCAAAGAATTGCAATAAGGAGGACTAAGGTGAAACGGATACCGTTTATACGCCCAACCGAGCAATTACAATCAAAAAATTACGGATATCGATGAGCAGATTTGTGCATTGATAAAACAACGTAAGAACGCTTGGAAAATAATCATGGATTCCTACCTTTTAAGTATATTTCAGATTGGGCGGCTAAGTTTGAACTCTACGAGGATTTCTTTTCTTGAACACAGTATTTGGGACATTATTTAGTGAAGAAACATTTTAAGCCAATGGTCGAGCCAACGGGTTTTAGAAAACATATTGCTGTACCCTTAAAGAAGGATGGGACAGGTACTGAAACTGTGTTTAAGCTAGAATAACTATACAAAGTATTTTAACAATAGAATCTAGCAGGAAAGAGGTACGTATCAATGAATCAAATGATATGGCTAACTGGACTATCGGGTTCAGGTAAATCTACGCTTGCAGAGGAACTGAAAAATCACATTGAGAATTGCTACATTCTGGACGGTGATACATTGAGGAGAGGTATTAATCAGGATCTTCAATTTAGCGAAGAGGATCGATTGGAAGTTGGTAGAAGAATTGGTGAGATTGGTAAGATTCTGCTTGATGCGAACCTAAATGTGATCGTTGCCTCGATCTCTCCATACCGCTCTACACGCGATAAGGTCCGTTCTCTCATAGGGGATTCCTACAAGGAAGTTTATGTTCAATGCCCTTTGGAAGTATGTGAGGAGAGAGATCCGAAAGGTCTATATAAACAAGCAAGAGCCGGACAAATCAAGCATTTTACGGGTATTGATTCTCCATATGAAGAGCCTATTTGCCCGGATGTGATCGTAGAGACAGACAAGTTTTCGTTAGATGAATGCGTGTCGAAAATCCTTCAACACACATCAGCTATGCGAAGGAAATAAAATATTTATTAAATTTGATATTAAAGACGAGCAAACCATCAACTGTTGCTCGTCTTTTTTTACGTTCCATTGTCAGTAACACCGCTGGAAAATAGTTCTGAGAATATCATTGTAAATGATAATCATTATCATATATGATGGGTGTATAAATCTCTCAACATGGAGTGATAGAGAAGGGGGAGCGCAAGACGGTGACATTGAATGATCAAGCTTTGCTATGGAACCAGGCATTCATCAAGATCATAGATATACGACATACAAGAATGGAACAAGGCGAGGAGCTGCATGCGTACAGAATGCCCTCAAGCGTCTTCTTATATGTGACTAGAGGTAGCGCACATCTCCAATTGGACGGCATCGCACACCGCGTCAGCCGGTTTTCCTTGCTCCATGGGGGCAAGGGTCTCTACCTTGATATCACGGCAGATGAGCTGCTGGAATACTATATTATTTTGTATAAAGCGATACTAGCATTACCATCCCGTCAAGAAACGATCAAGCTGATGGAGCAGCACAATCCGTTTCAAATGCAATATGTATTTAAGCCTCATTATCCGATCTCCGTTTTCCATCATGTCACCTCCATGAGCAAGGAGTGGCATCGTTCAGATCTACTCAATAAGCTTCTAGTTAAAGCGATATTTTATCAAATGGTTTATGAAATTCTAGAGCAGATGGAACGCCAGAATATCATAGCCGTTAAGCCTGACTTGGTGGCCCAAGCGGTTCGTTATATTCATGAACGCTATCGGGATCCGATAACGCTTGAGATGCTGCTTGAACACCTTAGTTGCAGCTCCAGACAGCTAATGCGCGCCTTTAAAAAGCAAGTGAGAACGAGCCCGATCGATTATTTGATTCAATTGCGGATGAGCAAAGCGAAGCAGTTGCTTCTTTCCACAGATTTCACGCTGAAGGAAATTGCCGAGAGTGTAGGCTATACCGACAGCTATTATTTCAGCCGTATCTTCAAGAAATACGAGGGTGTCTCTCCCACTAGCTTTAAAGAAGCTGCGTTGCAACAGGAGCAACGTCGAAATAATCCATCCTTCGTGTTCAGATCTCCCATTGTTGCTAGAAGACAGCAACGTTATATTGGTAATGAGTTTGAGAATCATTATCAATATAAAAGAGAAGGGGAATTACCGATGTTTCGTAAGTCAAGAACAACAATGGCAGCAACCTTATTATTTTGTTTCGTTCTCTTTTTGAGTGCATGCTCGACTGGGGGAACGAATGTCACACCGACAGGCAACAGCACGTCTACTAATAATGTTGCAACTTCCGTAAGTCCAGCTGCAAGTCCGTCGACGGATGTAAGCAATGACACAAGAGTAATTAAGCATGCGATGGGGGAAGAAACGCTCACCGGCGCCCCAGAACGTGTTGTCATATTGACCAATGAAGGAACAGAGGCACTTTTGGCACTGGGCATAAAGCCGGTCGGAGCCGTTCAATCTTGGATTGGCGATCCTTGGTACGACCATATCAAGAAAGACATGGAAGGTGTCACTGTTGTGGGAGACGAGCTTCAACCGAATATTGAATTGATCGCGAGCCTTAAGCCGGATCTGATTATTGGGAATAAGGTCAGACAAGAGAAAATCTATGACCAATTAAAGCAGATAGCTCCAACGATATTCTCCGATGATCTGGCTGGAGATTGGAAAATCAATTTCAAGCTCTACTCCGAAGCTTTAAACAAGCAGGAGGAAGGAGAGCAGGCGATGGCGGACTTCGATAAACGAGTTGAGGGAGTCAAAGCGAAGCTTGGTAGCAAAGCAGATACTAAAGTATCGGTGGTTCGCTTCTCCGCGAAACAAGTGCGTATTTATCAGAAACAAACGTTCTCCGGCGTGCTCTTGAGCCAATTAGGAATTGCACGGCCTGAGTCGCAGGATAAAGACTCCTTTATCGAAGTTATGACCAAAGAGACGATCCCTAGTATGGACGGCGATGTGCTCTTCTACTTCGTGTCGGAGACTCCGGGCAAGGACGATGCATCGAAGGTCGTGGAAGAATGGAAAAAAGATCCCCTGTTCCAAAATTTGAACGTTGTTAAGAACAACAAGGTGATTCAAGTCGATGAAGCGATCTGGAACTCGGCAGGCGGATATGAAGCAGCCAATCTGCTGCTGGACGAACTCGTTAAATACTTTGATGTGAAATAATAAAGGCGTATCGAATCAACAAGCTGACGCTGTTTTCGCGTCAGCTTGTTGATGATTACGGCAGTCTAGTCGTTAGGACTGCCAAGGAATAGGAGGCTCGGTGCAGACGTGAATGGTTCTTTCCTAAGCAAGAGAAAGCTCGCCGGCCTAGTTGTCGGTGTGATTCTACTTCTAATATGTATGTTATGCAGTGTATTGTACGGTCTTCATCAATTCGGATTAAAAGACCTATGGCTGGCTTACAGTCAATTCAACGGTTCCAACGAACATCTTATTCTGACGAGGGTTCGTGTTCCCCGAACCTTGATTGCGGCATTGGTGGGGGCAAGTTTAGCTGTAGCCGGGACGATTATGCAGGTTTTGACAAGAAATCCGTTGGCTTCGCCCTCTGTCTTCGGTGTAAATGCGGGCGCTGTGCTATTTATTGTCATCGGGCTTCTAGCATTCGGCTCTTCGTTAACGATGAGCGGTATGGTCTGGCTTGCTTTCGCAGGTGCGGTCGCAACATCGGTGGTCGTCTATATGCTTGGTTTGCAAGGAGGGGGATTCGAGCCGATAAAGCTAACCTTGGCCGGCGCTTGCATGGCAGCTTTCGCTTCCTCTATTACTTCTGGCATTATTCTTATTAATAAGGAGTCGTTGGAATCTGCCCTATTCTGGATGATCGGCTCTGTGGAGGGAAGAAATCTGGAGCATTTGCTGATGGTGCTACCTTATATGGCAATAGGAATGACGATCTCACTACTACTCGCGGGCTCGTTAAATATTATGGCAATTGGAGACGATAGTGCGAAGAGCTTGGGACAGCGTCTGACGCTGGTCCGCGTGCTGTCGGCTACGGCAATTGTACTATTGGCGGGAAGCTCGGTAGCAGCCGCTGGACCGATTGCTTTCATTGGACTTATTGTCCCTCACTTATGCAGACACATCGTTGGGCATGATTTCAGATGGCTGCTTCCTTATACCGCATTAGTCGGCGCGATCCTTTTGGTGACTGCGGATTTAGCATCGCGTTTTATTCTGGAATCCAAAGAAGTTCCGGTTGGCGTCGCAACGGCGATTATCGGAGTTCCCTTTCTGATCCATGTGGCTAGGAGGAAACAACATGCTTAAACCGCGTAGAGTGAAGTATACGATCTTGTTGTTTATAGGTTTAACTTGTATCGTTGCCGCCTTGTCGCTTCTTAGTTTATCCGTTGGGGGAGTTAGCGTTCCATTAAAGGAGGTATTTGCTTCTCTAGCCGGGCGAAACACGGAAGCCAGTAATCTGATCATTATGCAGTTCCGTCTGCCTCGAATAGCAGCCGCTATTCTCATTGGTGCAGCATTGGCTGTAGCTGGTGCGCTATTGCAGGGCGTCATCCGCAATCCGCTTGCTTCACCCGATCTTCTGAGTGTAACTGGAGGGGCATCGGTAGCTGTGGTTGCCTTCATGACTTTCGTGACCGGTTACAGTATCCACTGGGTACCGTTCATTGCCATCGGCGGTGCGTTGGTTGCGACAACTATTAATTATGTATTTGCTTGGAAAAAAGGCGTGTCGCCGTTTCGGCTGGTGCTGATCGGCATTGGCATTTCTACCGCAATGGGCGCGCTCACTACGTTCCTGCTAATTAGCGGGCCGGCTTATTTGGCCGCACAAGTGCTGAATTGGATGACGGGAAGCATCTACGGCACCAATTGGAGTTATATTGAAGTGCTGTGGCCGTGGGTAGCGGTATTCATTCCTTTATCGCTACTGCTCGCGAAGGAATTAAATGTGCAATCCTTAGGTGAGGATGTCGCTCGCGGGCTTGGAATCAGGCTTCAGCTAAGCCGGATGATTCTCTTGTTTTATAGCGTTGCACTTGCCGGTGCTGCAGTTGGCATAGCCGGGACGATATCGTTCATCGGATTGATGGCACCGCATATCGCCAGAATGCTTATCGGAAATTCTTACAAGCTGATCATCCCGGTATCCGCGTTTATAGGTGCGATCATTCTACTGTTGGCGGATTTGGCAGGAAGAATGCTTTTTCAACCGCTAGATGTCCCGGCAGGCGTGTTCACAGCAGGCATTGGAGCTCCTTTTTTTATGTATCTGCTGTTTAAGCGCAAGAAGATTTAGATCTTCTTTCAAGAGGATGAGAACAGAGGGAGGCAAAGAATGGGTCAGAAATTGGAGCTTTTTGACGTAACTATAATCGGTGGAGGACCGGCGGGGTTGTATGCTGCCTTTTACAGTGGAATGCGCGATATGAAGACGAAGTTGATTGAGGCGAGAGAGGAGCTCGGAGGAATGTATCCGGAGAAGATCGTCTGGGATGTCGGCGGCATGGCCACCGTTCGCGCAGCGCAGCTGACAAAGGTCATGATCCAGCAAGCTCAAACTTTTGATCCGACCATTGTGCTGGGTCAACAAATTACCGGGTTGGAGAGATTGGTGGATGGCACGATGCGTATAACATCTGCGACCGGAGAGCAGCATTGGAGCCGGACGCTGATTTTGGCCATAGGCCATGGTGCGCTAAAGCTTGCTAAGCTTAACCTGCCCGGAGCGGAAAAATACGAAAAGGATAATCTCCATTATAACGTTACGGATGTGGCAAGCTTTCGCGATAAAAGAGTGTTAATCTCCGGAGGCGGGGATTCAGCTGTCGATTGGGCTAATGAACTAGTGGGAATCGCTTCATTGTTACGCTTGTGCACCGCCGGGAGCACTTTAATGGTCTGGAGCGGAATGTGAGCATAGGTTTGGAAAGTTTATCTGTGTTTGAAGCAGAATTTCAGCTACTATTGTTTAAAGGATAGAACAGTAACTGTTCCTACACTAATGTACATAATTAATAAGATGGTACACTATCTCCCTTATAGTTTAGTGATGCTGAATTTGCTTATGTCTATGGATCTCTACCTGTCTATCCTTCTAATTTATGATCGGAGATGTTATAGATGAACTCATTGAAAAATAAAATAGCAATCGTTACTGGAGCAAGCAGATCCACAGGAATCGGAACAGCCATATGCCGTTCACTTGCAAGCCAGGGGGCAGATATTTTCTTTACGCATTGGCATCCTTTTGATGAAACGGAAGGGAATGGTGGAGAAAAGGAATGGCCGGAGCAACTTTGTGCGGAACTGAAAAGCTTGGGAGTCAGGGCAAGTCATATGGAAGCGGATTTTGCCAATCCTGAGATTTCAATAAAAATTATGGATCAGGTAGAACAAACCTTAGGAAATGCTTCCATTTTGATTAACAATGCGGCTTATTGCGTGCCCACGAATTATCAGAACCTGAGCATCGCTTCCTTAGATCAACACTATGTAGTGAACAACCGTGGCACGGTTTTACTCAGTACTGAATTTGCCAGAAGATTCGAAAAGAATCATTCAAAGGGGACTCCAGGTAGAATTATCTTTATGGTTTCTAAAGGGCCTGACCCTGATAACCTGGCTTATATATTGACAAAGGGTGCATTAATTGGATTGATCGAACCTCTTTCTGTTGGTTTAGCCCCGCTACATATCACAGTCAATGGCTTTGATCCGGGTCCTACGGATTCCGGGTGGATAACGGATGAGATGAAAATTCATTTTTTGCCTATGTTTCCAATGGGAAGAATCGGGTTGCCAGAAGATGCAGCTAGAGGCATTAGTTTCTTAGCGAGTGATGATTCGCAGTGGATTACAGGGCAAGTGATAAAATCTGAAGGTGGATTTCTAGGGAAATAATTGTATAGTTTAATGTGCATTTTGGAACAGATCATCATGTATTGATTGATGTCTCATACTAATGAAAGAAACCGTTACTTCTGTTGCAAGTAACGGTTTATAACTATTATCTATATTCTAACAGCTCAATTACATTGCCAAATGGATCTGCAATGGCGCTGTAGATGCCTGGAGGACATTCTCGAGGTTCATCGTGCAGCACTTGGACGCCGAACTGTTTATATTGCTGAATGGAAGCAATCAGGTCCTCGACTTGGAGTCCAATCACAACTTGTGATTCTCTTGGGTAATGAACTTGAGTAGAGAATTCCACTTGACAGAGTACAATCGGAATAGGTTCATGCTGTAAGCTAACAAGGTTATCATCATACTGGGTGTCGATTTCGAACCCCAATTTATTACAATAGAAATCAAGAGCAGTTGTCATATCTGTTACGTTAATAGAAATGACGCAGATGTTTGGCATACAATTATACCTCCAGATTATTTATTGACAGCACAAAATTCCTTGACCAGCCTCTAACTTGTACTTAAGACTTAAAAGCATCACCTCTTATCAGGAAGATTACGGTAATTTAATTAAGTATATGGGATTATTCAGCTTGTAAAGTCTTCTAGTTTGCTCTCTTTCGGTTAAATTTCTCAAATAATAGTAGCGGCAAACTAATGACGATTGGTGGATCATACGGGAGAGGGTCTCTTAAAAGGATATTTACGTGTAATTTCGTTGTAAGATTCACTTCAACAGGCTCATCATATTTACCTCGCAAACATGTATCCAACTTAAAATAGTCAACAGGATTATGACTCCATGGAATACCCGCCGCAAGTATGTAATACGTACCAGGTGAGATATCAGTAAATAGGCATTCGCGATTGCGCATGTTAAGCGCAGTGCCGACGATTGGTTTCTGATCAGGAATGGGGCGTGGAAATAATCCTACAAATATTAGGCCGCGAAAATCCGGTGGTGTCTCAAGCTGACAGTGAATGTACATTCGCGGTAAGGATGGCAGTGTATCAGATGTTAAGGGTGTATGTTCATATTGATTCATATGGGAGACTAATTCAGATGAAGTGGCTGCAAACTTCTTAGGGGATAGACCGACGAATTGCTTGAACCGATGATGGAAGGAGCCGGCACTTCGGAAGCCAATGGAGAGTATAATCTTCATTAGCAAAGATGGGTGTTTCAGCAGCGCTTGTTTACCTGATTCCATACGCAAGGCCGACAAATATTGACGTGGTGAAATTCCTGTTACCTTCTTAAATACTCTAGTGAAGTGATAGGCGCTGTAACCAACCAGATGAGCAAGTTGCTCTGAAGTTACTTCTTCATCAAGATGCTCTTTCATGTATTGAATAGCTAGCTCTGTCGCGTGGATATAGCTATGATGGGATAGATGAGTAGGAGGCTTTACGATAACCAGCTCCTTCATTAACATTGGGAGTGCATAGTTGGATAATCATAACTATATATGTATTATTTTAGGTCTGAGTTGAAAGCAATACAATGCTTAGTTGAAAATAAGTAATGAAGAAATCCCGAGGTGAGATATGGAAAGAACAGTTAATATTAGAAATGAAGAGAAGAGATATCATGACATGTGTTACGATAGTTATAATTTGTTCGAGCCAGGTTCCTGGTTACATAGACCCGTACAAACGGTAATCGATCCAACATTTAGAATATGAAATTGATAGAAAAGGACAGCCCGTACAACTGACAACAGATTGTATAACCTTTGTTGCTAAAAAAATATAATAAACTAGGAGATGGTTATGCCTTTTACCTTTGCTCATCCTATTTTTGCACTTCCATTTAAATATGTGAAACCAAAATACTTTAGTGTTACCGGCTTAATACTTGGAAGCATGTCGCCAGATTTTGAGTATTTTATTATGCTTGAGCCCTATCAAAGTATAGGGCATTCTGTAACAGGACTATTTTTGCAGGCGATTCCCCTATGTGTGGTCCTTGCAGTGATTTTTCATAGTATCGTTAAGGAATGTTTAGTATTGCATCTTCCTTCAAACTATAATATTGATCAACGAACATACAATACCTTAAGCAAGTGGAGATTGAATCCTAAGGGCTGGGTAGTGTTTATCCTATCTGTGATTATTGGTTTCTTAACTCATGTGTTCATCGATGGATTTACACATTTTAATGGTTACTTTGTTGAGCGATATCCGCTTCTAAGAGTGCTAATAATTTATAGTTTCCCTCTTTATAAAATACTGCAGCATTCTTTTTCGGCATTCGGATTACTCATGCTAACCTGGATGATAATTAGTTCTTTGTATCGACACCATGAAACTGTAACGATAATTCCAGTGGTATCTACGAAACAAAAAATTAAGTTTTGGACATCAGTAGTTGTTGTAGCGGTTACTTTAACCATTATGAAATTACTTTTTAGTTCGAGCAGGAATATAATCGGTATTCTTGTGGTATCCCCTATAACAGGGATGTGCTTAGGAATATTACTAGTATCGATCATCAACCGTATGAATATCATAACTTCTTCAAAGCATCCATAGGATGCTTTGATTTTTTATTATTTTGAAAAACGTTGAGAAATACATAGTTTATAAAGAGAACTTTACTTATAATATTACTTTAGCGTATTTTTCCAGTACGCTGCCAAAACCATTATTTTAAGCAACACTAGGCTGAAAGGAAGTTATCCCTTGTTTGAGACTTTGCTTTTGAATTTCCTGTTTTTATTGACTCCAATCTTAATATTTCTAATTTTCTTTGAGAATCGGGCTTTTGCATATAATAGTAAGATTCTTGTTCTACTGTCAGCAGTGACCATGTGTCTCTGTATAGCCAAACCTTTTAAACTCGATATGGGCTTTATTTTTGATTTGAGATATATCCCGTTTATAATTGTGGCTCTTTTTGGTGGATACAAGAACGTTCTACCGCTATATATCCTTTTAAATATCTATCGATTTTATGTAGGGGGAGAGGGTACTTTACAATCCTTTCTTTTCGCCACTTCAACCCTAATGCTGATCCCTCTATATAGTAAAAGGTTCTTAAAACTAGATTCGAAAAGTCGCATCATCGCGGCAACAATAATTTCTTTTCTGACGATGGGATTTTACCTAATTATATTAGGTTTTACACAGGGGAGTTTAAATAGAGAATATTGGTTTCTCACCTTGAATGCCTTTACGACGCATGTCGGAGTGATGATTATCAATATGATATTAATAGAAAAGATTATTACCAATATTAAGAATCGCGAGCGAATTATGCAATCGGAAAGATTAAATGTCATCAGCGAGTTAGCAGCTAGTGTGTCACATGAAATAAGAAATCCACTTACAGTGACTAGTGGTTTTTTGCAGCTGTTAAATAAATCTAAGACGATCTCCAAAGAGGAGAAACAATACGTAGAATTATCTTTATTAGAACTACAGAGGGCAGAAAAAATCGTGAGCGACTATCTCTCATTTGCCAAGCCACAATCCGAAAATATGGTTCATTCCAATATGAAGGCGGAGTCAGAATATACTAAGAACATCATCATTCCTTATGCCACCATGCATAAAGTAGAGGTCAAATTTAATTTCAATAATTCGCTAAACAAAAGTTATGATCGGAACCAAATACAGCAATGTCTAATTAACTTATACAAAAATGGAATTGAAGCGATGAAGGAAAAGGACGGCGGTACGCTGTTTATTGATATTTCGGAAAAAAAGCAGAATATTATCATCAGTATTCGAGATACTGGCATTGGAATGACAAATGAAGAAATATCGCGTCTCGGAAAACCGTATTATTCAACCAAAGCTGAAGGGACGGGACTGGGGATGCTTATGGTTTACAGTACCATTGATAAAGTGAAAGGAAGTATTGAGGTTGAAAGTGAAAAAGGGAAGGGAACAACATTTCTAATCACTATCCCTACTTAAGCGGACTGTTTATACTATTAGGGAAGTGTAATACCTTTCATGAATGGATTTCGTGTCATAGGGGCAACGACCCTGTGCGAGTCCCATCTGGGGGTGCAGCAATTGACATCACTCGATTTTCTGTCTTCATTGATTCTAAGTGAAATTGTCGGCAATACGATATATGATCATGAAGTGAAGATCTGGCCTGCTGTTTGCTCTTTTTATGTGGACTGCCTTATCTTATCTGTTTGAAAAGGTGACTACCCATTTTGTGAAATTCGGAAATATGGCGGAAGGTCGGACAGTGCTGTTAATTAACGACGGCAAAGTAAATCAGGATTTGATGGAGAAATACGATATTGAGTACACTCAACTGTTGTTTATGCTGCGGCAACAAAATATTTTTTCTCTAAGTGAAGTAAAGTATGCTCTGCTCGAGATGAATGGTTCTCTGTCGGTTATGCGTAAGTCTGTAGAGGAGCAGTCCTCTGCTTTTTCCGTTACAGTTATTGATAAAGGCAGGGTGCTGGAAGAGTCCATGCGGGGCAGGCCGATGAACAAGGAGCAGATTCAGAAGCGGGTCAAGGAGCAGGGCCTTAAATCCATTGAGGATGTTGCCTATGCTGAGTTTAAAGAAGACGGAACGCTCTATATCCTTCCCAAAAATATGTCATAAACTAACATGAGGAGACACTGGAGCCGGGAGACTCAAGTGTCTTTATTTGAAATTAGGAGTGTCTAGTTGATAATAAACGGGTAACTTTAAGAGGGTACATCTTCTCATGTCCACTGTCTTTTTTGATTAAAATTAATAAACTCTAATACGCTTCACAAATAACGATAAAATTAACCCGATAACTGCAATCGCTGCGATAAATAAGTATGCATGTGTAATTCCTGCGGTTAAAATTTCAGGCTGTGCAGCAGTTGGATGTGTATTAGCGAATCGTGTTTGTCCGCTAGACATTAGTGTAACAGCGAACGTTGTACCAAGAGCACCTGCGATTTGTTGAAGTGTATTCATGACAGCAGCACCGTCCGGATAGTATTTCACGGGTAATTGATTTAAGCCATTGGTTTGAGCGGGCATAAAGACCATTGCCAATCCAATAAACATTGTGCAGTGTATTAAAATAAAGGTCAGGCTACTGGTTTCAGTAGAGTTACTTGTGAATAGAAATCCTGCAATTGTTACGAAGGAGAATCCAAGTGGCAGCAATAGCTTCGGGCCGAATTTATCAAATATTCTCCCTGTTACTGGAGCCATAGCTCCGTTAATCACACTGCCTGGAAGGAGTAAAATTCCTGCAGCTGTGGCGGATAACAACAAACCTCCTTTTAAATATAAGGGTAATAAAATGGCAGAGGATAAAATGATCATCATTCCAAAAAAGACCATAATAAGACCTATTGTAAACATAGGATATTTAAACACTCGTAAATTCAGACCGTTCCGCGTTTATGTGCAGGGAAAATAATAAGAATAATGTTCGTCATTAGGGGAAGCAATAAACCAGTTCCCAAGGCTTGCACTAAACGCGCAATTAATAAGGCGGTGAAATTTGGGGAGAGGGCAGCAATTAATGTACCGACGATAGATAATAGCAAGGAAGCTGTGAATAATTGTCTGGTGGTAAACCATTGCATTAATAGGGCGGATATAGGCACAAGGATTCCTAATACAAGTAGATATCCTGTAGTTAGCCATTGAACCGTTGAGGCGTTGATTGAAAATTCATCCATTAAGTTAGTAAAAGCCATATTTAAGGCGGTTTCACTAAATAGCCCGACGAATGCACCTAGCATGAGCGAGAAGGCCATAAGGGCTGGACGTTTAACTTGAACTGTTGCTGTAAATTCCATGATTTGGATAAACCTCTTTTCAGAATTAAATTCATATTATTTTTGAACAATAGATGATATGTCAACTATAGAGCAGGGGGAATACATTTATGCCTCTTTTACATTATTCTGCACACGAGTTAACAAAGTTGTTAGCGCTGAGTAATCCGCAGGAGATAATCCTGTCGCTATAATTTCGTTTAATTTGATCGTCACCTCATTGATTGTAGTCTCTAATTTCCTGCCTTCGTCTGTGACTAAAACATTTACCGAACGACGATCTTGCGTACTTGTTACTTTATGAATGTAACCCTTGTTCTCTAAGCTAGCGATCATTCGGGCAACACTGGCTTTATCCTTCCCAAGTTTATTAGCAATCTCGTTCTGAGATAGACCTTCTTTCTCAAGCAACAAAGCCATAAGTAAATGTTGTTCAGGCGCAAGCCGAACGGGTGCAAGCAATTTTGTTAAATAATTGGCTATTTCTAAGTGTAAATCTCGAATAACTAAACCTAGTGGGTCTTTGGAATCCATGGGATCTCTCCTAATTAAAATATAGATGATATATCAACGTTTAATGATTTATTTATATAAACATAAAGTAACTAATACAAGTCAAGTTAAAGAATCTTTACCCAACAAACACCTAAAGAGAAGGTGTTAACGTCGGGTTTTAGCGGAGAAGTACCGGAGATTATGGAAACCGTGTACATGAAAGAGCGGGCCTAAAATGAATTTGATATGGCTTTCAGAGATTAACGAGCTAGCAGTTATGCATGATCGCAGGGAAGTGATGCTGACCCCGACAGTTGTCACTATTGGCATTGCAAGAGTGGGCAAGTCTACCGTGATTGTTGGTGCTTTGAAGTCAGAAGGCGTAATGACTACACCAGCGACTGCGAGTGTATTTCCTTATGATGGAATGACGCGAGTCTGGTCAGACAACATTTACAAAATGAATGCGCAGCAGTTAATTCAAGGAGAAGCTACAACACTTACGGTCTTTAGTAACCTGCGGGATGTATCAGACATAAAGGCTGAACTGAGCACACAGGCTGGTAACCGGCACATTAGAATCCCGCTTAGTGTGAAGAAGCTCAATTCTGGTTACGGGTATGTACTAACAGGGCAGCGTCAGTTGAGGGGGATCGGGAGTATAAGGCGGAGGTTTCATTTCAATCTGGTGGCGAGACGCTAGTGAAAAAGTGGACCTTTAAGACAAGCCCAATCCTGTATCAGTTGAACATTGATGATATGCCACTTCTATCATCACCACCGTTAAACATTGTGAATGGCATTTCAGAAGTACCCATGCGTTATCTCTTTGAGTTATTTGGAGCTAGGGTAGAATGGAACAAGGCAACCCGCACGATTACCGCTGAAAAAAATGGACTTTCTCTGAGGATGACCATCGACGATCATACAGCCTACATTAATGGACAAGCTGTGCAGATGAATAGCCCACCTCATCTATACGGTTACGTGACCTATGTTCCCCTCCGATTTATATCCGAAACGTTCGGATATGACGTAGAATACGATCCGATCGAACGTTCGGTGGACATTTGGACAGGTCTTTTATGAATATAAATAATCTATTATTTTTTCAATATTCTATATTTCTCCAGATGCTTATTTATCGAGAGCCGCCTGGTTTTGGATCCGAGATGTATTCTTTCTTTCAAGTGTTTTGTTATTGATAAATGCAGGTTGGAACACCTTGGTACCTGAATTATTCGGAACGGATCTTGATTTACAGCTACGGCGTCGTGGTATAGATACAATTGTCTTGTGTGGTATTTCTACATCCATCGGTGTAGACACAACAGCTAGAGAAGCTTATCAGCTTGGTTATAACCAAGTTTTTGTGGAAGATGCAATGGCTTCTTCTACAAAAGAGGAGCATTACTATGTGTGTAAAACCATTTTTCCTAGGATCGGCAAGATTAGGTCAAGTGGTGAAGTAATATCCCTGTTAAAATAGGATGAAAAGCCCTCATGCTCTCTGTAATCCCAGAGATTGTCATGAGGGCTTTTGTTTGAAATCATGTACTTACATGAAGATAAGGAGTAGTATCCCAGCCACGAAGCAGTAATAAGAGAAGTACTTCAAATTACCTTTAGCCATAATCCCCATAAACCAGCGCATAGAAAAATACGTGACGATTAGTGTAGTGATAAATGCAATTAAGTATGGAATTGCTAGTTGCGCTCGGTTCGGGTCACTGGCAATATCAGATGCACCCATAACAAGTCCGCCCAGACTGATCGGAATATACAGCATAAAAGAAAAGCGTAAAGCAGTTTCTTGCTTCATTCCCACAGCGATGGAAGAGATGACCGTTGCACCTGAGCGACTTATTCCAGGAATAAGAGCTACTGCTTGGGCAAGTCCGACTATGACTGCATCCTTCGCTTTTAAGTCCCCATCTTGTTTACGGCCGCGAAGATTACGAATTAACCATAAAGCAACCCCGGTTACCAGCAAGGCGATGGACACGGTATGTACTGACGAGAAGATCTCCTCAATTTGGTCCTTAAAGAACAAGGCTACGATAACCGAAGGCATGGTGCCAATGATAATGTACAAAGAGAACATGAAATCTGACTTATATTCCTCTTTGCGGGTCAGAATAAATTGAACGAATCCAGTGATCAATCTTCCGATATCTTTGCGGAAAATAAAGCAAATCGCAATTAGAGAAGCTGTATTTGTTAAGATTTCAAATGATAGCCCATTCTGTTTTAAGCCTAGCAATTTCTGCGCGATGATCAAATGGCCGCTCGAGGAAACGGGGATTGGCTCAGTTGCCCCTTGAACAAATCCAAGAAACAAGTATTTAAGCCATAGTATAATATCTTCCATTTTTCCTCCCAGTATTTTTATAATCTTTTTAATCATATCGCATTCAATGAAGAAATGACAATAGAACCATCGTGCCATATCGAAGTTCATCGCCTTAAATGAGGGCTTGACTGAACCAGTTATAATATTCTTGAATGGCTTCTTCACTAACCGAGCCTATCGCGAAAGTAAACTAAATGAGGTGGAACTATTTGTAGTTCATTAATTAAAATTCATCGGCAGGACATTCCGAAAGCCGCCAGCGTTCTGGCAGAAGCCTTCGCAAAGGATGATCCACTGTATCAGCATATTTTGCCTGATGAAACAACCAGACTCCGCGTATTAAACATTTTTTTTCATCGTTATATTGAGATGTTGTATCCTTATTCGGATTTACTAACGACGTCAACAAATTATGAAGCTGTCGCCTTGGTGTTCCATTCGGAGCGTCAGAGCGGGACATTGATTTCGAACGTCAACTATATGAAACAAATTATGCTTGCGATTCTCAAGTGTTTACCGATTTGCCGAATCATTGGTGTCCGAGGGTTTATTCGAGGACTAACTATTTTGCGCAGTATGAGTTCCTTATGGTTATCGATGTTTGGAGATCAAAAGTATATGCATTTGGATATGCTTGTTGTGCAAGAACGTTACCGTGGGCAAGGATATGTATCAAAGATTATGATGCCGCTGCTCGCCGAGTGCCGTGAGAACAATGCATTATGCACGTTAGAGACACAGACGCCAAGTAATCTACCCATCTATGAGCATTTTCAGTTCCGCACGGTTAAGGTTATTCCTTTACCCAACAGTACATTAGAGCAGTATTGCATGGCATGTGTTCCAGATTCTGCGGAGTAGCAATGCATGGATAGAATCTATTATTTTGTTTAACAATAAATAGCATAACCTTCGATGAATTGATATAATAGAAACATATATTCGCGTACTTCAGAACCCTATACGGATGTATACGGGTTTTATTTTTATTTGGTGAGGGTGATCGTTTGAGATCGATTCTTATGAATACGTTAGAGAAAAAGTTTGGCGCTGTCCGTACAGGGAGAAGTAAAGTAGAACTTGATAAGCTGGAAAAAGAAATCATTAGAACTGCTTATGATACACCGGCAGAATATGAATTGTTAGGCGGAGGGTTTCGTGTTCTAGCGGTCGCTATAACCGAGCTTGTGGCTGAGGGTTACCTAAAACCGATAAAATCCAGCCCGATGAGCTATAAACAACCCTCAATACCTACATCTTATTGGTTATCCAAGAGTGTCACGGCTCAAGCGAGGTGGGATCCTTCAGCTGTGTTAAGGGTGCAAGATTTGCTAGACCTTCATTATTACTTGATACGACCTGAAACTCAGACGCAAGAGCTTTGGAGCCGGATAGAACGGGTTTCTAATTTTTTGCGTACGGTGAAGGATCGCGAGATGATTACCATAGAAGAAAGGTCACTGGAATTGTTTGATCAAGAGAAATGGCTCTCTGATCCTGAAGGAAAACAATTTCTTACCAGAGTGAAACTAACACTGGAAAGTTTAAAATGTGTAATTGCAAGGGAACCGTTTATTTATTACGTCAAGCCAGCAGTAACCGTAAGAAATATTCTTATTGCTGAGAATAAATCATTTTTTCACTCAGCCAAACGATTAATGATTAGTGATATCATGATTTGTGGTTTATCTCCGGATATGCTGATTTATGGTGAAGGCTGGAAGATCGATAGTAGCTTACTCTTTCTAGAGGAATTGAACATTGATCCACTTCAAACCACCCTATTATATGTCGGAGATATGGACAAGGCAGGTTGGGATATTTACGGTAAATTGAAAGTCAGTTATCCGGATTTAAATCTCCAACTGGCGCTTCCAATTTATGAACAGATGATGAAGCTGACAGAGGAGCCGTATACATATAATCTTCCACAGATCTGTAACCCGGATCATCTGCACAACGTACTGCAAGAGCTCTCTAGTAACTTGGAACTGAACGCATTTACAGAACGATTACTAGAGGAGGATCTAAGGGTTCCACAGGAAATTTTAAATTATGAAGTGATGGTGAGGATGGCAGAAAGATGAATTGGTCGGATTTTGGCGAACGAAACAAACGATTGAATCCCCTATGGAATCTGGGGGCTGGGATGAACCTTGGCGAGATCCAACCGTACAAAGAAATGGTGTCTTTAAGCATCTTGTTGCAAGTCTATTATTTAGAGCTAGAATCCAATGAGAGAAGATCCAAGGAAGATATTATAGCGTTGGCTTGGACTGCATTGGAACGCTTCAATATTGAGAATCTCGGGACTACCGAATCCGTCGAACGTTTAGTAGACGGCCTGCTCTGGAGCGGAAATGGTGGGGATTTCGAATCCTATTATTATGATGATGCGGCTCGGCAAATGTCTGTGCAGAAATATAAGTATTTCATGGTGGATGAGGATGCGACCCGCAGTAGCTGGGAAGAGAGCGGCAGAACAATCTATCGTCTATCCGAATATGCCATGGAGCTTATTTTTATGAGTCATGAGATTATTGAAGAGTTCCAGATCAGCATCAAGCTGCTCGAGATTCAGATGCATATTAAGCATGGCCGTGTAACCAGAGCGCTTCAGGATGTGAATGAGCTTATCTCCCGGGTCCGGAAGATGACCCATGAGCAGCAGGAATACCGGAATGCATTGCGTCGTAACCCGAAGCATATTTTTAGTGAATTTGGAGTGGCCCGGCATCAGCGACTCGAAGAAATTCATCTGCAGTTCGATGAAGAACGCAAGCATTTTGATAATATTCATCGTTCTTTGGCCCGGTTAGCCAATGACGAGAAAGATGTAATCGACTTCAATGAGATTCGTATTCTTTCTGAGCGTGTGGAGCTCTCTAGGCGTGTACATGATGAGCTGGCCGAGGTAGTCTTGAACATTTTTGAGGTGGAGACCAACTTAAGATTGAACTTCCCTGAATTATTCTGGGGAGCCGCCGGCTTTAATTTCCGCACGCATGTATGGGAGGAATGGGTTAAAGAAGAGGGTCTACCAAGCGGTGACAGCCTTGAAATGCTGCTCGGCGGATTGTTCGCTCCGAATCAGGATTTTGTTTATCCACTTCCCTGGGCTTGGGAGGAGCAAGAGGTGGGCTTTATCCCAGATGTTGTGATGGATGAACTTGATGATGAGATAGATGCTGAGACCGTTCAATATATGCCTAAAGGTATTCCATGGGCGGAAGTCGTTGAACTGTGGAAGCCTGTATTCAGTGCGCTAGCCCAGCGAGGGAGCTTTACGTTTACTACAGAAGCTTTTACTGAGGAGGAATTAACACGTTGGGCATGCACACCGCATGCTATTGATCTATGGGTGCAGTTTTTTCATTCAGAGATTGAAGTACAGGAACAGGCTCCGGAGAACAGCAACGGATCTGATGAATGCCAGATGCTAATCAGGTATGTACTAGCGGATGATCCTCAACTGGAGAGCCTGCATGGTAAGCTACTACATACGAACATTGCTCCAGAATCAACCCCAAGAGTACGCTGGTCTGGTCTGGATATGAGTCCATATACTATTACGATCGTGGAGAGGTGAGAAGTTACAAGCATGAGTTATACATTAGAACAGGTACAGCAAGCTTCACGGCTATTTTTTGAATTACTTCGTAAAAAAGTAATCCCACTCGATGATCCTGCGGCTGCTGAATGCCTGCAGGATGCAGGAACATATGATGCGCTTCAATA
Source organism: Paenibacillus pseudetheri (assembly GCF_924513355.1). Taxonomy (NCBI): domain Bacteria; kingdom Bacillati; phylum Bacillota; class Bacilli; order Caryophanales; family Paenibacillaceae; genus Paenibacillus; species Paenibacillus pseudetheri. Next base: position 21,919 of record NZ_CAKMAB010000014.1, read on the forward strand.
TGTTGCCAAGGAGGCAGGCTGCCGAGTGATGAATTCCGGACACCGTCTCCATTTGTTAGTGAATCCACTCGGGTCAGTGTTCGCCACCAACTTTACCCAGTTAAAAAATAAATACTCACGAATTGAGCGCAAAACTCATTTACATATCATTAATATCATCATCCTTGTGTTTCTGGCCGAGATGGATCAGGACGAGACTCACTTTAAGTCCGGGCAGGACAGTATGTCCTATATACAGATATCCGATCAGGTGTCTTCACTTTTTCAAGCATGGATGCAGATGGATGATGAAGGTTGGTTTAGTCAGCAGTGGCGGTTGGATATCCAAGCGATGTCGAAGGTGTGGACTAATCTTTATATGCAAACTAAGAGTCAGGAAGAAAGCGATCTTCTAACAAGAGGCGCAGGCTCACGAATGGGTCTGATTCATGAAGGCATGAAGCTTCTGGAAGAGGAGAAGCTCGTGTTCATCTCGGAGGCAGAGAAGCGGATATTCCCACGGGAAGAGCTTTATGAGAGAATGCGGTATTTATATCATGATGTTGACCGGTATCAGGAATTGAAGAAACTCATCGGACGAACTTTAGCTGAGAAAGACGGTGCTATTAATGCCGCGGATTGAACGCATACGGATTACAGGACTTAAATACGAGAAAATGCTCAAGAAATATGATGATATGATTCTAGACCTCTGTAACGAAGAGGGGCCAGCCAATACGCTTATTACGCTTATGAATGGTGGCGGGAAGGGCGTACTGCTGCAATCCATCTTTCAGTTATTAATGCCCAAAACGCCATGGGGAAAAGATAGTGAGAACCAGGTTGAAGCATTTTTTCATAATCATAAAAAACAACTTAAACCTTATACCTTTCATGTAGCTATCGAATGGCATCTGGACAACTATGAGCGTAATGAGTATATGACGACTGGTATTGCTATGACGGCTCATAACTCGTTGGATCAGCAGGATATTAAAGTGGATTACCTTCTATACGCACTTACTGATTATGGCGATGCGTCTGAACTCACCCTTTCGACGTTGCCACTCTTCGATGAAGAGAGTGCTGAGCCTACGAGTTTTGAAACGATCCAGCAATTTATACGAGATCGACGAGGGGAAATTGTACCTTTCGGTAGCCATAGCTCGGATTTAAAAAGATATTATGATTTCCTGGCTACCCGGGATATCCATATCGCCGAGTGGCGTAATATGCGGCGGATCAATGGGGAAGAGGGCGGTATTAAAGGTTATTTTAAAAAGAATGATGCCTTTACCAACCATAACTTATTCGAAAAGCTAATTATCCCTGAGATCGGCTCCAGTCTAAATGAGGGACCCAAAGAAGAAGACAATACGCTGCAGCGGATGTTTATAGACACGGCGACAGTAGCTCAACGACTGCCAATGCTTGAACAGCGGGAACAAGTCTACACAGAGTTTCTTGGCATGGCTGCACCTTTATACGAGCTGGTGAAGCTGGGAGTAGAGGCAGAGAGCGTTGTTCAGGAAACTGAACTGCGTGGACGTCAGATCTATACGGTTATCCATGAAGAGCAGAGAAATGTGGAAGAAGAACGAAGTAAGGTTGGTAATGAACTGGCTGGTCGTTATCAGGATGCGAAGCAATTGCGATTTGAGACGGACAATCTAAAGTATTTGCGCAGCAAGGAAGAAATGGAACTGAAACAAGAGGAGTTCAAAAAGCTTAGTGATGATCAGAGACGTGCACGTGGACGGCTGGACGAATCCAAGACTCAGGAGAAAAAGCTTGAAGTGGCTCATTTCTTAGCTAAACGTATGCTCCACACACGACAAATTGAGCAATGGCAGAAAGAAATTCAAGCGATCGAAGGATCTCTGGAGATGAAAGAACGTCAAGAGGTCATTCAGACGGCTAAAGAAAAGCTTCGTAAACAATGGGATGTGGTATCTAGCCTCTGGCAACAAACGATCAGAGGATTTGGAACAGCGGAGCGAGCACTGACGACTGAAGAAAAAGGTCTGCGCAAGGAGCGGGAGAGCTTCCTGTTGGAGTTAGCAGGCCTGGATATTCAGATTAATGAATTGACGCTCTCTATCCGTCAATATACAGAAGAACTCGGAACATTCGCAGCTCAGCATGGTCAGGACGCTGCATATGCTCCTGTGGCGGCGCTTCAACGTACGATTTCAGCTGCCAAAACGATACTTCTGGATATGGAAGTGCTAGAGGAACAGCATAAAGAGGCAGAGAACCAAAAGCTGGCACTGCATAAGAATCATGCCGAACTCAGCGAGAAACATCGCTCTTATGAACGAGAGGTAGACGAGCTCGGGGCACTACTTGATTCGCAGACCTATAAAGAATCACAATTATGGTCACAGATTGTTGTTCTACTGGAAATGTTTGATGAACATAATCGTTTGGGAGCAACTGGCCTTTTTGAAGAGCAGGATACGATTCAATTACGATTTATCCGAAAAATGGATGAAGTGGAGCAGCAGACAAAACGTTCCAGACGAGATTACTACAATCAGCTTATGGACGTGGAACTTCAGAACCAATCCTACTGGCTGCCGAATTCAGATATTCTCGTGGTCAAGGACACACTCGATTCGCTCAAGATTCAATCCACACCGGGTAGTTCCTATTTAAATGATCGCCCGTATCTTGAACGTGAGGAAGAGCTGGAGCGCCATCCACTTCTTCCTTATAGTCTGATTGTAACCCGGCGCGAAGCTGATAAAATCAAACCGGATTTGCTGAAGGACACACTGCTGAAATCAGCTGTGCCTATCTTTATCCGTGAAGAGATGGTAGCTTCAGATCCGGTATCTTTTAAACTTTTAGCTAACCAGGGGCCACAAATGGTACTGGAGCCAGATCGTTTCTTGAACTTTAAGAGCGGTATTCAGTCGAAGCTAAAGGAGCAAGAACAAGTGCTTCAGGACGCGGAGGCTTATTTATCGAAGTTGAAATCTGTGCGTCAGGAATATGAACGGTTATCTCAAACAGAGAACACTGTGACGATTACAGCCAAACGTAATACCCTTATGAAACTGCAGAGTGAACTTCAGCAGAGCATTATCAGTCTGAGCAACGAGATTAATGAGAACGAGAGCACGCTTGCTCGGATCGTTCGCGAACTTATCGAGAATAAGGCGCTTAGTGCAGAGCATGAGCATAGAGCAGCAGCGTTGCAAGCTTGGATTGAACGTACGAAGAAGCATGAGCAGGATCAAAAAGAGAAGAAAAAGTATTCAGATCGTAAGAGTCTGGTGAGCAGGGAGCTAGCGAATAAAGACCAGCAGCTCGAGCATCTTGAAGCGCAAATGGTAAGCCTTGGCGGAGAGCGCGAGAAATGGATGGGAGATGCCAAGTATGCTCTGTTTCCTAGACTGCAGCATTGGTTCCCTGAAATTGTATTTCCGACATATCATCAGCTTTCGGATGATATGGAAGCCACACCAATAGATCCCGTAGAGCAGAATCTTCTGTTGCAGCAGCTCAGTACCGTTGAAAGTCTGCAGCAATCGCTGACGGAGAATGAGCTTGAAATTCGAACAAGAGCCGCCCAGATTAAAGCGGCGAGCGAGAATCTAACGGAGCTTGAAGCCAGCCTGAATCAAGTGGATGAGAATTGGCGGAAGGTAACAGAGCCTGCTGAATCTACCGAATCCATTATGGCTGCAAGAAACCGTCAAAAGTCGGAAACTGCTTCACTGGAAGAAGACTATCAGATGGTTCACGATTCTTTCATCCGTTGCCAGACCGAATTGGATAATTTGCAGAAGGAACTGCGCAAGGTAGAAAAAGGAATCAAAGAGAAACATGAGCGTGCCGTGGAAATTTGGAATGAGCTACTCGAGCAAAAAGAGACGGACATTCAGGAGCGTTTCCAAGAGAATGAGCTCATGCTTAACCAGTGTAAACGATCTTTGGAACGAATGGATGCGCTCATTCAGACGTTATCTAATCAAATCAAGATCATGAATGCACATATTGAGGATCGGGTCAATCTACGGACTGTGCCAGAAGAATTAATGCTGAGCGTAAGAGAATGCTGCGAGTCTCTAGTTGCAGACTGGCTTCTTCGGATTAAGGATAGCCGGGTAAGACGGGACGAGGTCTCCAGAAAGGTGAAGGAAGAGAAAAATTCATTAACCGGAAAACTCGCCAAAAATGAACGGAATTCTGAACTGGAGACTAAGATTCTAGATCGTTTAAATACGGTTCATTGGGATAACTTCGCTATTGCTCAGCAAGTCCTAGAATCGATGTTACGTAGTTCACGTGATCAGATTGAGAGCATTCAAAGCGATAAGGAGGATATGGATCTGTCCCGCAAGATGTGGGTAGCCCGGGCTTCTTACCGTGTAGTACAAATCATTGATATTATGAAGCGAATGGAACGTCGGATGATTATTCATAATGAGAATAATTATGCCTTCCCGCTGGTACGCCTGAATTATAAGAATATCAATATACCGAGATCAAGCGATGAGGTAGAGCCAATGGTGAGCGACTATTTCAATCGATGTATCCAAGAATTGCTATCAAAATATCCAAAGATTGAACAAGTGCCAGCATTAGTAATCAAAGAGGTTATTAATGACGGACGAATCGTCTATGCAGCGCTTCAGAATCGCTTCCCGATTCTTCAGGTATATAAACCAGTAACGGAAAATTACTTCCTCTACGCCGCTCCGGAAGACTACCATTATTCCGACTGGGAAATCATCAATCGGGGTGCGCTGGATGAGGCTGTCGGCAGTGGTGGACAGCGCCAATCTGTACAGCTGCTGGTAGCAATGATGATCATGACACATAAGCGTGTAAATCGTGAGAACAAAGGGTGGACGGTCTTTTTATATGACAATCCTTTTGGAGAAATGGTTTCTAATAACGTGCTTGATCCCGTATTTGAAATTTCTAAGGCTCTTAAATTTCAGTGGCTCATTGTCACGCCGCCGGAGCTAGTGAAGAATGACGTTAGCGTTCGCTTTGGTGTGTACTGGCAGCTCTATTTCGGAGGTGTCAAAGGGGATATGCTAGAATCTACCCTAGTCAAGGGAGGAAGAAAGCTCATTCCTGTTTCGCTTTTTTGACCCCTTGTATCCATAATGAAAGAAGTTCTAGTAGCATAATGCTGCTGGAGCTTCTTTTTCGTTATACATTATCCTTATCTTTCTCGCTTATAACGCTTACCGGCCTTAAAGGACGCCGAAGGCGTATATGCTTACTATAATAGAATTAATAAAATTTCGAGACTGCGGAGAAATGTATGCGAAAAACCGAATACAATGTGCCGCCGGTAACGTAAACGATCCAAATGTATGCGAAAAACCGAATACAATGTGCCACCGGTAACATAAACGATCCAAATGTATGCGAAAAACCGAATACAATGTGCCGCCGGTAACGTAAAAGAGGCGAATGTATGCGAAAAACCGAATACAATGTACCGACAGTATCGTTAACGAGGCGAATGTATGCGAAAAACCGAATACAATGTGCCGCCGGTATCGTTAACGAGCCGAATGTATGCGAAAAACCGAATACAATGTGCCACCGGTAACATAAACGATCCAGCACCGTTATTCTCCCCAAATTACCCGGGAATGGGCTTATTATTAGGGAATAAGTGCACTATGGTCCGTTAAGCGGAACCTCACTACGAAGGTATGGATACTAGTATGAATAAGGATCATTCATTGCGGCACTTCTTATGCTATATGACAGCTTCCTCTGGCTCTAAAATTTTTGGAATGGTTACGGTAAAAGTAGTCCCTTGCTCAGGAACACTTTCTACAGTGATTGCTCCGCCATGATTATGTACAATATTCTGCGTGATCATAAATCCAAGGCCTGTTCCTGTTTCTTTTGTCGTATAAAATGGCTTACCAAGTGCTTTAATCTGTTCCTCTGTCATCCCGCAACCTTCATCTTTCACGCTGATTCGGGCTTCACTTTCATTTGTAAGCACATGAATATATATGTTTCCTCCACGATTCATTGCTTCCATCGCATTTTTAAGTAAATTAATAAATACCTGTTTCAGCTGATAAGCCTCACCATGGATCCAAATGGAGTGATCTGTACAGACAGGGAGGATCTGAAGGTTTTTCAGTGCAGCTTGTCCATTCATTAGTGTGGCGACTTGTTCTAGTAAAGATAATAAATCCACAGGTTTACTGATATGCGTCGTTTGTGGTTTGGATAAGACCAGCAGCTCGTTGACGATAAATTCGATACGTTTCAATTCTGACTCAATAATGAAAAAATATTTATCATTCATGCGCTCGGAAGAGCGAAGCAGCTTCATAAAGCCGTTAATGGCGGTAAGCGGATTTCTGATTTCATGAGCGATTCCAGCTGCTAATTGCCCTGCGGTAGATAATTTCTCGGATTGGATTAGCCGTTCTTCTTCCAGCATTTGCTGAGAGACATCTTTAAATATTCCGATAAATGCCATATTTCCATTGGAGATAATCGGTAATGTGAATCCATCCACAAATTTCTGCTGACCATTTAAGCAATTAATTAAGTAGCAAACAGAGCCAATCGTGTCACCACTGTAATATCTTTCCCTTCGTTCTTGGAGGATTGCATGATTGGAAAGGTCTACAATATTAGTAGTGGATGTACCCACCAATTGATTCAGGCTCTCCGCATGGATTAACTGTAAGCCCGCGGAATTCACATACTGAATAATCCCTTTTTCTGTAATAACAACGGTCAGAGGTAATCCTTCCAGGAGTTGCAGGAATGATTTATCTTTCTCTAGTAGACTGCTTTTCGCTTCTTGCAGCTGAGTTTCTATTTGCCTGATCAAGGTCTTATTCTCAAATTGAGTAAAATAATATAAGGGTGCACCATTAGCATCCGAAACGATAGATATGGAGATCTCTATTGATAACAGCTGTCCGGTTGGTAGGTAGTAGGCCTGTTGGAATCGATGCGGATGGATATTCATAGAGGAAAGAGACCTTCCAAGCTCAGCAATTTCATGGATCTGACTTAGAAGAGTTCGAACGGATGGTGAAGGTGTTATTAACTCGTTATGATCATATCCCAATAGGGTACTTAGGGCTGAATTCCATTTTAGGAACGTTCCATCTAACGAAACTAGAGCCATTCCAATTACAGCATGTGTAAAAGCAAAGTCAAAACTTTGGAATTCATTGGACCGCACTGCTATTCACCTCTCATATTCTTTCCACTATTTGTAATAGTCATAGTATAAAACATATATTCAAGTAAAATAAATAAATTTTTATGTGATCGAGAATCGTTCGAAATAGCTATGTGTTGTAGTGAAAATAAGGGTGCAAGAGTCAAACGATTTCAGGTAGAATTAAAGGATATGTTGTATTTTTAGAAATTGGAGGCGTTGTACCGTGCAATCAATTGTTGGTGAAATCAAAGATATTAATCGCTATCCAGTCAAGTCATTTGCAGGTGAACGATTGGAAACCTGTGTGATAGAACCGTATGGAATGTTAGGGGATCGCTTCTGTGCCTTTTATGATGAGTCAAAAGAGGGCTGGTGGCGGTATTTTACAGCTAGAAATAATCCTAAAATGCTTACCTATCAAGCGCAATTTATCAATGGAGAAATTCATGTAAGGGCTTCAGATGGACGAACCTTTGGGTGGGATAAGCATTTATTGGAAGAAATCCAAAGCCAAACTAAAACGCGAATTTCCATGTCTAGTATAAAAGCTTCACATCCACAGCCAGAGCATCCGCAACTGTTATCGGTGGATGGCGCCAGTATTTTACTCATTACGGATGCTAGTTTGAAGAAGCTAGAGGCTGCGTGGGGACATTCCTTAGATCAGCGCCGGTTTCGTGGGAACTTTGTTATCGCTCTAAGCGATGAATCGCTTTTCGAAGGGGATTGGATCGGGCGGCAGCTCTCCATAGGAGATGTTCAGCTACAGGTAGATAGTTTCTGTGAGAGATGTATGGTTATCACGATGGACCCGGATAGTCAGGAAAGAGACCCTAAATTATTGAAAAAACTAAACCAAGAGTTTGAACTACACTTCGGAGTGTACGCTTCCGTAGTTAAGACAGGGGAAATCAGAATCGGAGACAAAGTAGAATTAATGGATTAGATAATGATATAAACTTCCTTTACATTCCCATATGGATAATTTACCCTTTAAAGGAATGGAAAATTCATAGCGGGAGGGAATGTATGAAGAAGAAAATAATATCCCTGTTGATGGTATCTCTACTTTTAGTAGTGTATCTTCCTACGAATGCATTAGCAGTGGCTAGTAGCAAAACGCAAACATATGTGAACACTCAGAAGGTCGCGGCAGAGAAGGCAGCATTCTTAACGGAAAAGATAGGAACGACAAGTCTCCAATATGCTCTTATCGATGGCGATAATATCGTTATGAGCGGCACAGCTGGATACAGCCATGTGGAGAGCAAGACAGCACCAAGCATTACAACGATGTATGGAATTGGCTCGACGAGTAAAATGTATACGACCGCTTCTGTTATGAAGCTCGTTGATCAAGGAAAGGTAGATTTGGATGCACCTGTCGTATCTTATCTGAATCATTTTACGATGGAAGATTCACGTTATAAGCAAATCACCGTAAGAATGCTGCTGAATCATTCATCAGGTCTTGGGGGTTCAAACTTATCAAACTCTTTCTTATTCAATGATTCTGATTCTATCGCAAAAGATAATTTGCTAGCGACTTTGACAACTGAGCGCCTAAAGGCAGATCCAGGAGCCTACTCAGTATATTGTAATGATGGATTTACGCTGGCGGAGTTGATTGTTGAGAAAGTAAGTGGAATGGACTTCACTACATTCATTCATCAGAATTTTACAGGTCCTTTAGGGCTTGAGCATACGAAAACGCCAAAAGATTCTGTGGATTCTAGACAACTGGCAAGTGTATACAATGCTACCTACTCTGCCGCTTTACCCCAAGAGACGATTAACGTGATTGGAACAGGGGGTATCTATTCTACGGCTGAAGATTTAGTGCGCTTTGCAACTATTTTCACTGGAGGATCGAAAGAGATTCTATCAGAAAAATCAGTAAAAGCGATGGAGCAAGAGGAGTACAAGCGTGGAATGTGGCCGAAAGGAAAAGATAATTCGTTTGCGTATGGATTGGGCTGGGACAGTGTAAATTTATATCCATTCAATCAGTACGAGATCAAAGCTCTGACAAAGGGTGGGGATACAACTCTGTATCATACTTCACTTGTCGTATTGCCTGATCAGCAGATGGCAGCAGCTGTGGTATCTTCTGGTGGGGATAGCTCAACCGATCAGATGCTTGCGAACGAAATATTGCTCAGTGCGCTACAAGAAAAGGGAGTTATCAAGGAACTAAAACCTACACCTACATTTAAAGCTTCGAACAAAGAGGTTATGCCGCAGGAATTGCTGGATTATACTGGTGTCTATGCTGATTCTACACAACTGATGAAGATAGAGATTAGTAAAGCCGGGGAATTGAGTATATCTTTGATTATGGCACCTACATTTCCAGCTCAGATATTTTCGTATAATACGAACGGTGAATTCCTAGATGTAGCGGGTACTAATAAAGTTAGCTTTGTCAAGGAAAGCAATGGTCGTATCTACCTTTGGATTCAAGGGTACGGGGTCATTCCAGGGCTTGGTGAGACTGCTCTTTCTCAATATGCAGCTGAAAAGCTAGAGGCAAATGCTTTATCCAATGAGGTCTTGTCAGCTTGGCAGCAGCGTCAAGGGAAATTGTATTTTGATGTCAGCGAGAAGTATAGCTCACAATTTTACATGAGTATGCCAGTAGCTGGAATTGCTATGTTCCCTGATGCACCGGGCTATATGGGTTCAAATAAAATTACTGGGCCGAATAAAGCTGAAATGACCGTGCAAATTCCAACTTTAGGCGGGCGCGATCTTGCGGATATTGTTTTTGAAAATAAAGAGGGCGTGGAGTATCTCAAGGTTGGAAACCAATTATTTATAACACAGGATGCCATTAAACCTATCTATGCTGGCCCGCAATCATTGGTAACCATTCAAGCAGATGGATATGCGAGATGGTATGCAGTACCTGAGACAGCATCAGGCAAGTTGATGACAGTAGGGCTACCACCTAAAGGTTCCTTTGCTGTTTATGATGCAAATGGTGTGTGTGTGAATTTCTCTACTGTCAGTGGTCTTACGCAAGTTAAACTTCCGAGTAACGGGAAAATTGTATTTGTAAGCGGTGTGGGTGCGAAGTTTGAATTGACAATCAAGTAGTAATAAACCATTCAATTATATTTTATTAAAAAAGATCCTGTTATCCAGATCATTTATCTTGATAACAGGATTTTTTATTAGAAAATTCTATATTCCTCTATTTAAAATTCGTAGAAAACTCTCTTACTCCAGCACCTAAAATAATGCTATCATATGCCTCAAGACTTGGCTTCTCTATTTCAATATTACAGATCTTACTCTGAGGAAGCTCTTCTGATAATACTTTTGCGCATTGCTCAGTTGTCCCTGATTTTGTAGCGTATAGAATAAGTACTGCCATTGTGGTCCCTCTTTTTAGTTTAAATGGTTCAGGTTTAAAAATACCTCGCAAATCGAATATCTTGGTAATCGAGATTTATTTACACTATCGAAAATGCAGATCTTTTGTCAAGTTAGCAGCAAGTTCTCATGCGTTAATCAAACGATAAAGAGGAGAGTGGGATAAGTTGAACATCATCGTAATGTTAATCATCTATTTTTTGCTTGGTGTATTCGTGATTAAATTAGGCATCGATAACTCTAGAAGTACGCAAATATCAAAAGAAATATTAAATGAGTTAAGAGAAATCAAAGAACTAATGATTAGAAATAAATACGAATAACTTCTTAGTAGGAGGGCTACAGGAGTGATCATTCCATTTTTATAATTAATTCTTTCTTTTTCTTACTTTAGATAAAACGTAAAATGGAAGCGTTTTCGACTTGTGGGTACGAATGGGGGCGCCTCATCCTATAGATGCTGACACCCTTAATTATTTGAAGCAAGCGAGCTGCCCGCAACTGACCTTTGAACAAGTCGATATAACGGGCACCTATTCGTTAGTTAGTAAGTTGTCTCCACATGAGGTGCAGTTGGTGGAATTGATGCGCTTATGATGGGGTTACTTACAACTGGACAGAATCCAGGGTTTGTTAAACAAAGTTCCTCGGAGTACTGCAGTTGAAGCTTGGAGAGCTCTGTGAAATAGTAGCTGATCATATGATTACCACTTGCCGATCCATTCTGGAATGACAGTGATAAAAAAGTGTGGACATGACTGTAATAGTACTTCCTTTCCCGTTTAGGTAGCCTGTATACATGTGGAGGCACGTAGGTAACAACATCAAAGAGATTGGTATAACGGTAACTCTTGCGGACATATTGTTTAAAAGCATTGGTGAAGTTCGGATCGCCTACACGTGGGGAACCATAAGTGAACAGGTTAGGTGAGGTATAAGAGGTGTTAGCCGCAATATCAATAGCACATAGAGTGGCGAGTGCTCCACCAAGGCTATGACCAGTAATGTATAAGGTTTTATCGGGAGATAACTTAGCGAGTGTAGAGATGATCCCATCGCGAGCTGAATAGTAGATATTCGTGAAACCGCGGTGGGTAAGGGTATCTTCTTTAATGTAATTGAATCTCTCCTGTGAAGCCATTACGTTTGACATCCAATCGGTTGTGGAGCTGGTTCCCCGGAAGGCAACAATAATCTCTTGTGGTGATTCCAGAATAAATCCAAAGCGTTCCCACATCTCGCTGATGGATCTTGCTTCAATCGTACCCACGATCTGATAATCTAATGGAACGACGAACGAACCATCTGTATTTGAGAACTGTGCATAGGTCTGTCCGCAGATGGCAGCTAGAAAGATAGCCCTTTGCTCTTGATCATTTTTGTTACCCACGTGCATCCCACCTTTCTTCCTAAACTATATTAGGTGGAGGAGGGAGAGATACCTATATCATGCGAGACCCTGTACTAATGTGAAAGGGCTAAATTGTACACCGCCGAAATGAATCTAACTTTAGTGTACGCTAATGATTAAATTAAGGCTATTAATGAAGTGAAATGCCATGGTTTTATAATCATTTGCCTTGAATGCGGGAATGAAATTGTTGTTACTGATAATTCATCTAGCAAAGACTACTCAAATAAATATAGTTTCTTGGAAGATGGAGAAGGGTATTTAGTGGTAGAAACCAAAAATCCTCCCGATCCTGAGCTACCCCCGTACTTTTTAATAATAAATTTAGTGGTAATTAAAAAAACAGCAATTACGGTCGCTTATGTATTATATTAGGGATTGTATGATTTCAGCGTCATTCGAATGATTTGGTCTGTAGTTAGCAACAGTTACAAATCCTAAGTCCATTTTGAATAAAACCTCAACCTCTGATTCGCTACTCGCCAAAACGGAGTGAGTAAAATGCTGAAATACAGGAGTATCTACATTTCCATCGAGATATTTGTTGAATGTGGAAATAACTTCATTAAGTATAGGCATTAAATTTTTCCTCCAGAGAGATATTGATAACCAATTAGGAGGTATTCAGTAGGTTATAAGGTCGATGGGGTGGTCGATACGGTAGGCGCCGGGGATGGTTTTGCCGTTGGCGGCATAAGCGGACTGATGGAGAAGCTCACTGTAGCTGAGACCGTCAAGCGCGGCAAAGCGATCAGGGCATTGACGGTGATGTCTCCCGGCGACATGGATGGCCTGGCCTGCCAACCCGTGAGAGCTTGGAGAAGTTTATGAATCGGAAAGCGTAGTAAGTAATGTCATGGCTATTTCTATTGAAAAAAAGATACCGTTCCACAGTAACTGTGAACGGTATCTTTTTTTGGGGTTCGGGCAGATTAAACAGCCGAAGGCGGCGCCCTTTTGTAACCTTGGGCGGACTCAGGAGATATTATTTGCTCAAAGTCTATAAATATATTAAAAAGAGAGCTGACGGTTCCGACCACCTGCTCTCTTTATCGAACTAAAAATCAGGTATTAATCTCAGTCGCTGTTAATGTTCCTTCGTTAATTGTAATGGTAATATTACCTTCTGCAGGAATCGTTCCTGTTGCTCTTAAGGTGTAACTATGTTGCCCAACAGGAGGTCCCATATCACAGCATGTCAGTGCCGTTGTAATCGGGCTGTTGGCAGATACGGGAGTGTCACTTGCTGTACACAATAGAGTCACGCCATCCCGAAGGATAGTAAATGAAATGGTAGGACTAGCAGCAGACGGAGTCCACGTGGCATAGGCGGTAAGCCAGACAATGTTTCCGGGTTTATCTACAGTTATATTAACTGTGGCCAAATCGGCTACTGGGGCAGCAGTGGTAAGAACGATTCCAGCGAACTCAGCACAAGCAAATTCAATAAAGAGTCCTGGCGTTCCAGCCGGGCCTTGTGGTCCTGTAGGACCAATAGGTCCTTGCACCCCTGCTGGTCCTTGCAATCCTGTGGCCCCTTGCGGTCCTACAGGTCCTTGCGGTCCTGCAGGTCCTTGCGGTCCTGTGGCCCCTTGCGGTCCTGCAGGTCCTTGCGGTCCTGTGGCCCCTTGCGGTCCTGCAGGTCCTTGCGGTCCTGCGGGTCCTTGCGGTCCTGCGGGTCCTTGCGCTCCTGCAGGTCCTTGTGGTCCTTGTGGTCCTGGTGGTCCTGGTGGTCCTGGTGGTCCTGGTGGTCCTGGTAATCTTCCCATAACACACACTCCTTTGAATAGTGGGTATATCTCACCCTGCCTACAATGTATTCCGTAAAAATAGATGTGTGTCAGTAGTCAAATGACTTGATAATATTGCCTACTATGTTGATGTCCCATGCATATTAGCTGAATTCACATATCCTACATCAAGGAAACCATTTCATGCAGAAAGGGGATCAAGATGAAGAATGTTGAAACACTAGGCATTATGGTTACTAACGCCAGGCAACGGAAGGTGACTTTAAAAAATTACATGAAGAATCATCATTTTTCAAAATTAAGGATGTTCAGTTTTTCCCCAACTGATATTGATTGGGAGCATAGATGTATTAGAGGCCTTCATCTTCGTAATATGAAGTGGGAAACGGGTAGCTTTTCATTTCCGAAGGTGATTTATAACCGTTGTTACAATTCAGAGATGGAGACTATTGATCGGTTGGAGCAGATTATTGGAAGGAATAAGTGTTTCAATCAAATTAACCAATTTGACAAGTTGGAGATTCATCAGGCTATAAATCGTTGGCTAAGTCCTCATGTCCCCGATACATTGCCTTACAGTAACGATAACTTGGAACAAATGATTCACCTTCATAAATTGGTTTTTTTGAAGCCCTGCCACGGCCATATGGGAAAAGGCGTTTATCGAATCGAACAGCGTGATACTGGAGAACTGCATATTTCTAACCACTATGTTATGCCCAGCATAATCGTAGGATCTATAAGTCAGTTACTTACCGAATCCGAACGGTTTGTAGGTCAAGTCCCCCATTTAATTCAGAAGGGGATATTTACCAATAATCTTAACAACCGCACTTTTGATATCAGGGTGCTTGTACAAAAAAATAAAAATGGTCTTTGGTCCACTACTAATGTTATCAGTCGAGTATCGTACGCAGGCTGTTTCAATACAAGCATATACGAAAGAGCCTGCCTAACGATGGATGTGTTGAAGAAGCTATACCCGGCAAAATCCGTTAGGGATATGATGAATACCATCTATAACTTAAGTTTACGAACAGCAGAGATCCTTGAGTTGGATTCCGGCATCCATCTATGTGAGGTTAGTGTAGATTTGGTCATTGACTTGGAAGGACATATTTGGATCATTGAAGTTAACGGTATGCCACAAAAGAGCCTTTATAATGAACTTCCTATATCCCGAAGAGCCGTATACTCTCGTCCACTTGAATACGGCTATTACCTAAGTAAACGATAATTTTTTAGATGATCCAGCATATGCGGAATTACTTGTATAGGTTCTTGCCTTTGTAATGGCTAATGAAGTTCAAGACAGTTGTGTTTTGTTGGTTTCTTTTCGCTTCGGAAGTGCATCGTTATGCATGCGCTGTGTTTGCTGCAGGCGGGCACTACAGTGCGAGCCGTTGACCCAAGCGCTTGTTCGACGGTGTGGGAGCTAAAGAGCCAACTGTAGCGATGATTAGGCCCGACAAATCGTACGACCATCCAAATCCGGCTTTGCAAGATTGCAGTACAAGCGGATGAAAGGCATGTGTAGTCGGCACACTGCCGATGTATTTCCTCCACGGTTCCGCAGCAACCGTATGCTGTACTCTCTTTCTATAACAAAGAGGTGTATGAAAGCAGGTATAACAAAAGCACCCTGCGACTTGGGACGAATTCAGTTTAAGGGGAAACGGTTAGTTGATTTAATGTTTATCTCGGCATTATCTGTTCCGGGGCTACTAATCTCGATTCCATTGTTTTCGTTATTTTATTCATTGAATTTATAATCCGGATCGACATCCAATAGCATTAGCACTTCAATCCATCGTAGTAGGATATACGAATACTGGTAATTAATCGGGTATTTTTGCTGCATCAATTCTTGTGTTTCTACCCACGTTTATACTTTATCTTCTTGTGTCCAGAAAGATCGTTGCTGGAATTACAATCGGTTCTGTAAAAGGTTGAGGTAATAACCACCTAATAATATAGGTGGTTATTTGCGCACCCATAAGGATTCCTTCGGAAACTTAACTTGCGACAAGGAAACCCATACAGTACACTTTCTTTAACTAGTACAAACCTAAGATAGCTTGGGAAAGAACTTTGAAAAAGGAAGTGTTAAATAGTGGATTTAGAGATGGTCATGCAGGAGCTGGAAGCACTTGGCAAGGAACGAACCAAGAAAATATATATGTCTAATGGAGCAAAGGAACCGCTATTTGGCGTGGCTACCGGAGCAATGAAGCCAATCTTCAAGAAAACCAAAATAAATCAGCCATTGGCTGAGGAACTTTACGCGACAGGGAACTACGACGCTATGTATTTTGCCGGCATCATTGCTGATCCCAATGCAATGACGGAAGCGGATTATGACCGATGGATGGATGCGGCTTATTTTTATATGCTGTCCGACTTTGTAGTAGCAGTAACCTTGGCAGAAGCGGATATTGCACAACAAGTTGCCGATAAATGGATCTCGAGCGGTGAAGAGCTGAGAATGTCAGCGGGCTGGAGCTGTTACTGCTGGCTGCTTGGCAGTCGGCCGGACGTTGAGTTTTCCGAAAGCAAGCTTGCCGGTATGCTTGAGATGGTGGAAAATACGATTCATGATTCTCCAGAACGTACCCAATACTCAATGAACAACTTCATGTACACAGTGGCCGTATCTTATTCGCCACTTCATGATAAGGCCAGTGAGACCGCAAGAACAGTGGGGCCAATTGAAGTTGATAAGGATAAGGCAAAAAGCAAATTTATTCACGCGTACGTAAATATTCAAAATGCAGTCGACAAAGCTCGGCTTGGTTTTAAACGCAAGCATGTAAGATGTTGATCTAGGACAAGCTTCCCATACAAGAAAAAGGAAAAAGGATTCCCTGAAACTTCACTCTGCGTTACTATATAGAAATGACTCCGAGTGGGAGAGAATAGGGGGAAAAGCATACATGGGCAACTTATTGGAAATTTTGCACAAGGAAGTCGTACCGGCAGAAGGCTGCACAGAGCCGATCGCAGTTGCGTATGCCGTCTCCTTGGCGGCAGAGCTTCTCGAGGAAGAAATAACGGGGATTCGGCTGCATCTCAGCGGTAATATTATTAAAAATGCAATGGGAGTGGGCATCCCAGGGACAGGACAGACAGGTCTGCCTATCGCAGCAGCCCTTGGTGCGGTGGTCGGACGTTCGCATAAGGAGCTGGAAATCCTATCAGGCCTGACTCAGGATGAGCTAAAGCTGGCTAATGATCTGCTTGATCGAAAGCTGCTAATGGTGGAGATAATGGACACTCCTGAGAAGTTATATATTGAAGCACAGGTGAAAACAGAGAACCACACAGCGACTGCCATCCTTGCTAAAGAACACACTAATATAGAATACCTGGCTCTGGACGGAAAAAAAGTGACACCTAAGAAGTCTAAAGCTGATTGTGGCAAGCCTGCTCTTTCCGATAATGAAGCTTATGAAGGCTCTGTAGATCGGATATTCGAGTTTATAAGTACGGCTCCATTTTCAGACCTTAGCTTCCTCTTGGAAGGCGCTCGGATGAACAAAGCGATCTCGGATGAGGGACTGCGGGGCGATTATGGCTTGCAAGTAGGAAAGAAGATGAATCAGCAATCTGCTGTGAATTTGTTCGGCAATGATGTAGCGAACAAAATTATAGCGGCCACTGCTGCGGCTTCAGATGCTCGCATGGATGGCAGTGCAATGCCTGTGATGACAACAGCAGGCAGCGGTAATCAGGGCATCGCCTGTACGCTTCCTGTTATATCTTTGGCGGAACTGCTCGGCAAGAATGAGGAGACGCTGGCTCGGGCGCTTGCACTAAGCAATCTGGTCACTGTGCATATTAAGCATTATATTGGGCGGTTGTCGCCTTTATGTGGTTCAGGAATTGCAGGCGGAGTTGGAGCGAATAGCGGGATCATTTATCTTATGGACGGCACTCTTGAGCAGATCAAGCATGGGATACAGAATACGATAGCCTCTTTATCAGGCATGATCTGCGACGGTGCAAATTCAACCTGTGCGCTGAAGATATCCACCTCCACCAACACGGCGATTCAGGCAGCCACACTGGCGATGAACAATATTGCTCCTACGACCAAGGATGGAGTTATTTTCGAAGAGGTGGAAGACACTATCCGCAACATGGAGCGACTGGTTCAGGAAGGTTTGGCGGATACTGACAAGACCATTCTAAATATCATGCTCTCTAAAGGCGGAGCGAATTAGCATTAATAAATTGATAACAAGATAGGACATAATAAAGACCGCCCGGTTTCCTGCATAAAATGGCAGGAGGCTGGGCGGTCTTTATAACTCTTTCTGAGAAGATTTGCATTAAATTTTAACATAACTTATTCTGAGATCATAAAGGCATAGACTGATGGTATAAAAAAGGAGATATTATGACGGAGAAGATAGATATAGGATGGAACTTTGAGAACAGTTATGCTCATCTGCCGGAATCCATGTTTACAAGGATCATGCCTACTCCTGTGCGTAAACCGGAATTGATCATCTATAATAAACCATTGGCTACTACGCTAGGGCTGAATAGCACAGCACTACATAGTAAAGATGGCGTTCAGATTCTTGCGGGCAATGAAGTTCCTAAAGGTACGGAGCCGCTTGCTCAAGCGTATGCTGGACATCAATTCGGACATTTCACTATGTTAGGGGACGGCCGAGCCGTATTGCTTGGCGAACAGATCACTCCCCAAGGTGAACGTGTAGACATTCAGCTTAAGGGTGCGGGAAGAACACCATATTCTCGTGGTGGTGATGGCCGAGCCGGACTCGGTCCGATGCTGCGTGAATATATCATCAGCGAAGCCATGGATAGCTTGGGTATTCCTACCACACGCAGTTTATCAGTGGTAATTACTGGAGAAACGGTCATTCGAGAAACAGCGCAGCCCGGTGCTATTCTGACCCGAGTTGCGGCCAGTCATCTACGGGTGGGTACTTTTCAATATGTTGCAGCGTGGGGGACTGTGGAGGATCTCCGCTCTCTGGCAGATTACACATTACAAAGACATTATCCGGGAGCTGATTCTGAGGAGAACCGTTATCTTTTCCTGCTTCGGGAAGTGATTGGACGTCAGGCTGAACTGATTGCCAAATGGCAGCTTGTAGGATTTATTCACGGAGTGATGAATACAGATAACATGGCGCTTAGTGGAGAAACGATCGATTATGGCCCTTGCGCCTTCATGGATGTGTATGATCCGGAGACAGTATTCAGCTCTATTGATCAGCAGGGTCGTTATGCTTATGGCAATCAGCCGGGGATTGCCTCTTGGAACCTCGCGAGATTCGCGGAGACTCTTCTGCCGCTACTGGCTGAGGATCAGGAACAAGCGGTCAAGCTCGCTGAAGAGGAGATTGCAGATTTTAAAGAGCGGTCTTACCATCATTGGCTTACGGGAATGAGAGCGAAGCTTGGAATCTTTAACGAAGAGGTAGAGGATGTTGCGCTAATTGAAGACCTGCTAGATTTGATGCAGAAATATCGGGCGGACTATACCAACACCTTCCGTGCTCTAACTTTAGAGAAGCTGGAAGAGACCGCTCTGTTCGGTGCAGCGGAATTTACGAAGTGGCACGAGTTATGGCAGGCTAGACTTAGCAGACAGCAGCAATCGAAAGATGCTTCGCAGCAGCTAATGCGCAGCAGTAATCCTGCGATCATTCCGCGAAACCACAGGGTAGAAGAAGCACTTCAAGCGGCAGTCCAACAGGAAGATTACAGTGTGATGGAGCGATTGCTTGAAGCTCTTTCCAATCCTTACGCGTATTCCCCTGAACAAGATGAATACTCGGCACTTCCTGAGGAATCGGCACGTCCATATAGAACCTTCTGCGGTACCTGATTTGCTGATAATGATCTGAAAAATGGGGTGGAGCAAGGTGTATCATGCATATGATGTTCTGGCTAACCAGTTGCTAGCTAATGCGAATGATCCAAGTTGGTATGTGCCCTTTGAGGTAGCCGTAAAAGACTTAAGCAAAGAAGAAGCTTTTTGGAAAGTAACGGAAGAAAGCAATAGTATTGCTGAGATAGTACAGCATCTGCTCTACTGGAATGAAACTTGGCAAACAAGATATAGTGAAAAAAGTGTCCATGCGGTTCCTTCAGTGGATAACAATAATACCTTTGTAGTTGCAGAAGGAGTAACGTTCCAAGAGCTTCAGCAACAACTCATAGAAGTTCTTTTACGTTGGCAGGAACTGATTACAAAGGAACAATTGGATGCCGATGTTCAAGAATTCCAAGGCAGTCAGTGGTGGGAAGTAATGGGCAATGTGACAACACATAACGCGTATCACGTGGGGCAAATCGTTTTTATTCGAAAGATCCAAAAGAGTTGGAATCGTACTATGAAGTGAATTGAAGGACGTTAACGGATGTATATTCATCTGGCTAACGTCTTTTTTTTGTGAATATCAATGAATATAATAAGTTGTACAATGTTACTTACATATACTTATATAAACTAATTTAATACTTGAAAATACTTATTATATAACTTATGATGACTATAGGAGGTGCATACATGATGTTTCAAGAGGAGAGATTGTTAAAAATACTCGAATATTTGAAACAACACCAATCGATGAGTGTCCAAGAGATCTGTACGCAATTTGATGTATCCAGAGATACCGCACGTAGGGATATTGTTAGATTAGTACAAGAAGGTGTTGTGATCCGAACGCATGGAGGGGTATCGTTACCTGAGTTACAAAAAGAATTGTTATCTTATCAGGATCGATTGATCGATGAATCTGAGAGTAAACAGAGGATTGGGAAGGCTGCGGCGCAGCTTATCCAAGATCATGAGACTGTGATTTTAGATGTGTCTACCACCGTGCAGTTTGTAGCAGAACAGATCAGCGCGAAGGATATTACGGTTGTCACTCACTCGATTGATAACGTAGGGATCTTGTCAAAGCGGGAGGATCTGCAAATTTATGTTCTTGGTGGTTACTTGAATGTGAAAAACCGCTTGTTATATGGTCCTTCTATTATCGATAAACTTAGTGAAATCCGTGCTGATAAAGCCTTTATTGGAGCTTCTGCGATCGGTGCTGATGGACTCTACTATCCATATGAAGAAGATGTGCGGGTGAAGAGAGAAATGGCCCGAAGATCAGATCAAGTCATCTTAGTGGCTGATCACACCAAATTTATTGGCAAATCATTTTTCCGTCTAGACTTTGATTGCATTGATATTCTAATTACCGATCGAGAACTCCCAAGTGAGATCAGAGAAGTTCTAGATCAGAAGAACATCACAGTTATTGAATGACTGATAACGAAACAGAGGAGGATATTTATGTCTTATATTCTGCAAAATGTACAAGTGGCGCTTCAGAATCGTATTGTCCCAGCGGCTAATGTGTGGATTTCTGAAGGGAAAATCATAAAGATAGATACAGAGGATCTTTCGATTCCAGAGGGACAACATGAACGGATCGATGGTGGTGGCCATTTGTTAGTACCCGGGATGATAGATGTTCATATTCATGGCGCCAATGGCTTCGATATGATGGACGGTACGGAAAAGAGTATTCAAGAGGTCTCAAGTGCTTGTGCTTCATCTGGCTGTACCTCATTTTTGGCTACATCTGTGAGTTCTACGCTAGAAGATCTTTTAGAAATGATTCGTAGTGTCAAGCGTGTGATTGGACATGAAGTGGGTGCAAAGATCGCAGGTATTCATTTAGAAGGACCTTACTTGAACCCAAAGCGAAAAGGAATGCAGAACGAAAAGTATCTACGCCATCCCAACTTAGAGGAAATGAACCTGATTTTTGAAGAAGCGGGTTCACTTATTAAGATGGTTACAATCGCTCCAGAGTTGCCGGGAGGGATGGAGCTCATTTCCTTTTTGAAAGAAAAGGGTGTAGTTATAGCCATCGCTCATTCGGATGCCACATATGAAGAAGCTAAACAAGCCTTTGCGTCGGGGGCAAGTCATGTTACGCATTGTTTTAATGGCATGCGGCCTATCCATCATCGGGATCCGGGGGTAATTGTGGCTGCTTTTGAAGAGAAGCATGTAAGCCTTCAAGCGATTGTGGACAACGTTCATCTGCATCCTGCAATTATTCGATTAATGCATACCTTGAAAGGACCAGAAGGAATGGTCTTGATTACAGATGCACTGCAAGCTATGGGATTAGGTGATGGGGATTATATGTTTGGAGGCCATCATGTTACGGTATCCGAGGGGGTAGCGAGACTGAAGGATGGAACGCTAGCTTCAAGTACAGTGACTATGAATGAAGCCTTACGTTATACTGTTGAAACTGGAATTCCATTGGTAGATGCCGTTAAGATGGCTTCAACTACGCCGGCCAATATTCTTGGACTTCAACAAAAGGGGACAATAACATCTGGCTTTGATGCTGATCTGGTCCTCTTGGATGATAAATTTAAAGTGTGCTGGACAATGGTGGATGGTCAAATTTTATAAATCATGATGAATACAGGTTACTTCTGCTCAATGCAGTTGTAACCTGTATTCATGTGCGGTTATACCAAATACGCTTTTAAAATGCCGGTTCAAATGAGTTAAATCTACAAATCCACAATCTACTACAGCGGCATAGATATCCTTAGTTTTCTCAATGGACTGCTTGGCGTGCTCTACCTTGCAATTTAAGAAAAATTGATAAGGTGATATTCCTGTATGTGTCTTAAACTCTCGGATAAATTGATATTTGGATAGATCAAACTCTTTACAGAGGTCGTCCAGTTTCAGCACATGCTCCAAGCTGCAGTACATCATTTCTTTCGCTTTTTTGACGAGGTTATTATTCGTTCTGCGGTCGGTAATGATTTCAGTATGGGATACTAGATCGAGCAGAGTTAATAACAGCTCATTGCACAACGCCTCCTCTTTACCATTCTGAATGGCATGACTTAGCGCCAATATGCACTGAGCCAATTTGTTGTCATATAGGATAGGAGAGGTGAAGTGCAGTTCTTTATTTCCTAGTATTTCTTGTATTAAGGTTGGCTTGATATAAAGCATAACATAATCAATACCTGCTCTATCATACGAACTGCCGTCATGCGTTTGCTCTGGATTAAACAGCATTACGCCATTTTTATGAGAGGACTGCAAGCTGCCGTCAAGGTTATATTGCTGAATGCCACGTAAGGTGACGCCGATTGCATATTCCTCGTGGCAATGCTTTTTATATGTGAAATCAGTAAGGCTGGCGGATAAGGACAGGATCTCTGCTGACTTTTTATAATTGAATTTCTCCACGTTCTTAACCTCCGCGACTTTATAGGACTCCCGATATCATAATGGCCGAGTATACTAAAAAAAGTGCCATCAGCGTATTTAGAACTTTTTGATGATTTTGCAGAAATCTTCTGAAGATCGTGCCAAAAACAACCCAAGTTGTGAATGCAAAAAATCCGATCACCGTTATAATTATAACAAATAGGGTCAAGGTAAGTGTTGAATTGTAGAATGGCATTACATAGCTGGGAATGACAGTTAGTGTAAATAGCAGCACTTTAGGATTCACAAGCTGCATGAGTAAGCCCGAGCGAAAATTGGCATTTGGGTTAGGCTGGTCGTCCATTGCACCCATCTTAAAGATTTTATAAGCTAGATAGAGCATATATAAACTCCCAATGACTTGCATGATGATCAGGATATTAGGGATGACCTCAACCAGAACACGGTTCAGCAGGGTAGAAAGGATAAGCAATAATCCAAAAGCCATCGTGGCTCCGTATACATATTTCATAGATTTCTTAGCCCCGGAATGCTGCACGGAAGAAAGAATAACAATATTGGCAGGACCGGGTGTAAATGTAGCTACAACGCAATAAATCAGAAAGGAAATTATATTCATGATGACCTCCAGTAAAAGTTGTCTTATGAATATAAACCTCATAACTTGATTGTTTATAGTACATTATTGCAGAGGAGATCAACATAATGAATGAGACAAAGCATCTAACTATTAGTACACTCACTGAGGGTGATTATGTATCTACATGCCGGGTATTTGAAGAATCAATATCGGATGCCTTTAACAAAGAGGGATTAGGTCACTTACAAGAGGACATACAAAGTGAAACCGATCATAAAAAGCAAAAGGCGCTATCTTCACTGGAACAGGCAAACTCGGATACTTATTTCTTTATCGCTAAAATCAATGGGAAGGTTGTGGGTACGATTTCCTATGGTCCCTGTGGTGAGACTATTCAAATCTGTGCAGAACATCAGTTGGATCATTTGGGGGAATTGGGTAGTTTATACGTGTTGCCAAGCTATCAGGGGCAAGGGATTGGTTCGGCATTAATTAAGAAAATGATGATATTTCTAAACGAACAGGGGATCGGGCAATTTTGTTTGGACAGTGGATATAAACGCGCACAAATCAAGTGGCAGCGTAAATTTGGGGAGCCTTATAAGGTGGTAAAAGACTATTGGGGACCTGATTCCGTTCATATGGTTTGGTTGTGTAATGTAAGTTAGCCTTTAAATGGAAATCGTATATCATATGGAATGTCCATGTCGTAATATTATATGTTAAATGTCGCATTTTACTACTAATAAAGGGTCTTGTTATGTGATATTTTATTA
The DNA here is from genome assembly GCF_924513355.1 of Paenibacillus pseudetheri. Taxonomy (NCBI): domain Bacteria; kingdom Bacillati; phylum Bacillota; class Bacilli; order Caryophanales; family Paenibacillaceae; genus Paenibacillus; species Paenibacillus pseudetheri. The sequence continues at coordinate 46,230 of NZ_CAKMAB010000014.1, forward strand.
GTAGATGTCAGAATAACATATATACGGGAGGCACAAGCAAATGACGATAAGAATTGGTAAGATTAGCTATTGGCATGTACATGCTTGGGATTATACGAAGCAAGCTCAAGAACATGAGGATACTGTATTGGCTGCGGTTTGGGATGAAGATGCAGAGCGTGGGAAAAAAGCTGCCGAAAGCTTAAATGTTCCTTTTTTCGAATCACTGGATGACCTGCTTGCGCAAGAGGATATAGATGCCGTCATAGTGGATGCGCCGACCAATGTGCACAGAGATGTAATTATTGCTGCGGCTAAAGCGGGCAAACATATTTTTACGGAAAAAGTAATTGCCCCTACACATAAAGAAGTTGAAGAGATCATAAGCGCAGTGGAAGAGAACGAGGTGAAGCTGACCGTCTCCTTGCCACGTCTAAATGATGGATATGCATTAACGATTCAAGAAGTTCTAAGTCAAGAACTGCTCGGAGAGATTACTTACGTTAGAGTTCGCTTATCCCATAATGGGGCTACAGAAAACTGGCTTCCCGATCATTTCTATAGCTTGGAACAATGTGGTGGCGGAGCTTTGATTGATCTTGGTTGTCATCCTATGTATTTGACGAAGCTTTTCTTAGGTCAAGATGTGACCGGTGTAAGTGCTAATTTTGGTTATGTAACGGGCAAGGAAGTAGAAGATAATGCAGTGGTGACGCTATTTACGAATTCAGGAGCAATTGGTGTGGTCGAGGCTGGTTTCGTGAATAGTCATTCGCCGTTTACCATCGAGGTACATGGAACGGAGGGAACTCTTCTTTATGGAACACCAGAGGATAAGCTTCTTCTTAGAAGTAACAAATCCGCTGACAAAGAGGAAGGTTGGAAAGAAGTACCGCTATATGCTAATCGTGAAAGCGCATTCCATCAGTGGGTTAATCATATCCAAAAGGATACTTTCGCGACTGAGAATGTTCAAACTGCTGTGGAGCTTACGAGATTAATGGAAGCGGCGAATCGTTCTGCTAAAGAAGCTCGTATGGTTCGGTTAGCAGATCTAGACGCTTAATCGGTCTCCACCTGTTAGGAGGATTTAACATTGAGTAACTTTCCCTATGAGATGATGTTTGAGAAGCATGATATGCTCGAGCGATTGGATATTTCCATTCAATGGGGACATTACGAAATTACAGTTCTTAGATTTCATTTGACCTCTTTTCCGCCGGGGAGAGTCATAGATTTCCATAATCATTCTGAATTCGAATTTCATTTTATTCCGCGAGGAAAGGGAATAGTTATTCTTGGCGATCTGCAATACCCCTTGTCGGAGGGAATGCTCTATTTAACCGGTCCGGGTGTCATGCATCGCCAAGAGGCGGATACAGAAGAATCCATGGAAGAACTGTGTCTACATGTGGACATTAAAGAGAAGATCAGAGAGGACGTAGATCCTTGGGAGGTTGCGGAGGCTGAGACCTGTGTTCAGAAGCTGAAGCAGCTGCCACTAGTTCCAGCACAAGATTATCACAGCGCTATGAAATGTTTTCTTGAAGCCTATGAAGCTTGTGAAGGTAAACTGACGGGATATTATACTTCCATTAAACATCTCGTAATCAGCATTTTAATAAAAGCAGTAAGAGCGTATGATTCAGGTGGGATTCGAACAGAAGCGCCTGTTAGAGACATGTTAACTTATCGGTACCAATACGCCATTCAATATATGGAAGCTAATTATTCAGGAACCGTTACCTTGGAGAATGTTGCAGAAAAACTGAATATAAGCGCAAGGCAGTTGCAGCGAGTATTTAAGCAAGTGGATGCTGATAGATCGTTTAGTCGGTCGCTTGAGGATATTCGATTACAAGCGGTCTGCCGAAAGCTAGAAGAGAGTAGTTATCCGATAGAACAAATTGCTAAATCGGAAGGATTTACGAATGCAACATATTTGCATATCGTATTTCGCAAGCGTTTAGGCATGACTCCAGCAACTTATCGAAATACAAAACAAACTAATTAGAAGTGAGGGTGAAAGATATGAGTAAAGTGTTTCGCGTAGGAATTATTGGATGTGGTGGAATTGCGAATGGCAAGCATCTTCCAAGTTTGAGCAAGCAAAGTAAAGTGGAGATCGTAGCTTTTTGTGACATTATTAAAGGACGTGCTGAAGAAGCTGCTGAGAAATACGGAACTAACGAAGCTGCTGTATATACGGATTACACAGAACTATTAAAAGATCATTCGATTGATATTATTCATGTGCTTACGCCGAATGATGCCCATGCAGAAATTTCAATTGCAGCCCTTGAAGCAGGAAAACATGTTATGTGCGAAAAACCAATGGCCAAGACGGCAGCAGATGCCAAACGAATGGTGGAAGCAGCGAAACGTACAGGCAAGAAACTAACCATTGGATATGACAACCGCTACAGAGAAGATAGTTTATATTTGAAAAAAGCATGTGAGTCCGGGGAGCTTGGTCATATTTATTTTGCAAAAGCACATGCCATCAGACGGAGAGCAGTACCGACATGGGGAGTATTCCTCGATGAAGAGAAGCAAGGTGGAGGACCACTGATCGATATCGGAACCCATGCGCTGGATCTAACGCTGTGGATGATGGATAACTATAAACCAAAAGTTGTACTGGGTACCAAATATCATGAACTCTCACAAAAAGAAGAAGCCGCCAACGCTTGGGGACCTTGGGACCCTAAAAAGTTCACCGTGGAGGACTCAGCCTTTGGGATGGTCGTAATGGAGAATGGCGCCACAATTATGCTGGAAGCGAGCTGGGCACTTAATTCTCTGGATGTGCACGAAGCGAAATGCAGCTTGAGCGGGACGGAAGCAGGCGCAGATATGAAGGACGGACTTAGAATAAACGGGGAGAAATTCAGCAAGCTGTACACCAATAAAATTGAGCTTGGGGCTGGCGGCGTTGCTTACTATGAGGGAAAAGCAGAAAGTGCACCTGACATCGAATTAAGAAAATGGATCGAAGCTATTGAACAGGATAAAGACCCGGTTGTAACACCTGAACAGGCTTATGTTGTTTCGCAAATATTAGAAGCGATTTATGAATCTGCACAAACGGGTAAGGCTGTATATTTGGATTAGATTTTTGACAAGCATAGCGATATAGAGTAATATCCACTTGTGATTTAATTACAGGGATCTGAGACAAGACTCTCTCTTTACTGGGAGAGTTTTTTTGTTTTTTTTTGCATGTTTGAATACTGGGTTATAGGGGGGGAGAGCATGAACACTGTAGAACGCAATCAAGTACTTATTGTGGAAGATGACGATAATATTAGACGGTTTATATCTATCAATTTAACGAATAATGGGTTTGTGGTTCGTGAGGCTGCTTGTGGAGAAAAAGCATTGCAGAGCTTTGAGGCGAACCGGCCAGACGTTATTGTTCTGGACATCATGTTGCCGGATTTGAATGGGTTTGAGATCTGCCGGAAACTAAGAGAGCAGGACCCTGGGGTCATCATCATTTTTTTAACAGCACGAGGACAAGATCTGGATAAAATCAATGGCCTTGAAATTGGTGCCGACGATTACATTGTGAAACCTTTTAATCCATTAGAACTGGTGGCACGGATCAAAGCGATATTGCGCCGTACAGAAACAGCTTTAAAACCGCAAAGAACTATCCTTCAAGCTGGACCGATTCGTTTGGATCTGAACTCGAACAAAATGTTTAAGCACGATGACATTATTGAATTAACCCCGAAGGAATTCCAATTGATGAAGACCTTTCTGGAGCATCCGGATACAGCACTATCCAGGAATGAATTAATGAATCTGGTCTGGGGTGAGGATTTTATTGGCGATCCGAAGACAGTAGATGTTCACGTGCGTAAGCTAAGAGAGAAGATTGAAGTGGATGCTTCTAACCCACATTGGATTGAGACTGTATGGGGGCTCGGATACCGCTTTAGAAAGGATAGTTGAAGAATGGGTATTCAGAAAAGATTAGTAGGAAGCTATTTTGTAGTGATCTGTCTTACTGTGCTCATTCTTGAGATTATTCTTAATTTCTCTGTACGTTATTATTATTTTCATAATATAGAGCAAACCCTGATGAATCAAGCAGAACTGTCGGCTTCTTTTTATCAGCAATATTTTAGCGACGAGGATCTAGAGGAACAATCGGATAGGTTGTTAAAGGGCTTTGCCAGCCATTCCGATGCACAGGTACAGATTATTAATGCTGAAGGTCGGCTGTTGCAGGATTCTAATGGAATCGAAGGCGATTTTGCGATGACAGATAACATGGATGTGCAAGCAGCCATAAAAGGGCAGCCTGGCAGTTGGAAGGGTGAGGACCCTGTAACCGAGGAAGCGATTTTTACGGTTTCCTATCCTTTACAAGCGAAAGGTAACATTGTTGGGGAAGTAAGGTTTATTACCTCCTTAACGGAAACGATACATACAGTTAATCAAATTGCGGTATTGCTGATCGGGGTAGGTTTGCTCGTGATTGGTATCGTCACCTTGCTTGGATTATTACTGTCTTGGACCATAACCAGATCCATTAAAGATCTGAAACAGGCAGCAGACCAGATGTCTGATGGAGATTTCAGCATAAGAGTACAAAAGCGCTATCAAGACGAGCTTGGTTCCTTGGCAGATACATTGAATATGATGGCCAGTCGAATATCGAAAAGTGAACAGCTTAAGAATGATTTTATCGCATCCGTATCCCATGAACTGCGTACGCCATTGACCTCGATCAAAGGCTGGGTAATCACCTTGAAGGCGGGTGGGGAGAGTAACCAGGCTTTGTTTCATGATGGGCTAGATATCATTGAATCTGAAAGTGACAGGTTAACTCATATGGTGGATGAATTATTGGATTTCTCCAAATTGGATAACGGAAGAATCGCAATTCACCTCACGACTGTGGATCTAACAGAGCTGTTGCAGCATATTGGCAGACAACTCACCCCTAGAGCAACCCGACAAGGCATCTTGCTCGAAGTGAAAATAGAAGAGAATCTGCCTGTCCTTCAAGCTGACGAGAATCGTGTGAAACAAGTCATGATTAATCTCATTGATAATTCGCTCAAATTTACTTGTTCCTCAGGTCGAATTCTTATTACTGCCCATACGGTTCCAGGGAAAGTTGTAATTACAGTTGAGGATACTGGGTCAGGCATCGCAGAAGCGGATTTAGAGAATGTGCGGCGAAAATTCTACAAAGGGGATCAACAGGCGTCAGGCAGCGGTTTAGGTCTGTCCATCTCGGAACAGATCATTACATTGCATCATGGCGAGCTGCGAATAAGCAGTACTTTAGGTAAGGGGACGATTGTCCAATTTGACTTGCCGATATAAATTGAGCTCAAATTTAACTATTTCATAACCACTTTCATCTCTTTCACAGATAAAATACTATATATGCGGACAAGCGAGGAGTCGATGATCCAAATGCCGAGCAAATTCATAAAGATAGGTGCTATGTTAACAACGATATTTTTGCTCGGAGGATGTGGAGTTCCGGCGACACCAGGAGAGCTGATTAAGCCTCCATCAACAGAAGCAAGCCTGCAACGAGACAAAACAAGTCAAGAATTTATCAAATGGCTTCCAGACAAAGCTCAATTGATAACTCCGATGGAGGGACAAGAGGATAATGCTATCTCCTTTGGGGATATGGATGGAGACGGTATCGACGAAGCTGTAGTTGTATATGAGTACAGCAAAAACAAAGGTTCTACCATAAAAGCAATGCTGCTCAGGCAGGAAAATGAAGCGTGGCAAAAGATTTCGGAGGTTGAGGGGTTTGGGTATGGCCTGGATTATGCCGGATTCTATGATGCCGATGAGGATGGCCATAACGAGCTCGCGCTGGGCTGGTCATTGGGTGAGGCAGGGAACGGATTGGATATTTATACGCTGAGTGAAGATAAATTAAAGCTGTTATCAAAGAAGGCGTATCAGGGCAAATTTATTCTGAGATAATCATTCCACTTTATAATCCGCTGCACTTCAGCTTCATCTTGAAACAAGGTGTAATAGTGCTCAGGCGGATTATTTATGATGCTCATTTTTATGCGTGTATCCCGTACACAACAAGAAAAATACAGAAATTAAATAGAGGTTGTTTCATGCTAATCTCCACCAAAATTGCAAAGCTGGACAAATCCGTACTATTTCTCGTAACATGCCTAGTTGCTATTGGTACTGTTGCTATTTATGGCGCGACTACGGATACACGGTTAGATGGTCTTTACATTAGTTCGTTGTCTTTATTTGCTTTATTTTGCATACCCATGTTATTCATAGCATTGGTAGATTATAAGAATCTATTAGGCTGGTTAGCGTATCTCTTTTATAGCGTAGGTATTGCTCTACTTGTGCTAGTCAAGCTGGTTGGGGAGAACCTCAATGGCGCCGTGCGTTGGTTAAGTATTGGAAGCTTTCAGCTCCAGCCCTCCGAACTGGCTAAAATATGTACGGTGCTGCTCATTGCTCATCTATTGGGTAAACGAGAGGGACAGCAGCTTCGCTTTTTTCAAGATTTAGTGCCGGTTTGTTTCGTTTTTTTAATTCCGTTCATTTTGATTATGGATCAACCCGATTTGGGTACAGCGCTCGTTTTTGCTGGCATATTGCTTAGTATGCTATGGATTGGTAACATCCGTGCTCTATATATGATTCTGATCCTCGGTGTGGTGATTGTTTCGATCGGAACGATACTATGGCTGTATTATGCCAACTTCGACTTGTTATCCAAGATTGTCGAGCCCCATCAATTGTCACGAATTCAGGCCTTTTTGGACCCGCAGAGTGATCCCGATAAATCTTGGCATGTCAAAAACGCAATGATAGCCATTGGCTCCGGTGGATTATCGGGTAGTGAAGGTATTTTTTTGCGAAAAGGATATATTCCATACGCGTATTCCGATTCGATCTTTGTAGTCATCGGTGCAAAATACGGTTTTATAGGCTCTTCCGTGCTGCTGATGCTTTATTTATTGCTCGTCTATCGAATGATCTTTATCGCACTCGAAAGCAGGGATCGTGCAGGGGCATATATTGTCACCGGATTTATCGCCATGATCATCTTTCAAGTTTCTGTTAACCTTGGCATGCATCTTGGATTGCTGCCCCTGACGGGGATATCCTTGCCGTTTATTAGTTATGGAGGTAGCTCATTACTTACTAATATGATTGCGATTGGCATAGTGCTAAGTGTGAAAGTCCATAAGGATGAAAGCACGGATTGAAAAAGCTACTGGAACTGAGTGGAGGGAATTATGACTAACAAACGCAAGTGGACAACAACTCGTAAAATTCTGACGAGCATTGGACTTGTCTTAGGCGCAACGATTATCGGAATTGGAGTATATGCAGGGTATTTATTCAAAAAAGCGGATAACGCGATAGAGCGTATGGCTGCTCCAGTCAACGTCCAGCCAACCGCTGCCCCAGAGGAAAAAAAGGAGACGGTATCGGTTGAACCTATGATTTTTCTGCTTGCCGGTGTAGATAGTCGGGACGGTGGTGGTGGGGTAATGAATACCGATGTGCTAATGCTTGTCAGCTTCAATCCTGAGACGAAGTCGACGAGTTTCTTATCTATACCGAGGGATTTGTTGCTAAAACCTAAATCGTTGCCCTCTCGAAAAGCTAATTATTATTATGCTTACCATTACATAAAAGATAAAACTGAAGCTATCCCTAATACAAAAGAGTTTTTCAGCAATTTATTAGGTCTGCCAATTGATCACATGGTTGTGGTGAATTTTGATGTGCTGAAGGAGACGGTGGACTTGCTTGGCGGGCTAACCATTGATGTCGATATGGATATGAAATATATCGATTCGGCAGATGGAACGAACATCGACTTAAAGAAGGGCTTGCAGAAGCTGGATGGCAAACAAGTGCTTGATTTTGTGCGTTACCGCAAATCGAATCAAGGAACGGCTGAATCCTCCGATTTTCAGCGCAATGATCGACAGCAGCAAGTAATTAAGCAGATTCTGGATAAGCTAGGGAATTTCCAAGGTGTGTCCCAATGGGGGAATGTATTGGACATCATCGGTGAAAATGTGAAGACAGATATTCCACAAGCGGATCTCCAGCAATGGTTGTTGAACTTCCCTAAACTCAAACCAGATCATATTAATTCCTTACATGTGGAATCTCTTTGGAAGAGTCCATACGTATATGTGAATAAAGAAGATCTTGAACAAGCACTTACTACTCTGAGTACGGAAGCGGGCGTTAGCACCAATAGTTCATTGCACTTAGAGAATATTGGGACGGTACATTAACATTGTGTAAGTAGGAATTTCAGCTATTTCCATTCGTAAGTCCTTTCACTAAAATAGTGTGACTTAGGCTGCTCTTAGGAGCAGTTTTTTTGTGTTCCACTAATAATCCCGATAACAAGTAAAGTAATCCGCCAACGGGTAGAGGCCTGACTTCCAGGCATAGTACCATGAACACAGCGATTATAAATCGTATATTGTTTTGGTTTATTGGAGAGGAGAAGGGAATTTCATGAAATACAGACTGAGTATTATGTTTCTAATCGTACTTACAGGGATGATATCGATAGCCGCATTTAATCCGATTATTGGTCCGCTTGCTCGAAACTTGGGACTTAGTGATTTTCAATCAGGATGTTTGGTATCGGTAGCGGGACTTTGCTGGCTGCTCGGAGGATATTTCTGGGAAAAACAAACGTTCATGAGCCGAAAATGGCTGCTCGCTTCGATTATGTTCGTCTATATGGCAACACTAGTCATTTTTGCACTGCTGGCTGATTATGCAGTACATGCTGAGAGCAAAACTACCCTATTTTGGAGTTTCTTTATACTTCGCGCAATCGCCGGCTTTTTCTTTGGAGGTATTCCGGCATTAGCACAAGCTTATGTTATGGGCTGGAGTACAAAAGAGACCCGTACTCAGGGAATGGCATTATTCGGTGCAGCCAATGGACTTGGCTTCGTAGTAGGACCTGCAATGAGCGGAGGAATGGCTTCGCTGGGACTCACCTCACCAATGTACGCCGCAGCGATATTATTATTCACCTTGGCTATTTTATTTCTAGTGTTTATTCCTAAAGAAAAGAATATCGAGATCGAACGGCAGGCGATTTCACTTTCACCTAACGACAAACGGATACGCCTCTATTTATGGATTGGACTATTGCTATCGTTTGCTCTGAATATCGTGCAGGTTACTATCGGATTTTTTGTGCAAGACAGCCTTGGATACAGTACCCAGCAAGCCACTCAGTTAATTGGAACGGGTCTGGCTATCTCGGGAATAATGGTGGTGCTCTCGCAAATTGTGATCAGCAAATACCTCAAATGGCATCCTAAGAAGGTACTGCTCGTGGGGCTATTATTTGTGGCTTTGGGTCTGCTAGGCTTGTTATTGTTCATCAGATTTGCTTATGTGGACTTTACATTCTTGGGAATTGGCATCGGCTTTACATTGCTTGGCTACAGCGCGGGTGCTTCAATGGCGGTTCAAGACCATGAGCAAAGAAGCGTTGCTTCCTTTATTGCGGCCCTGCAAGGTGGCGGATCATTCATAGGTCCAGTTATAGGTACAGCTTTATACACCGCTAATATGGCATTTCCTTATTCTTTTTGCGTGCTGTTGATTGGTATTGTAGGTATCGCGAATTTGAAAAAAAGATCAGCGGATCGTGTGGAGAGTTGTTAAATAGAAATGCTGCTCATAGCCGCAGCTTGAGGCTGTCGAGGGAGACTCGACAGCTTTTTTATGATTACTACGTCAAATAAATTAGCTAATTCGGAATTCATGGTCTTATTTGCGTTACTCCATAGTTTTACAAAACCTCCTTTTTCTCAACAAGTTATTTATGGAAACGATAGTATAATATTCCCAAAGGGGAGTGATGAAGTTTAATACAGCAAGAGTGTTCATGAATTAGAGATTAGTAAGAAACATTGCGTTTATTAAGGATGCGAAGGAGTTTAGAGAACATACTATGAATTTATTTAAGAGAATAGTCCCAAAGAATATAACATTGATAGTTTTAATACTACTGCTAATTACCGGAACGTTTATTACCGCAGTTCCTTCTGCTAAAGCTTTAGAAGTAGGGAATCAGGATGCTAATACCAGTGTGAAAGTGCAAAAGATTGTTGCCAGCAATCTTCAATCCTATGCTTTAGATATCCAAGGGAATCTGTGGGCTTGGGGTCAATATAATAGCATTGGGGAGATAGGGAATGCAGCTCCTCAAGAAGTTTCTTTCTTTAAAGATAAGCCGATTAAAGATATTCAAGGTGGTAACCAATTTCTACAGGTGCTTCTAAAAGACGGTACGGTATGGGGACGGTTTAACTATTCAAAAGATACTGCATCATTTAGTCAGATTAAGGGGCTTAAGCAGATCGTACAGATCAGCGATGCCGAGGCATATGTTTATGCCACACAGAGTGATGGTACCGTCTGGATGTATGTGCCTTCTGAACCCGGCAAAGCAGCGGTAAAAAGACCTGAGCTTTCAAATGCTGGCTTTAAGGCATTCTTTGATACATACGCTATTAAAAACGATGGAACAGTCTGGAGTATCGGTAATAAATCATCGGTTCCTATCCAGGTTGAAGGTCTTTCTGGTATCAAGAAGATTATAGATGGGCAAACGAATCAGCCCAATTATGCCTTGTCAGAGGATGGACAGGTATGGGGCTGGGGTGTCTCAACCATTTATACTTCAAGTCCTGACACAGGTGTAATCAATCTCAAGCTTCTGCAGGGAGAAGAAGGTGCAGTTGAACGGGTTGAAGGGTTAGAGGGCATTCAGGATATTACATCTGGAGAGAACTTTTACACCGTTCTGAAAGAGGATAGGACGGTCTGGGCATGGGGTTTCAATGATCGAAACCAACTGGGAGATGGGACTACCAAGTATTCTGTGCAACCGGTCAAGGTTTCAAATCTGAACAATGCCGTTGGATTGAGCAACGGATGTATGGCGGCTCATTCATTTGCGCTTCTGGTGGACGGAAGTGCTGTAACTTGGGGAGATAACTCCAAGCAGCAGTCTGGCACCGGTTCAGATCAAAAGACTATTCCTACTCCGCAAAAAGTTGCCTTTTCCACGTTAACAGGAGATGCAGAGAAGCAGTTCACATTTACTTTTGATGGTGTTAAGGGAAACGAGCTAGGGCAAGCTGCAAGCAATGGTAAGGGTCTGGTTATTATTCCTAAGCTGACGGGATTCCTTGTATCTAAAGATGGAGGTGCAACGTGGAGTACAAGGCCTTTACCGATCAATTCAAACAAAATAAGTCTCACGTATCAACATGATCGTTTCTTTTTAAGTGATCAGAATTTAAGCTTACCTCATCTGTATTATTCTCTGGATGGAGAAAAGTGGATCGAAACAGCAGTTGAACTACAGTCATCGGTATTGAGAGCTTACACGATCACTTGGCAAAATAATCAATTCATTCTGTTGTCTTATCCGGATCAGACCATGAAGACGGAAGTTTACACTTCCACGGACGGAAGCATGTGGAACTTGCAAGGAACGATTGGTGAACGTCTGGATCAGATTTACTGGAACGGTAAGCGTTATTTGATGACTTACGGGGGATATGCGTACTATGGCTCCGCGAGTACTCGAAATCAATTCCTTTATATCCCGAGTGATAAACGAAATGTTGAGCTGATTGTGTATACATCCGATAATTTAAGCCAGTGGACCCAACAGTCTGGTAAAGTAAATAACAATCTGAAATATAAAGCAACAATAAATGGAAAACCAATTCGTAACTATTGGTTGACTTTTGATGAGCTTCAGTCTGATGGCACGCTTGTATTTTATGATACCGAAGGCAATAACCTCAGTACTAAGGATGGGATTAATTTCAAGCTTGTGAGAACTTCAGATATGTTCTCCGGTCTGTACAGCCGCAGCGAAATATTCTGGAATGGCAAGCAATACCTAATCTACGCTACTCGATTTCGCGAAGAGGGTATAGTGTTTGTATCCACTGATAAAGTGAATTGGCAGCAGCAGAAAATTCCTAATATGCCTTTGGGGATGATGGTGACCTATACCGGGAAATGTTTTGTTGGTCATTCGGGTACCCGTCTGGCCGTATCCAAAGACGGTTTAAAGTGGGATTTAAAGCAGAGTGCGAAGCCAGATGCTTCCTTCAGTCAGGTTGTAAAAGGGAATGGAATATATGTCGCCGTTGGCTCACTCTATACGTATGCAGTTCCAACTGTTGCAACGAGTAAGGACGGCAGGAATTGGCAGCAGATTCTGCTGGGTAACAGGGAGGATACTACAGTAAACGGTCTGACCTCCGTGGCTTGGAACGGTAACATTTTTGTAGCGGTAGGATTGCAATATGCCTGGACATCCAAAGATGGTATTGCTTGGAACAGAAACAATAAGCCTCTGGATGCCGAAATGAAACATGTGATTTGGACTGGCAAACAGTACGTAGCTATCGGGCATGCTAAAGGCAATGATAAGAAGTCGATGATTTACTCTTCAGAGAACGGAACGACCTGGAAAAAAATCTACGACTGGTCTGGTAAGCTGACGGACATTGCTACTCATAACGGAACCACTGTTGTAGTTGGAACTAATGGCAGTAAAGCCATCGTTTTACAGAGTAATAATTTAACCAAATGGAAACTGCAGACCTTTACGCTAGGGAATGATCTCCCTAATTGGAAGCAACAGCAGAACGACTATGAAGAAGCTTACACTTTCTTGAATGTACAATGGGCGAAGGATAAATTCATCATTGTATCGGATCATATTTATAGCTCAGCTAATGGTCTGCAATGGACAGCAGTAAAGGGACAATATGATCAATATATAGAAACCCATGCCGCCAGCAGTAACGCTAGTAGATTGGTTTGGACCGGAAAAGATTACCGTTTCATAAGCAGCAATAGAATTGGAGTCTCGAAGGATTTAAAGAGCTGGAACTTTTATGAGCATAATGAATTCTATAATTTTAATGAAATGCTTTGGACAGGAACTGATATGTTGGTGACTGGAGCTGGTGGATTGCTAGTGCATTTGCGCGAAAACTAATAGATTACGTAACGGGCGATTCTCACAAGTGATTTAAACTATTAGAAACCTTATGAAAAGACGAAACGTATTACAACAACAACTATGCGTTTCGTCTTTTTGTATGCATGAAATAAATAATCAGACCAACGAAATTTTGATGGAGCAGAAAGAATTTTTTATCAAGTTTTTTACCTCGTAACAGTTTTCCAATTAATAGTATAATAAGAATTCGTAGGAGTTATTTGAATAAAGTTGTAGAGATGTTATCTAGAATAACTTTATGCGAATACATACTCATATTTGAGGAATAAGGAGATGAGAGCATGACTGTAAAGACTACAGCGGAACAAATCCGCATTATCGAATATGATCCTTCTTACGCTAAGGCGGTCGCAGATATGTGGAACCGTAGCAACGAAAGCTGGGGTGGAGGCACCAATCAGAGAACAGAGGATACAGTGCGCCGCGAGATGGAGATCTCATCCAATCTGAATGTGTTTCTCGCCGTTGATGGTGAGGAAGTGGTTGGCTTCTGCAGTTTTGCTCATTACCGTCAAGACGAAGGGGCTTTGTATGTTCCGCTGTTGAATGTACGACCTGATTATCACGGATACAAGGTAGGTCGTAATCTGATTTTGAACGCTGTCCGCAAAACAATTGAAGCGGGCTGGCCACGTCTTGATCTGTTTACTTGGGCAGGCAATACGAAGGCCGTACCGATGTATAAGAAATGTGGATTCTTTTGGGAAAAAAATGAGGATTACGTTCATCTGATGAACTTTATTCCGACGGTTCTGCAAACGGAAGCACTCGCTCCTTATTTTGAGCAGCTTGATTGGTATGCAGATAGTACCCGTGAACTGCCTATTCAGCCGGATGGTCGACGGGAGCGTGGTTTTGATTTCTTCGATTACACTTGGCAAAAGGGAGAACTCTCCTTACGCGCAGAATTCGAGAAGACTGGTCGTGGCCTGACGGCTCTTGATACACCTGACTATGAAATCTCCACGGAGATTGACGATCACGATCTTGTATTCGGTTCCACCTACAAGATTCGCTATCACATCAAGAATCGTTCGGCATCTGATCTGGCCATTGAGATCAAAGGCCAAAATGACAAAAATATTCGTTTTGCCTTGTCTGCTGCACCAACAATCTCGCCAGGAGAAACAGTTATCGTAGAAGGTGAGTTCGAGCTTGATCCGATTCGTGAAGAGCAAAACGACAAGAAGACTCACCCCGTGGTTATGAGCAAATGGATCATCGGTGGCAAGCGCGCTGAGTTTCGTATAGGTGTTGTTCCTAAATTCCCACTGAAAATGAGGATGGAGTTGCCAACGCGTGAGCTGTATCCGGGTCTTCCCGCTGAGCTTTATTTGAATGTTGAAAATAATTTTACAGCGGAAGCGGAATTTTCTTTTGATTTGCCAGAGGTAGAATTTTTGATGTGGGCAGATCGGGCGGTAAGCTTCTCGGTTCCAGCAAAGAGTAAGGCTTCCATCCTAGTGCCCTTTACCCTAAATTCATATGGTCTTTATTCACGGGATATTGAGGTGACGGCCATTCCGGCTGGAGAGAAGGCAGTCTCCTTCATCAGCAAATTATCTGTGCTAATGAAAGGAACACATGGCCGCTTTGGTGGGGAAAACGGGGATCAGTGGGTGGCTGTAAACGGCGCTTACTCTGTACATCTTAATAATAACGACAATGGGATGTGGATTGAATATCCCGGCTCGAGCCATAATTTCTGGTTGACCCATCCGAAGTTAGGTAAACCATTTGCCGAAGAATTCTCGAAGAAACAGGCTAAAGAAGTAAAGATCTATTCCGAAGGAGAGGGCCAGGTTCTAGAGACTCTTTATGAATCGGATGAATTCCCGGGTCTGGAGATAAAAAGAGTGGCTAAGCTCTTTGCAAATGGAATCGCTGAGTTTTATAGTGAGGTGCGCAATACTAGTAACCAAACGTTGGAAGAGGATATGTGTCTGCTAACGAATTTCGGATTTTTTGGCAAACGGCTCATCCTGCCTTATCAGGATCATTACGTAGATATGGGCGATGCTTATTCGGGTGATCCGAGTTATTGGGACAGTGCTCAAATTACAGAAAATTGGTTGTTTAGCAAGGAAGAGAATGTCACATGCGGCGTTTGCTGGGACCCTTCCCTGAAGCTGCTTCGTCCGGAATATCCACTTGGACTGGAGCATAATCTTGGTCAAATTTCTGCTGGAGATGTCGTACGAACAAAGACGCTGGTGTTCGCTTTAAACACCTTCCTGAAGTGGTCGGATTTCCGCGCCTTTGCACGGAAGCAGCAGGATCCGGTCACACCAGTGTTGGATGATCATCTTGAATTAACGCTCGGCGGTGGAAATCCGTTTGCGGCGGGGGCGCTTCATGCGGAGTTAATCGAACGAAAGATGACTTCGCTTAATGGAAACCTCGAGCTGTATGTACAAACGGATAGAGGAGAGGAACAGAAAGTCGCTGAGA
The DNA here is from genome assembly GCF_924513355.1 of Paenibacillus pseudetheri. Taxonomy (NCBI): domain Bacteria; kingdom Bacillati; phylum Bacillota; class Bacilli; order Caryophanales; family Paenibacillaceae; genus Paenibacillus; species Paenibacillus pseudetheri. The sequence goes on from NZ_CAKMAB010000014.1 coordinate 61,750, forward strand.
TGGAGCTGCAAAGAGAGCAGAATCTGCACTCCGCGGGCTTTGAGCTCTCGCCTGAGGAAGCGGAATCTTCTTCAGAACACAGCCAATCAGGTCAGAAGATTCGAGTCGTCTATCATGGAGAGGATCGTATTCAAGAGCGAACGGGTCTCTGGTTCCCTCAAACGGAAACAGCAGCCGTTGTCTGTGGCACAGAAGAGGGACCAGCGGGTCCTATTTACACTGTGAGTAACGGAGTTCTTTCTATTGCAGCTGCTCCTGATTTCGGCAGTGTTGTGCATTCCCTGAAGCACCATGGAGAAGAATGGCTGGATAGCTCCTATCCGGAAGCAGCACCGCGTTCCTGGTGGAATCCTTGGCATGGTGGGCTCGGTGTGGGTATTTCAGGCATAGGTGGATTTAGTCGGTTGGAGGAGCCAAGAAGCGCAGCTTGGACCGAGAAAATGGATGTTCAGGGTAATGTATGGAAAGGATTACGTATCACTACTTCGATCGAGAAGCAGGAAAAGAACCAAGGAATTGTTGTTAATCAGCATTACCTTATGCTCCCAGGTGTCCCAGTGCTTTGTGTGTTGCATTCGGTGACCAATGACAGCGGAATGACCCTGCCGAATTATTCGGTATCGGAGGAGAATTATATCAAACCTTCGCCAGTCTATGCCGAAGGATGGATGGAATTCTCCAAGGAGGGCAAGTTCTTATTAGGAACGGTTGAAACCTATCTTGAGGCCAAGGGACTATTGCGAATTGGTGCATCTTCGCGTAAGGATATGCTGCATATGGTGAGCAGTCATCCGAATCAGAGTGCCTCGGCGTATGTGAACAATAAGGTTTTTAATCACGGGGTGCATCATCATCTTCCGCTTCTAAATGGAGAAACCGTTTGGACACAGCCGTCCTTCCTGATCATGGGAGAACTCGCTCTGAATTCAGAGGATGTCGGCAGTCTTTTGAAGCTGACCTTTGCTAGACCTACTGACGAAAAGGAGATCTTAAATGCCGATCATTGATATTCACATTCATCTGTCGGACATCGACAGTTTTCATCAAACAGCACTGGATCTCTCCAAAGTCGATTACACTGCTGCCGGGCTCAAAGCGGAGTTTGATAAGAACGACGTTGTTCTCGGCATTGGAATGGGGGTCACGGAGCAGACGAAGGGAGCTTTCCCTGACTCTACTTCCCCTAATCCGATGAGCCTTGACTTGGAGGATACTGTGCCGTCTTTCTTAATGGAATGCGTGGGGATCAATCCGAACATGCTCGGAGGAAAAGATGCACTTGAGGAACTGGACCGAATTGAGGCACGGCTGCAAGCGCCCGAGGTAGCTGGTATTAAGCTCTATGCCGGGTACTATCATCATTACGTTTATGACAAAATCTATTCGCCAATCTATGAGCTGGCAGCAAAGTATGGCACGCCTGTGGTCATTCATACCGGTGATACGTACTCGATGAATGGATTGCTAAAGTATGCACATCCACTTACCGTAGACGAATTAGCGTTTCAACGACGTGATGTGAATTTTATGATCTGCCATCTTGGCGATCCGTGGGTGATGGATGCCGCCGAAGTGGTGGCTAAAAATCCAAACGTCTATGCCGATTTGTCCGGCCTTGTGGTCGGTGATCGGCCTCATTTTGAACGGTTTATGAATGAACCTCTGTTCATGGATCATTTTCGCCGGGCGCTGGTGTACTCCGACCACTACGAGAAAATGTTGTTCGGCACGGATTGGCCACTCGCTCCTATTGACCTGTATGCGGAATTTGTCCGCCGACTTGTCCCTGAGCAGCACCACGAAAAAGTATTTTACGAGAATGCCTTCGCCTTATTCCCACGCATCCAGCAGCGGATTGCGGTGCTTTAAGCAGCTGCATGTACGCGTGAAGGACAGAAGAATAAAGTGATTACGAACAAGCCATCCCTTAGGAAATCTAAAGGATGGCTTGTTTTTTCTAATCCTACAGCAATTTCAGCATCTGCAACACCATTGGCAATCGTGAAATGAGCGAGCGATTTACTGATTTGGTAAAGGGATAAGATATATAATCCTCCGACTAAGATTTGTGTAACCTCGGCTGAGGTGAAGCATTCTTGATAACCTTCTATACGATTCAAATATCGGCCAACAAATGTGAAGTTATTATTTTTGAGTGTAGTCATGTCAGAAGGAGATGGGCAATTAGTTTGGAGAGAAATTGTTATTAACTTCTTCTAATATTTCAATCTTCTAGGAACTTTTGGGAATTGTTTGCGTCTGTACCATATGAAGAATTTATGGTTCTCTAACATGGAGGTTGGTCAATTTATGAATAAAAGATGGTTGCTAGCTCCAATACTTGTTGCATCATTGCTTGCTGCTCCAGTAGCGAATGCGGCATTGCCTGCTTTTTTCACTTTTATTATGGATGGAGGCGGGAAAGGAACGAGTTCAGCGCTAGTAAAGCAAGGAATTACTTATGTTTCAGCTAATCACTGGGAAACGGCAGGACTGAAGGTAGTATGGGATAAGTCACATCAGAGAGCGGAGTTTACTGGATGGGGAAAAAAGATAGCAGTTCGTATTGGAAGTAAACAGGGGGTCCTCGACGGTAAGTTAGTAAATGTGGAGGGTGTTCCTTTTGAAATTAATGGTCAACTCTATGTACCTGCTCGCTTTCTTGTGAATTCATTAGGAGGAACAACAGTCAGCTGGGATGCGACGAAGAGGATATATACAGCTACTGGACTATTGAGCTTTGCTAGTGACAGCGCAGAATTCGGTGGATCTACTTATACAGTGGATAAAAAAACTGGGAGTTTATATATAACGGATTCCGTAGGACATACTCGCTTGCTAACGAAACTCGGATCGCAGCTGTTCGATGCTGTTCATTTCGATTTTCAGAAAACGCCAAAAGGTTTAATCTATCTAACCCTAACAGATGTTTACGGAGAACCACATATCAATAATAAATGGTATACATTGATTATTAAGGATGGAATGGTTATTCGCCAAGCAAGTGTAGGATACTATCTTCGTTACGGTGATAATGTAAAAATAGCTGGCAATCAGCTCCTGCTTACCGATGGGAAATTATTACGATTAATTGAAGATGGAACGGGGAACGTAACGGAGTCGATTGAACTGACCACCCTTGGTGGTAATTCGGATAATTATTTAGTGGAGGGAATGGACGAGGATTTTCTGTTGATACGGTCCAATCAACAAGGTTTCCTCATGATGATAGATCGTAAAATAGGGACCAAAACATTGTTGTACAAGGTACTCCTTGACGTAGAACAGCAAAAATATGCTGAAACAAACGATCTCCCTTTTTATGGAGACAACCTGAAGTTCCTGAAAAGAGAAGGTGAGGCCCTGCTTTTTAAGAATGAATATGTACAAGACGGTAAGGTTTACAAGTTTATGTTGGACGGCTCATAATGGTGAGACTGCGCGGCATCTCAACAGGTTATCATAGAAAGACGTGATCCCAAGGTTTAAGTACCTTGGGATTTTTATGCTAACTAGGGTAGTATAAAATCATGCTTAAACGGGTTAAGGTTTGTCCTGGATTAAAATACACATGTGGCTTGTCTGCCTTGAATGTAATAGAATCACCACATTTTAAGAGGTATTCGCTATCATTGACACGTAAAGACAATTCACCATCAAACACAGTGATTAATTCTTCGGTTCCTTCCATATGAGAATTGGCATCAAGATATCCTCCATTGTCTATCTCCACTGTATAACCTTCAAACCGTTTACTTTCATCAAATGAAAAAGATGGATACACTCGATATTTTCCGTTGTCTTCAAGCAGTGGTTGAATCTCACTTCTAAAGATCACTCTTGTGTCAGGCTTGGGGTAATCTATCAGCTCAGAAAATGAAATTTTTAATCCATTGGCTATCTTCCAAAGGGTTGTAATGGTTGGTGTTGATTCACCTCTTTCGATTTGACCAATCATTGTTTTGCTAACTCCAGTTAATTCTGCAACCTTTTCCAGGCTTAAATCTTTACTTTTTCTTATCTTTTTTATATTTTCCGCAATAATTAGATTTATTTCTTCCACTGTAATGACTCCTGTCTCCATTTACTTTATAACGATCGTGATATACAATAAAACGCACGAATGTACGTTATAACGTCTAATTGATACATTATAGCATACAAGTTGGAAGGGGAGATATAATTTAGTGTTTGTTTCTTTGTTTTTATATGCATTTGTTGCAAGTTTTACTCCGGGACCCAATAACATTATGGCAATGACTTTTGCAAATCAATTTGGGCTGAAAAAAACAATGAAATTTTGTTTAGGAGTGGGTACAGGATTTTTTATAATCATATTGTTATGTTCCTACTTTAATCTACTTTTGAATAATCTTCTTCCACAAATTAAATCTATTATGGCTGTAATAGGCGGAGTCTACATGCTGTATTTAGCAGTTAAAATGATTACAAGTAAACAACCAGAAAGTGATGCAGCTGGAGATAAACACAATAGCTTTATTGCGGGAATGCTTTTACAATTTATCAATCCAAAAGGGATATTATATGGGATCACAGTTACATCAACATTTATCCTTACATATCATTCTTCATCTTTTAGATTATTGAGTTATTCTTTAGTTCTGGCTTTCATCGGTTATATGGGCACTTTTTGTTGGTGTTTGTGTGGTTCTCTTTTCAAAAAAATGATATCTAAATATAAGAGTCAATTTAATGTACTGATGGGACTGTTGTTAGTGTATTGTGCAGTTTCGATAGTGTTGGGATGAAGGATTGTTAAGGGAAAATCAATCTTCGAGCAATACTTTTTTATACAGCATCTTTTACTTCTTAAGCTTATGATAGTGATGTATTGTGGATAGATATGGTTGCTTTTCTATTTGTTATTGGTTTCATTTCTATGTAGATTAATAATCAGACAAGGGAGATACAGCATGCTGCCGTCACTCACATTTCTAAAACTTCAATTGGAGGGAATTCTGCGTAATAAATTCGAACAGGGGCATCAAACCTCCGGTTATTTAGCCAAATTGGAAAAGCTTCCTGCAAGCTATGATGCCTATCTAGAATTCGCCAATAGCTTGGCTATTATTCCAATGAGAGACAACTGGCCTTACTATGAGCCGAACGATTTAGATGAGATATGGCGGGAATGTGATCCTGCTCGACCTCTAGGCCAGATCGGAGTCTTGAATCTGAAGGATAGCTCCAAGCGTGTAAAGGCAGGATTCCTCGCTTCAGTCTGTGGTTCAATGCTGGGCAAACCGATAGAGGTAAATCCCAGCTTGTCGGAATTACGTCAAGCGTTAACTTCAGTAGGGGAATGGCCACTGAATGATTACATTTCTGAAGAAATTCTCCATGCGCTGGATCGTCGTCATTGGTCTTGGTTTGAGACGACACGGGGGCGAATTCGTTATGTGGCACCTGATGATGATATCAATTACACATTAATGGGAATGATGGTACTAGAACAATTCGGTAATGGTTTTACGAAAAGAAATTTAAGAGATTTATGGTTAAATCATCTTCCGATAAGTACAACTTGGGGTCCGGAAAGGGCTATTTTGATGCGATCAGGCATTAGCTATTTGGAGCATGATAGGGAACTATTCAATCATTCTGAAATAGAGGCTTGGCCTGACTTTATGGTACAGGGTACGGAACTATGCGGTGCGGCGATTCGTGCAGATGCTTACGGCTATGCCTGTCCTGGTCAACCTGCTCTGGCTGCTGAGCTAGCTTGGCGGGATGCAAGTTTTACTCATCGCCGGACCGGAATTTACGCCACAATGTTCATTGCTGCTGCGATTGCTGTTGCTCACGTGCTGCGCGATCCAATTGAAATAATCAATACGGCTCTGCAATTCGTCCCTAAAAGAAGTCGATTTTATGAGATTACTAATGATTGCCTTGAGATGGTAGCGAATGCAGATGACTGGCTGGAAGCGTATCAGAGCATTAACCATAAGTATGCGAATTATTGCCACTGTGAGGTTTATCAGGAAATAGGAACCTTAATTAATACCCTGCGATTTGCAGACAATGTTGGCGATGGAATATGCAAGCAGGTGATGCAGGGCAACGATACGGATAGCTTCGGAGCAACGGCTGGCTCTCTGCTTGGGGTTTATTTCGGTCCTGATCATTTGGAATCAAGATGGCTTAAGCCTTTTCAAGATCGGATTCATACGGGGCTTTCTAATTTTCATGAGCAAAGTCTTTCTTGTTTGACGGAGCGAATGGGGCGTTTACCAGAGCTGCTGCAAACCGGTCGATATCAAGTTCAGCCTAGTGAGCTCTATGTGAACAAGAATACGGATTTCAATACATAATAAGTTTACAAAAATCCACAGCAACCAATGTTGCTGGTGGATTTTTTTGCTTTTTCTTTTTTGAATTAAAGATGAATAATTCAATCGTGCTTTACAAAAACTTTATTCGATTAAGTCACTACTTTGCCAAATCAGGAGGGGTCGTTATTAAACCATTTATCGTAATAGTAGCACTATTGCTCGTTACAGCTTGTTCGGGTAATCAATCGGCCAACAACCAAATGACTACTCAACAAACGAAGGTTGGGCATCATGCTGGCAAAACAGCAACAACGTCAACCTTAACGCAAGCGTCTTCTATTTCAACAGAAAATGCAGGGAAATCAACGATTAAGACTAAACAAGTACCCGGCGATGTATCGAAATGGCTGGATGGGTTTATCCGCACTACTCCACCTACAGCTGGTACAACAGCGGATCAAACTACTTATCCGCAAACTTCCGCTAAGCCACAGTATTCTGCTAATCCGCAACAATCAGCTAACCCACAATATTCTGCTAATCCGCAAACATCCACCAATTCATCGGCATCTGTGCAGAAAGTGCTGGAATTGGTGAACAAAGAAAGAACAAACGCAGGCTTGAAACCCCTTAGTCTGAATAGCGAGCTGTCGAGAATGGCTTTGGCCAAAGCGCAGGATATGTCCGACAACAATTATTTTGACCATCAGTCACCAACTTACGGATCTCCGTTCGATATGATGAAGGCATTTGGTATCTCTTATAATACAGCAGGGGAGAATATCGCCAAAGGCCAGTCGAGTCCGGAAGAAGTAATGAATCAATGGATGAATAGTCCTGGTCACCGTGCCAATATCCTGAATAGTTCCTTTACTGAAATTGGAATAGGTTACTACAACAGCGAGTGGGTTCAAGAATTTATTGGTTAGTGTTAATCAGCAATATAAACAACAAATGTTATAAAGTTAATTTTAAAAGCCCATGTCCACAGACATGGGTTTTATCAAGAAATTAAAGATGATGAGTTCTGACGTATCTATTCGAGGATCTCGTGAAGGGTTTGTTGAAACTTAACGACAAATATTTCGATCGCAGGCAATTATGTAGAATTTATTTAGTAGCTTGCATTATAGAGTTGTATTTATAAACCGTTACAATTATACTGGTCATAGCAACTATAATCATGTCTATTATTTGGAGGCTATACCATTGGAATTAGAAAAATACATAGGCGTAATTGTACACCGGGCAGATTTAAAGCTTAATAACTATTATCAAAAAGTGGTTAATCCCTTTGATATTACGGTGGACCAGTGGGAGATCCTCGTTATTCTTTGGGAGAGTGAAGGGATTACTCAAAAGGATATTGCTGAAAGATTGTATAAAGATCAAACGAACATTGCGCGTATGCTCTTCAAGCTTGAAAAGAAAGGCTTTGTTCATCGCGTAACCCATGAGACGGACAGAAGATCTTTACGTGTATATCTAACTTCTAAAGGCCGTGAAATAAAAGATGAGATTCTTGCTCCCTCTATTGAAGCGTATAGAAAGACCATTGAAGGGTTAACTGAGGAAGAGGTTGAAACCTTTAGAAGGCTACTTTCTGTAATTCATAATAATGTAAAGGATTTATAGCAGATTTTGTTTGCAAAAAGAACAGGTTGACTCAACTTAATTAGTTGCTATGACGACTATCGTTAAGACCATTTGTTTTGAGCTGTTTTATTTTTATTTAATACTTGCTATAGCAACTAATGCTTCGACAATTATAAGGAGGACACAAAGATGAGAACAAACAATAATAAAATCGGGATTTTCGATGCCCCGTACAGAGCGTTGACAATCGGTATTATTCTGGCAGTTACAACAGTGGCATTCGAGGGATTGGGGGTTACGACGATTGCACCAAAAGTGGCGCATAGTATGAATGCGATCCATTATTATGGTTGGATTTTTAGTGCATTTCTTTTATCCCAAATCATTGGCACAATGGTCATTGGACAGCAGATTGATAAGAATGGTGTATATAAATCATTTATAGTTTCTATTCTAATCTTTGTTACGGGTATCATTATTGCAGCAACTTCCTTCAATATTTACATGTTGATCGGCGGAAGAGCGTTTCAAGGTTTCGGAGCAGGTGCGCTTTTAACTTGTGTATACTCCAGCATTACTTTAAGTTACCCTGACAGTCTAAGAACAAAAATACTTGCAGCTTTCTCTAGTGCTTATATTCTTCCAGCATTAATTGGTCCTTATATCGCAGGGCTTTTAGCCGAAAATCTTTCTTGGAGGTTCGTGTTCTGGCTCGTTCTGCCGTTCATTGTTCTATCAGTATGCTTAACGCTCCCATTATTTCGTAAGTTACAAACTGAAAATACTAATGCTTCATCGACTAAAAGGAGGACGTATAAAGAAATATACGCAATTATATTAACATTAGGAACGGGGCTGCTATTAGCAGGATTAGGATTTTTACCTTATTGGAAGGGGATTGGGATTTCAATTGCAGGGGGCTTGATTATGATTCAGCCTTTACGGAAACTGCTGCCAGAAGGTGCTTTAGAAGTTAGAAAAGGTTTGCCGGCAACCATTGTTACTAGAGCACTGTTTGTTGCATGCTACTATGCTGTTGAAAGCTATGTTGTTCTAGCACTAACAAATGTTAAAGGGTTATCGGCAGATGTTTCTGGCTTAATCGTTGCTGCCGGGGCTATAAGTTGGTCAGTAGCAGCGTGGTTGCAATCCAAGCTTGATGAACAAGACCATGGGAGGGGCCGTAAACAACGGGTGATGATTGGCGTTGCATTTATGATTGTCGGAGTTGCGCTGGTCATAACCGTGATAGGAATTTCAGGTAATGGAATCGTACTCGCAGTGTTCTCACAAGTACTTACCGGTTTTGGAATAGGGCTGGCACATCCAACCACTGGAGCCATTGCGCTACAGCATGCCGAACATGGCGATGCAGGCTCAATTTCAGCGAATATTCAATTTATTGATGCGTTTAGTCCTGCACTTAGCATCGGATTAGGCGGTGCCCTAATTACCATTAGTGAAACCTTTGGATGGGGTGTAATGACAGGAATCCTCCTGGCCTTATCGATCCAGCTTCTTTTCATAATTTTAAGCTTTATAGCTACTTTCCGAATTGCGAAGAAGGCAAGCTGAAGCAGATATAATATTTAAAAAATGTACCTCCTAGAATTTCATCGGCCAAACCAGGGGGTTTATACAATGTCTATTCTAAGGGATGCACTTAGGTTCGTAAATCTCACTGGATAGTTACGTTTCGGGCTATAGGCGTTATTATATTGATGTTCAGCATAAATAGACGGACATTAAAATCTCCTTGATCTAAAAAATGTGTGTGTAATCACAACTCAAGGGTTAGTGTTCTGTTACGTTGAGAGTAACGAAAGATTATCTAAATATGGAGGATAACGATATGTTTTGTTACCAGTGTGAACAGACACCGACTGGCGGTTGCACCGTTGTTGGAGTATGTGGCAAAAATGAAACCATTGCGAGTTTACAGGACACGATGATTTTTGCCTTAAAAGGAATTGCAGCTTATGCGACACATGCTCGGCAGCTAGGATATAGCGATCCTGAGGTGGATCGTATTACCCACGAAGCTTTGTACATGACCTTGACCAATTCCAACTTTAATACGCAGGAGCATTTGGAGATGGCGATGAAGGTTGGAGATGCGGCGGTTCGCGTCATGGATCTGCTGGATCGTGCGCATACGGATCGCTTCGGGATTCCACAACCCATCACAGTCAGCCAGAATAAAATAGAAGGTCAATGTATTGTGGTGACAGGGCATAACTTGTATGCACTCGAGGAATTGCTGCAGCAGACGGAAGGAAAGGGTATCAACATCTATACCCACTCGGAAATGCTACCTGCCCATGGCTATCCTGCGCTCAAGAAGTATAAGCATCTGAAAGGCAACATCGGCAAAGCTTGGTACGATCAACGCAGACTGTTCGAGCAGTTTCCAGGTGCAATTCTTGCAACTACAAACTGTGTGATGCCGATTAAGGGTACGTATGCAGACCGCTTTTTCTCATATGAAGTAGCAGGGCTGGAAGGTGTAGCGAAAATCACGAATGACGATTTTTCCCCACTGATTAATCGGGCGTTGTCTTTACCTGCGGCTGATGTAGAGTCAGATCTGGTACTTACGACAGGATATCATCATGAAACAGTAATCGGGCTGGCACCAGAGATCATTCAGGCTGTCAAAGACGGGCATATCCGCCGGTTTTTCGTCATTGCAGGTTGTGACGCTCCAGGTAAAGGTGGGAATTACTACCGCGAGTTAGCGACTTCCTTACCGAACGATACCGTCATTTTAACCACTTCTTGCGGAAAATTCCGCTTTAATGACGTAGATTATGGAACTGTTGGAGACACAGGCATTCCGCGTTATATTGACCTTGGGCAATGTAATAATTCTGGTTCTACGGTGAAGATTGCTTTAGCTCTGGCTGAGGCATTTGATTGTACGGTGAACGAGCTACCTGTCAGCATCGTGCTGTCTTGGTTTGAGCAAAAAGCGGTAGCCATTCTGCTAGGCTTGTTCAGTCTTGGCATTCAGGATATTCGTATCGGACCGAAACCGCCTGAGTTCATCTCGGATGGGGTGTTGGATGTATTAGTTGAGCTTTTTGGATTAAAGCTGATTACCACTGCCGAGGAAGATATGAATGCGATGTTGGCGTTATCGTAGGTTAATAATGTTAGAGACATTGGCCGCAGACGCTTGCAATCAAGATAAGTGATACAACACCAACACTAACACAAATAAAACTATATTTTGATAACATGTCGTTACAGATAACGCGGTGAATCGTACCATGTGACGGTGTAAAATAGTTCGACAGAGGGTGTCCCAAAAGTCATAAAATGACAGAGGGACACCTTCTTTTTTTAATGAGGGAGCGAAGCGCGCAGGGAAGGAGCTTGGCGATTGTAGTGAACGGACAAGGCTATATCTATACTCTTGCAAAGGTCATTTCCAAAATTCAGGTGAAAAGTAGGTAGACTCAAAACAAGCGATCACTATAATGGAAATAAGAGATATTCATAGAACCAATTTATAGCATAGAAACAAGAATTAGGATAAGTAAATAAGCCATAAGAGGAGACCATCTCGTGGGAAGATCATTCGCAAATTTGCATATCAAGTCGAACAACCTTGAGAAGACTCTCGAAGCATTAAGAGAGCTAAGCGAAAGGCATGGCGAAGTATTAGGCAAGTCAAATAAAGAGGCTCAAGAGATCAAAGTTGTCATGTACGTAAGCAAAAGCAACGAGAACTGGATCAGCGTGCTCCACGATTATTTTGTATGGGGTACGGTGAAGGAGATCGGCAAAACATTGTCCTCGCTTATCGAGGAGCCAGTGATGACCGCCGGATATATGAATGAGGAGATATTCGAGTTGTCGTTTTTCGAGAATGGAGACCTTCAAGCCGAAAGAATCTTTTGTGAACAGTGGACGAGGGATGAATATGAACAACTCAAAGAAGAGCGTCTTAATGATGACTACTTGCGGAAAGCGTTGGATATACGTATTGAGGATTTTGAGGACCTCATTAGCATTACGAGACCAGAGCAAGCCGTAGATAAGCTGTCAGAAATCGTAAGAATGTCTTTATGGAGTGATTCGGAGTGGATCCCGCATGAAGAAACTCTCAGAGAACGTTTTGGGACATATGAATTTTGAAAAAGCATGAAGGAATACCGGAATCATGTTTGCGTTAAAGTTTATCTGATACCTGGGCATGCGGGGCAGGCATTTGAAGTTATGAAGCAGTGGCGGATACATATGGAACGTGTGTGGGTCAGTTGAGAGATGAACTGCTGCCGTTAGAGGATTTAGTGAATATATGGAAGTTTCTCAATTTATTGATCAGACGATAGTTCTTTAACCGCGAATATTAGTTCATTTAGCAGTAAATTCACGTCGAATTGATCTTGATATGTTTTAGTGGAAAGGATGATAGAAATGCCAAATGATAACCAAGCTCGTCCTTCAGCTGGTTCTGTTAGAGAAGTTGGTAGTTATCCTATCGACTTGACAGGTCCATGCAGTCATACTCTTGTCATTAAGCCTGGTGTGGGTAGTCTATCTATTGGTCCGTCGCAATTGGGGAAGAAGGCAGACCTTCATGTCGCGTCTGATGCGCATATCGATTGGACCGTATTCGATGCCTTTGCCACGCCGGCTGGCTCTCCCTGGCCACGATTTCTACATTATACAGGCAGTGACTTAGGCTTCTTTGACTGGGCAAAGAAACGTCCCATTGAAGAGATGACGTGGACACCGATCCTGTCTGCAGACACGGTGGTGGACACCAGTCAGTCCAATTTGCATGGCTTGCATATCGAGTTGGACCCATCCGGGAGGTCCCTTAGCCTAAAGCTTCCGAAGCGGTCTTTCCGCCTGAGTGTGTCCGGCGATCTATCAAGCTTCTCGGCCACAGGCGATATGCCATCTTCCCTGACACTAGCGCCGCGTACCGGCCGACGCAAGACTGATACTCCTTTCTTGCTGCCCGACCTGGGTGAGCTGCACCAGGTAACGAGCTTGACGCTACAGAACACACCGCTGGGACAGCCTATCTCGCTGGAGTGTCTAAACCGGTACCCAAACCTTAACTCATTGAGTTTGTGGGGAAACTTCTGCGACCTGGACTTATTGGTGCATCATGCCGGATTAACGAATCTGGAGCTTCGTTTCATGCCTGATCTGGGGGAGCTTCCTACCTTGAATGCCTGGCCGTTGCTTGACAGATTTATCGCCTACAATGTGGAAGAGATCGCTGGTAAGCGTCTGAAACAGCAAATGAAAAAACGAGCTGAAGCACGCCCTTGGACCGACCATGCTTCAGTGAGCCAATTACGAAAGCCTGAGTGGTGGACGACTGAGTTCGGCCGCCCGTTCTCGTCCTGGCCTAAACGTCTGGCCAAGCTGGCTAATGAAGCTTATAACGTTGCGCAGGTAACTTTGTCCGAGGCCCGTACCTTTGCCGAAGCCGAGGCAGCCATTTCTGCTTTCACCGCGCGCTTTAACAACCTCAAAGGCATCGAAACCACCGAACGAGAAGACCTTTCCGAAGCGGTATGGCAACTCAGCCAGTCTGATCATCTGATTGACCAACCTTTAACAGAGGAGATGGCTCAACGCTGGTTCGATGCATCGCGCGATTACTGAATGAATTGAAAGTCATTACAAGCCTTGAACAGCTACAATCTTTTAAGAAAACATTGAAAAAAATATGTAATTAGGAGCAATAGAAGGTAAGTAAAAGAATGTACCTCTATTGCTCCTTCTCTTATTTAGCCCTCCCAATTCAAAGAGTACACTACATTATACTGGCGGGGTTTTGTTATATGATCAACCCCATTTCACGGAGTCTATCTTTAATTTTCTTTATACGAGCTTCTTTTTCGGTAGCTTCACTTATTACCACCACAGATGTTTCGTTATACTTCTTTATAATCCTCTTTAAAGTAAATTCTTTCATTTCCTTTTTACTCTGCATTGTAACACGAGGGACAATTGAATGGTTTTCTATGGTCTTGGGATCTGCAGAAATTCGTTCTAGTAAACGAAGTAGAAGCATCAGTCTTTTGTGTCCCAACCTCGGAACTTGGTATAATTTTTTCCATGTGGAATTTAGTAGATGATCAAGGTTCGTATATCCCTTGGAGTATAGAGCATTTATGAGGCCCGTTAAATTTGGTCCCTGCTCTTCTGCATAAGCAACAGTTACAATACAAGCAATATCTTTACTATTAAGATGCGCTGGAAGTGGGAAAAATTGTATTAATTCCGTATTTCCATCGATGATGTCATTCATGATGATTTACCTCCATTAAAATATTTGGTCATTATTCACGTATAGAATTCTGGTGAAGGTTGTGCAAAATTTTATTAACTCTGTATTATTAAAACTCAAGTTACTGATCATTTTCTGAACATCAGCAAAGCCCATTGCATGAGCTTGGATAACAATCCCCTCCAATATTCGCTGCTGCGCTTCATAATCAAAGCTAAGTAATGGTATGATGTAGGCATTAATTTTATGGGGTGCACTATTATGGATATTCGAATCAAAGAACTGCTTGATACTACACAGCAAAAATATGGATTGGACAACTACTACTTACATTCTCATGAAATTTATCACGACGTTACGATGCTGGGAGAGACCAACTATTTTCTTAGTATGGAATGGTTTCCTGCTCATATGAAGGAATGGAAGGGCGATTACAATCCGGAAGGAACTGCCGTCATCACGATTGACCTACAATCCCGCAACTATAAAAGTGTGATTTTTGTTGGCGGGAAAACTTATGCGAATGGGACACCATTCCAAAATATGGATTTTAACGGAGTTATCCGGTGGATTGAAGCTGAGGCAAGGGTGGTATACGGTAAACAATTCCACTTAGAGAAGGAACAGATTGGAGAATATCATTTTATTGAAAAAATAGGTAGCATACCAGTCACTCCTGGTGGACGGATCGAGCTTCGCTTCGATGCGGAAGGTAGGCTTGTTTTTTACAGTGTATATGGCCAGTTTCCTTCCAGCTCCCTTGTGCACAAAGAGAACTATACTCTCACACTTCAAACGATAGAGCCACAGGCGAGGAAACAACTACAGCTTTTAGAATATCCGGTGTACGAGACGAAGCAACTCCTGCCGATCTATGGGATAGAAGAAATCTACATTACAAATGACGGAACAACCACGATCCCATTTGAGTTTATATCAGGTACGAGAGAACGACTAAATATTGATCAAGTAATGCATTGGGAGCAACAGAATACGGAACTGGAGCCGTTCGAAAGGAAGGAGATAAGTCTACTTGAGGTAGTTCCCATTGAGCAGGCAATAGCTAGTGAGCCGCATCCGGACTCATTTCCTATCACAGATGCAGAACAAGCCGAATGTATAGCCGCAGTCGAAGCTGGTTTAAGCCAGCTCTATCCGGATGAATCCGGAGAATGGATATTGAAGACTTTACAACGGGAAAGAGGACATATTCAGGCAACACTGAGGATGAAGGCGCCAAGTAATCGTATATTCCAGCGTAAGATCCTCCTGTTCATCGATGTGCAGAATTATAAGATTATAAATTATATGGATAACAAGCCAATGCTCGATACGTTTGATGAGTTCAAGAGCGAAGGGGAAATTGCTGTGAGCCATGACGAAGCTTATGACAAGCTCAAGGGATGGTTCGAATTAACACCCGTCTATGTGTATGATCCTGGGCAGAAGAAGTATGTGCTGTGCGGGAAGTTAGATTGTAATTATGCTGTGAAGGCCACTAGCAGAGATGTGGTGGAGTTGAGTAGTTTGGAATTATTAATAATATGATTAGAACTTACTAAATTTTGTCCTTCTTCAATATGAAGACGTATAGAACCTTTTTCTTCCTGTTAAATATAAGCGCCAGACGTTGTTCGAAGGAGAGCCTAAAGGCTCTTCTTTTTGAGCTATGCCCCTAACCTGTGGTCTTTCATACCCATTGCAGTGATTACTTTAGTTACAAAACGTTTTTTTTAGTTACATAAACTTTCAAGGGCAGGGCCTTTGCCGTTAAGCTGATTGTAAAAATATTCACAAGGGGGTAAAGCTATAACATGAATAAAAAAGTAACCACTGCTCTTATTCTCGTTCTCTCAGTCATGCTTGTTATCACAGGATGTGGCAACAGCAACAGCAGCAACGGAAACGGGAACAAGAACACCAGCAAGAACACCAGCAAGATCAACGAGACAAAGGAAACTGAAGCCGTTTCGGGAGCATCCAAAGCTAGCTATACACCGTACGATCAACTAAAAGAAAAATATGACATCATCATTATCGGTGCAGGCGGTGCCGGTATGTCTGCTGCACTTGAGGCGAGAGCAAAAGGGATGAACCCGGTTATTTTTGAAAAAATGCCGGTTGCCGGCGGGAATACAACAAAATCATCTTCGGGAATGAATGCTTCTGAAACGAAATTTCAAAAAGAGCAAGGCATTGAAGACAGCAATGATCTGTTTTATGAAGAGACCTTAAAAGGTGGCCATGATACGAACGATAAAGAGATGCTTCGTTTCTTCGTAGACAATTCCGCAAGTGCGATTGATTGGCTGGATTCTATCGGGATTAGATTGAATAATATCACGATTACAGGCGGAATGAACGAAAAACGCACACACCGTCCTGAAGATGGCTCTGCAGTAGGACAATACCTTGTCAAAGGTTTGGTGAAAAACGTACAAGAACAAGGCATTCCCCTATTTGTTAACGCAAATGTCAAGGAAATAACCGAAAAAGACGGTAAGGTCAATGGCGTCAAAGTCATCTTTGACCAAACTGATGAGAAAACGATTACAGCGTCTGCTGTCGTGGTGACAACCGGTGGTTTCGGCGCCAATCTAGACATGATTTCAGGAGTCAGATCTGATTTGGAGGGGTACGTTACCACCAACCAGCCGGGCAGCACCGGTGACGGTATCAAGATGATTGAGAAGCTCGGCGGTATCACAGTCGATATGGATCAAATCCAAGTTCACCCGACTGTGCAGCAGGAAAAGTCCTATCTCATTGGGGAGGCTGTTCGTGGGGAAGGAGCGATCCTGGTTTCAAGTGTAGGCAAACGTTTCACAAACGAACTGGATACACGAGATAATGTCACCGCTGCAATCAATAAGCTTCCTGAGAAATCTGCGTTTCTTGTATTTGATTCCGGCGTAAAATCTCGCGCTAAAGCGATTGAACAATATGAAAAAATGGGCTTCGTTATCCAAGGAGATTCGATCGAGGCTTTGGCAACAGAAATGGACGTACCGGCAGATCAGTTGAAAACTACACTTGACACCTGGAACAGCGCGGTGACGAATAAACAGGATGCCGACTTCGGCAGAACAACCGGAATGGACAATGACTTGTCCGGCGCGCCATATTATGCAATTAAAATCGGCCCTGGAATTCACTACACGATGGGAGGCGTGAAAATTAACACCAACACAGAAGTTTTAAATAAAGACGGACAACCAATTCCAGGGCTTTTTGCAGCAGGCGAAGTTACCGGAGGCTTGCATGGTCAAAACCGGATCGGCGGTAACTCTGTTGCGGAAATTATTATTTTCGGCCGCCAAACGGGTATGAAATCCGCTGAATTCGTAAAAGCTCAATAAGTATTCCCCCTGCCTCTTTTCGGCTAGGCAAACAAACGCTTGGGCTCATCTTAGCCATGCGTTTGTTGTTTTATTATAACGGTGTAGCGTATAAGGTCATAGCCATCCTTACACGTATACGTTAGAATGAAGAAAAATTTCCGGAGGGACAGCTGATGAAAATTGGCAAACACACACTTCGGCTGCAAACTACAATTACTTTGATGATTGGTGCAGTTCTTATCATAATGTTGCTAGTGGTCTATATGCTATTTAGTATAAAGGTTTCCTCACAAACAAAATCCTCGTTGGAACAAAAGGCTGTGATCATTTCCCGTACTTTATCTCGTAACCCTCTAATTATTGAAGCGTTAAACAAATCACGCAGCTCGTCTGAATTGCAAAGCTACACTGAGGAAATCCGATTGTTGAACAATGTGGAATTTGTTGTGGTCATGGATATGAATGCGATCCGATATTCCCATCCGGACAAGGACAAAATTGGTAAGCATTTTATCGGTGGCGATGAAGCCGCAGTCTTGCAGGGGCGGGAAAGCATCTCGGAAGCCGAGGGTTCTTTGGGCCCATCTGTAAGAGCGTTTTCACCTGTCTTCTCTGCAAGCGGGAAACAATTAGGAGCGGTGGCGGTTGGGATATCACTGGGAAACATCAGACTTGCCATAAGAGAGAACGTGGAAATCCTATATTGGGGATTGCTTATAGGTAGTCTAATAGGGGCTGCGGGAGCATTTCTGCTAGCACGTGTCATCAAAAAAATGATGTTTGGCATGGAACCGGCCGCTATTGCTAAGCTTTTGGAAGAGCGCAACTCCATGCTACAGTCAGTTAGGGAGGGAGTCATTGCCGTTGATAAAGAGTCACGTATTACTTTGATTAATACAGAAGCCAGGCGTTTGCTTGCAGCCATTGGCATGCAGGATGATCCCTTGAACCAGTCGGTGGAGAGCTTTTGGCCATCACTGCGGATGAATACTGTGCTCAAAACCGGTGAAGCCAGCCAGGACTTGGAGGTGGAGCATAGCGGCGTTACGTTACTGGCAAATGTGGTTCCCATTCATGTAAAGGGAGCTGTAGAAGGTGCAATTGCCACATTCCGTGATAAGACGGAGATCAGCATACTTATGGAAAGATTATCTGGCATCTCCTTATATGCCGAGGCATTGCGTGCCCAGGCGCATGAGTTTATGAACAAGCTGCATGTAATATTAGGATTAACGCATATGAAAAGGTATGATCGGTTGGAGGAGTATATAACAAGTACTGTCACAACAACACAGGCAGAGATGGGTACGGTGGTGAGACAAGTGAAGGATCCTGTGATGGCCGGATTTCTGTTGGGTAAGCTGAGTCGGGCCAGAGAAGCCGGAATTCGGCTGGTGCTTCTGGAGGATGGGGTTCTGCCGGAGCCTAGCGATCCGGAGCGATCCTGCCAACTCATTACGATAGTCGGTAATCTTTTGGATAACGCAATGGAAGCACCGGAAGGTACGGGCAGCAAATGTATTCATTTCAGCTTTCAATTTCAGGATAAGACGCTGATAGTTACGGTTAGTGATAATGGAAGCGGTATCCCAGATGAGAAATTGCCGTATATTTTTCAACAGGGTTATTCGACAAAAGGAAATGATCGAGGCGTTGGCTTGTATCTGGTTGAGCGGAGCCTTAAAGCTATGGGAGGTGCGATTGTTTGTGAAACGGGAAAGGGAGAAGGGACCCGATTTACGGTTAGTTTACCCTATCGAGCAAAGAGTGATGGTCAATGATTAGTGTACTGATTGTAGAAGATGATCCGATGGTAGCCGAGATGAATAAATTTTATCTGGAGCAAGTAGAAGGTTTTCAGTGTAAAGGCTGGGCTAAATCAGTGGGTGAAGCACTGATCAAATTGGCAGATGAGTCTTTCGAGCTGATTCTGCTGGATATTTACATGAAAGAGAGCAATGGATTGGAACTGCTGTCCGCACTCCGTCGAGGCAGCAAACGAATAGATGTGATTATTATTTCAGCTGCGAGCGATAAGGACAGTATCCGAGACGCGCTTCAGAACGGTGCAGTCGATTATCTTATTAAACCGTTTGAGTTTGAACGCTTTCTCGCAGCCCTTTCCGCCTACAAGGAACAGCATTTTCTGTTCCGCAATCAGGATTCGCTGGATCAGTCTGAATTGGATAAGCTAACCGGGTATAGGAAAGAGCCCTCGACCGTTCAGGATTTATCCAAGGGCTTTACCCGGCACACACTGCGGACGGTCTGGAAAGCGGTGGAGACCCATAATGCAAATTCCTTTAGCACTGAAGAGATTGCAGTTAGTTCCGGAATCTCGCGGGTTTCGGTCGGGAAATATCTTGCCGTCCTCGCGGATATGGGAGCGCTGAACAGTGAATTGACCTATGGCACCATAGGAAGGCCTGTACAGCGATATCGTATGTCTTCCCGCGGCAGTTCTGTGATTTCTAAATTTATATAACTTTTTGGAGTGGCCCGCCGGTTCCGTGTTTTATAAGGAATCGGCGGTTTTTAATTACTTATTTTTTGATAGCGCTTACTTTAATAATTTTCATAATTCAATCAATAATTACGTAAAAACAAAAGCGCTTTCATTTCCGCTACTATAAGGCTAGAAAAGAGTTTAGGAGGAAATGAAAAATGCAAAAAGCGATTCCAACACCTGTTTCCAAAGGAAAGGAAGGTCCCCTGCCAGAAAAGGCTGCCTTCATTCAAAAATGTAAGCAATTTAAGGTGGGTGCCTTTCCGCTTCCTGTGTATCTAGCTCTGGCAGTGGTCATTCTTCTTGCAAGTGTGGCGGGGAAGCTACCGAATGACATGATTGGAGGGTTCGCTGTCATTATGGTTCTGGGTATTCTGCTGAGTGATATCGGTATGAAGCTTCCCTTGTTGAAAAATATAGGCGGCCCCGCTATCATGGCTCTTATGATCCCATCCCTGCTGATTTACTTAAATTTGTTCAACTCTTCCGTGACAGACGCTGTCACCACATTGATGAAAGAGGCCAACTTCCTGTACTTGTACATCTCCATCCTGGTGAGTGGCAGTATGCTCGGCATGCACCGCAAAACACTGGTAGCGGGTATTACGCGGATCTTCATCCCGCTGATCGTCGGGACGATTGCAGCGGTTCTGGGCGGTCTACTGGTAGGAACGCTCACAGGTTATAGCATGTATCATACTTTCTTCTTTATTATCGTACCGATCCTTGGCGGTGGAATCGGCGAAGGCATTCTTCCTCTCTCCATTGCATACTCAAGCATTCTGGGTGGACACGAAGCCGGTTATTACGTATCGCAGATGATCCCGTCGGCAATTATCGGCAACGTATTCGCCATCATTGTGGCGGGCTTCCTGAAACGTCTGGGCGAGAAAAAGCCTCATCTAAGCGGTAACGGTACACTAGTCAAATCCGGTGATGATTTACAGCATGACAATCCGGATAACAAACCCAAAGATTTCATGATGATGGGTGCGGGACTTCTGATCGCATGCAGTTTCTTTATTGTTGGGGCATTGCTTGCAGATTATGTGGGGATACCCGGACCGATTGTCATGATTCTGATGGCTGTTCTGATCAAATGTGTCAAGGCGCTTCCCGAAAGATTCGAAAATGGAGCTTACCAGTTGTATAAGTTCGTTGCTGGTAACCTGACATGGCCGCTAATGGTAGGTTTGGGCATGCTGTACGTTCCTCTGAAGGATGTAGCTGCCATTATCTCTGTACCTTATGTGCTGACCTGCCTCGCCATAGTCTTCAGCATGGTGGTTTCCGGCTATTTTGTGGGAAGAAAAATCAATATGTACCCTGTCGATGCGGCAATTGTAACCGTCTGCCATAGCGGCTTGGGTGGAACCGGAGATGTAGCCATTCTCTCTGCCTCCAATCGTATGCAGCTCATGCCTTTTGCCCAGATCTCAACCCGGATCGGCGGCGTTAGCACCGTTATTGTGGCAACTATTCTATTGCGGTTTTGGAGCTGATTAAGATGTCAAGCATACGGCCAGAAAGCTTATAGAGAAAAATATATTGCAATTAACAGGAGGAACAGTAATGAAAATAATGGATGAAGTAATGAAGATGCATGTTGGCGGCAAGCTGGAGACCGGCTTGAAGAACCCTATTCGAAGCATGGAGGATTTATCCAAGGTATATACACCCGGAGTAGCTAAAGTGTGTCAGGCTATCGCCGCAGACCAAGATAAAGCATACGAATATACGATTAAGAAAAATTCGGTGGCGGTCGTTAGTGACGGAACAGCTGTGCTCGGACTTGGCGATATCGGTCCCAAAGCAGCTATGCCGGTCATGGAAGGCAAAGCAGCGTTGTTCAAACAGTTTGCAGATGTGGACGCTTTCCCAATCTGCCTGGATACAAAAGATACCGAGGAGATTATCGCGATTGTCAAAGCAATCGCCCCTACCTTCGGAGGCATTAATCTCGAAGATATTTCTTCGCCTCGTTGCTTTGAAATTGAAGCGAGACTTAAGCAGGAGCTGGATATTCCAGTCTTCCACGACGATCAGCATGGGACGGCGATTGTGGTACTGGCTGGAATTTTGAATGCGTTAAGAGTATGTAACAAGGACATTAAGAATGTGAAGATAGTGGTGAACGGTATTGGAGCCGCCGGTATCGCCGTATCCAAGATGCTCCTCCATGCCGGTGCCGTAAATTTGATCGGTGTGGACCGCCAGGGTGCAATTAACCGTGCTGTCCATTACGATAAACCGCATTGGAGCGAGTTTGCACTAATTACGAATCCTCATCTGGAGATAGGCTCCTTATCTGAAGTTATTCAGGGTGCCGATGTATTTATCGGACTATCCGCCCCCGGTGCCTTAAAGCTAGGTGATGTAAAAAGAATGGCTGCTGATCCGATTGTATTTGCCATGGCCAATCCTACTCCGGAGATTGATCCTGAAATTGCCGGGCCTTACGTCAAAGTTATGGCGACAGGGCGCTCCGATTTTCCTAACCAGATCAATAATGTTCTCTGTTTTCCCGGTATTTTTCGTGGAGCCCTTGACTGTGGCGCCACTGAAATCAATGAAGATATGAAACTGGCTGCTGCAGAGGCGATATCTTCGGTGATTAACGCCAGTGATCTTCATGAAACTTATATTATGCCGAATGCGTTTGATCCACGGGTAGTGGAGCGTATCCGGGAAGCGGTTATTCGTGCGGCGCTCAAGAGCGGTGTGGCAAGAATTGTTATGGGAGAAAGAGTAACCACAAGCTCTCTGATTTAATGTCTCTTATTATAAGAGCCTGCGCTTATGTAAATTAAGTGAAGAAGTTATTTAAACCCTTAGCTGTCATGTAAGGGTTTTTCTTTTTTTTAAGGGTATGCAAAACTCGATACATAACAAAAAGTTCTAAAAGACAAGGAGGTGATGCCCCATACAATGAACAACAACTCAATAGATTAGCCAAGGGAAATCGCCGTACTTGCTGCAACTGCTCCTAACCCAATGAACTGGTTTCCTTGGTCGGAAGAAGCTTTTGACAAAGCTAAGCAAGAGAATAAACCTGTCTTCCTGTCTATTGGGTTTAGCTAGTTGTTGACACAAACGTGCATGTCACTGATGGGATGTTCGCGTGAATCAATTTTTAGATAATTTCGCCATTGGAATTGGCGGAGGCTTTTTGTTTGGAGGTGAAAGAATACCATTCGTCATATTTTTCCATTTCATAGTATAATAAGATTATAGTCTATAGGACAATTAGATTCCCGGTTTGTTCGTTTATTTAATTGTATTCTGTAGATTGGCGAACTTCGTGAATATTACGTTATAGGAAATCAGCGCAAATTCAACAAAGCAATATATGATGATATCAATTCTAAAAGGTGGGACAAGATGATTTATGAACTAGATAGAAGTCAATTTTATAGGTGTAATGATATTGTTAATCGTGGTGTTAATATTGAAGAGAAGGCGATAGTAGTTGGTTCAAATCCAGGTAGAATATTTGTTGATAATATTGAAAGACCACGTTCCGCCATGATCTGGAAAGGTAATTTGGATGGATTTATTTTTATTGGAGATTCAAAGAATGATCTATTTAATCAGGGAATTAGAAGTTATATAGATGAGGTAATCTCTTTACAAGCGAGGGAACTAGGCTTGAAATGGTTTGAATGTATTGGTAACCATTCAAGTTGGTATATAACTTTCGAAGAAATCTTCAGTGATAGAGAGTTGAAGTCATGGGATCAAAATGTATATATTTTATCCCCACGAGAATATAAAAAACAGGTGAATCATAACGTTGATCGCAATTTTGCTATTACTAAAATAACGAGTGATATGCTAAAGACAAATAAAATTCTGAATAAAGAGTTATTAGAATCAAAAATATTGGAATTCTGGGAAAGTGCAGATGACTTTTTTGAAAAAGGTATTGGATTTTGTGTTTTATACAAAGATGAAATTGTCAGTCTATGCATTACAGGATTTCGCTACAATGAAATACATGGAATTGATATTGAAACAATTGAATCTTTTCAAGGAAAAAAACTTGCACAAAGCGTTGTTCATTCTTTTGTGCAATATTGTTTTTCTAATGGGTTTACACCATATTGGGACTGTATGGAAGTGAATTATCCATCAAATGCAGTTGCTCGAATAGTAGGATTTAAAAGGGAATTCACTTTTAAGGGATACGAGTTTAAACTATAGAATCTATCCGGTTAACTCGAAGAAGGGACTGACATCCTATAACACAATATTCGTGCTGCGGGCCGTTCGGCCCTTGATCTGCCAGAAGTATTTTCGAAGAAGAGTAATCAGGCAGATACATCCATTCCCCTAAGATAAGAGCTAACTAAGGGGAATGGACGTCGCGAATACACGAACGTTATGTGAAATTAGGGCTTAAAATGAAATGATAGTTCATAGTTGATTTTTCTTTAGAGCTAATATCTTAAAGCTAACAATTTTAGTAGAGAACAAGGAGAAGAAATATGTTTGGAACTATAATAATGGACGCATATCATCGTAACGAAGTGCGTCAAATAGCAGAGGCTCTTGATGATTTATGCTCACCAAATGATAGTTATGGTTGGGCATCTTCTGGTATATATTGCTTCTGGAACTACTATACACAAGAATTATACTATATTGGTTTAGCTGTAGATTTAACTGAACGTTTTAAACAACATAATGGATTAATTCCTGTAGATCCTTCTAGCTGTAAATATGAAAAAATAAATGAGTATTTTAATAATTATGATAAAATAGGATTTTCAATTTTTGTTCAATCGCCGTTAAGTCAAGCGGTTACAAGGAGGAATATTTACGAATGGTTTGGATACGATCCTGCTGAAGTTAAAGTTCGGGACTTTGGTAGAGACAGTTTTAGAGAACAACTTAAAATTCTTGAAGGAATTTTGATTGAAACTTTCAGATTGAACAGAGGGTCTCTTCCTCCTTGGAATGCTGTTTCTGGTAGCATTGCCGGACAGTTAAGAGCAAAAAAAGAGAGTTATGAAATAATAAATTTATTAACATCAACCGAACCTTCTCCTTTTACTGCTCGATTTTCTTTGAGGGAATTGTCCAGTAATCCTGTTCTTGAAGGCTATGAAAATTTTTTGCATTCTGCAAGAATTATGACACTTAATACTGGTATACCGTTCATTAATGCTTTAAGAGCTGTTCGTAGTGCTGACATGGCAAAAATTTACGAACAATTATTGGAGTCGAATTACTTTACAAAAAAATAATAATCTAAAGATAGATTAAGCATGGGGTTTATTATTTGGTTGACCTAGAAGGTAATTTCATAGAAGGCCCTAACATCACATAACATAATATTCACGCTGCGGGACTTACGCCCCTTGGTCCTGTAGTAGTTTAGAAGCAGGAAGCGGAATCAGTCGTATCCTTCAAGTAACCCTAATAGTGGCTACCTTCAAGCCTTAGGTGGCAGTATATTTTGAAATACCCAAGCGTTATATGGAATTACTGTTTAACAAAACGGAGAGACCTAATATTAGGTCTCTCCGTTTTGTTTATTTAATTCATCTTCAACCAATCCGACTAATTCAGCAGCTTTCATATCTAGCGCCGCAGCAATAGCAAGTAATGAATTTAATGTAGGCTGGTGGATTCCTCTTTCTAGCATGGATATGTATGTTCTATCAAGATTACTACTGAATGCCAATTCTTCTTGGCTGACCTTCTGCTTCTTGCGAATACTTTTTAATATCTGTCCAAAAATAGCTTCTGAGTTCAAAGGGATACCTCTTTTTGAACTCATTATCCTTGTGTTTATAACTATATTTCCACGGAGTATACTCTACAAAATGATGTAAATCTCTATTTTTTTGTGATATGATCTGACTGGAAGTAGTAACATATACCAATCAAAGAGGAGCATGAGTGAAATGAAAAATTGTCCTAATTGTGGAGATCAAAAGCAACATCTGGATTCTTTGTACAAATGTACGAATTGTTTTAAGGTATATTGTTCTCGTTGTGGCAACAATAGCTGCCCACAATGTGGTAGCGGTGGAGTTACCTTAGAAATTGTGACGGATTAATTAATCTGTATTTAGAATGGAGAGTTAACGATTGATGAAAAAGAAAGCAAGAACTATAACAGGAATCATAATTTTTGCAATTGCTCTTACAGCTTGTGGGAATTCTGCTAATGATGAAGCTACCTCTTTCTCATCAGAGTTCCAGAACAATGGAAGCGAAATAGAGACAATTCAAGAAGAGCCTGCTGTTACTTCAGTTCCAGCTAAGAATCCAGAAAGTGTAGAACTTACTCATTTGAATTTTGCGTTGACTTTTTCCCAGTTTGAGATTAGTAGAAGTGGCAATCAGCTGATAGTGACACTTCACATAAAGAATACGGGGAAGTACGAAGATATGCTAGACAGTGCCAATTTAGTTATCAAGCAAGGGAACGGTAATGCCATTCTTCCCGTGCTAGGAATTGTGGGTGATTCATCCATGGGGCAAGAGGAACTAAAGGATTGGAAGAATGTATTAAATGGTGATTCTACGTATATCTATGCACAGTATAATATAGAACAAAATCAGAATGCCCAATATGATTTATACTATGTTTATATGGATGAATTAAAATGGCTGCATAGTTTTAGCGAAAGTGATATCAAAACGACTGTACTGAATACTAATGAGGCTAATGGTTCGGAGATGAAGAGTGAAAATGCTCTACAAGATGTATCAGTGCAACTAGATCAGTTTACAGAGCGGATGAACCGGGTTTTTAGCACATTGCCTCAACTCATTAATATTGGTGGCTGGAGAGAACTGGAGTATGCACCGCAAAGCTATGAGATCAAGCATAATCAAATTACCTTGGGTGTACATATCGGGGATAAAGGAATTGATACGGTGAACGTACTGGAAGCTTCAAATGAGCAAATTTCAGAGGATTTCTTTGAGTTTATGTCTTCCACAATATTGGGTACAAATTCGTCAGCTAGCGTGGAAGAGATCTCAACTTATCTTTCTCAACATTTCAATGAAACCGAAAATGTGAAGACGGCTACATATAGCAAGGACGGATATACCTATACGCTTATGATGTCAAACTTTGAAGGTTTGGGAATGCAAACAGATTATGCGTATAACTTTATCATTGTGAAAAACAAGTCTTAGAGGATATTGTAATTACTATATTTGAAGGAGAGAATGTTGTATGTTAAAAACGCCTAGGTTGCTATGGGTGGTTGGGTTGGCAATGGTGTTAATTGCCCTTTTTCCAACAGCTTCATTTGCAGCCAACAAAGATATTAAAGCTACAATCAACGGCAAACAGCTATATTTCGATGTAAACCCGCAATCTATTGATGGTAGGATATTTGTTCCTATGAGAGGAATCTTTGAAGCTCTTGGTGCAGAGATTAAATGGGATGGGGAGACACAGACTGTTACTGGCTTAAAAGGGGAAACTACGGTTAAGTTAACCATTAATCAAAAGCAAGCTTACATAAACGGCAAAACGGTTACTCTGGATGCACCAGCTACAATCGCCAAAGGTAGCACATTGGTTCCAGTTCGTTTTATTGCAGAAAGTCTTGGAGCTGATGTGAAATGGGATGCTTTGACTAGCACGGTGATTATTTTGCAAGGGGAAGTTACGGCAAGCGATTACTATTATTTCCTATATAATAGCAAAAGTGTTTCTGCTGGTGATATAATGGCGATTAAAAGCTACATTGGAAAGTTTCGCAGCACAAACAACATAATGCTGGATGTGACAGAGGAAAAGGATGCGGTTAATATCTACCAGAGGCTACAATCTGATTCTACAAAGCAATCAGGTAAGCTATTGGGTATTCAAATCTTTGGAGCTTCTGAAGATGTTCCGGCATTCAATTATTTGAGTAAAACAGCCACCATTTTTCCAGATCGGAGTATGAGCAGATTTGATTTAGTTTTAAATGGAGAGCGTTTCCTTACAGACTATTTCTATTCAAGCTTTAAAAATGATACCGCTCAACTCAAAAAAGAAATAAGCCCTTACGCAGTATTTGATGAAAAGACAGTTAAAATTGATTTTGAACCTCAATGGAAAGTAGTTAGACTTCCCCTTTCTAAGGGTGAAATTGAAGGTTACTTAAAACGATTTGATGAATACACCACAAAACGTAATGCTCAAAAATCTATTCCAGTTGTAAACTTCTCAAGTCCAACTTATGGAATTATCCCTGGAACTCCTGAGGATGGAGAAGATTTCCGAGATCCAAACGATGAACGTAGACTTCTTTACCAAAAAGATGATTACAGCTATGTCCTTCAACGTCTGGATAAAGAATTTAACATCCTAAAGAATTATCGTTTGTATGGCAACCAACAAGGCGACATTAAAGTCAAAACAAATGTATCTGGAGACTACACTAAGGATAATGTTGCTAAAGAAAATGGAACTGGAATTGTTGACTTTTTCTTTAATGGAGCAGGTAATTTCACTAAGACAAAATTCAAGGTAGTTGAAAGAGGGGACGAAGCGCCTTCTATTGGTTCAGACTCATCTGAAAAGATTATGACATCTGAAACTGTGAACAAAGTTCTATCAAAGAACTATTACACCATGATTATGATGCAGTCGGAAGATGCTAAAAATCTTAGCAACAAGAGTTTGGTTCATGAAATGATGGCAAATGGTAAAGCAATTAGCATAATTGCAGGAAGCAATAAGATTTTACCAGGTGGACTAAATAATATTGCTTCCCTAGAAGACATGAAACCAACTTTGTATTACTTCACATACAATTTCTACAAAAACCAAAGTGAAGGTTTGAATAGAACTGATAGTTATCTCAATGCTTCAAAAGCATTTGTAACTGAGCTATTGAATCATCAAGATTTGAAGTGGGACCCCAATTTTGAGTTTGGGATTACAAATCTTGCTTCACTTCATAATCTTGGGGTTATTGAATATAAAAACTAAACCGTAACCATATCTACAATTGTTTAAGATGTCGATTTTCTATCGACATCTTTTTTTCGTAGGAGATTGCTCGTTTTGTGACAATTATAATGTGTTTACATTATAATTACAGTGTATTAATTTGCTATAATGCCACAAAGAAAATATTAAGGGGAAATGAAAATGCAGTTGCAGCAATGTCCTGTACAGCTAATAGAACAAATATTTCAATATATACATAAAAGCAAGCCGGAATATAATCAAATTAGAAAGGATTATGCTGCGCTAGGTCTTTTGTCAGTCTACTCCGGGCTATTTAATAGTTGGGATAGTTTAAAAGGAGAAAAGGAAGAATTGCGCAGAATGGGAGCGGGAAAATATTTGGATAATGTTCTGCAAAAAATCTTTGCTCTTAAGAGTGATGATACTGTGACAGAATTAGTTGATTATGTAAAAGAGCTAGGCTTAAGTATTCGTAAGGAAGATTACCGCCAGGCTGCTGAGAACATGAAAAGGGGAAAGAGAACAGAAGGTGGGCGTTATAACATCCCTAATTCATCGAGTACACTTTTATTGGCTTCAATGAATTTTGGAATTCAGATTTATCAGCAATTTATCATGAAAGGATTTAATAATAGTGAAGATACAGAGAAATATCCACTAGAAATATTAAATGAAATTGATTTGAAGGAGATTGGAGACATGAAACATGAACAAGAATCTCAAGCGATTGAAGTGCTGAAAAATAAAGAGCATACAAGTGACTCGGAAAGCAGCACTATTGAGCCGCAAACTAGTGACAAACAAATTGTCACAAGTAATGAACGGAAGAACAATCTGTCTTCACTTATAGGTAAACCTTTTCAAACAACCAGTGAGTACGAATTTCATGATTACGCCGATATGTTACCTCTTATGACTAATGATGAGTTGGCATTGCTGACAGAAGGCATTCGAAGCAATGGACAATATGAGCCCATACTCTTTTACAATAACCAAATTGCTGATGGTCGTAATCGTTATAAAGCTTGCAAACTTGCTGGTATACCAGTTTTAGTATCTGAATGGTTAGGAAGCGAAGAAGAACTAGTGCTTTATATTTATGAAAAAAATGTGAATCGTAGGGATTTAACGAGCTCACAGCGGGCAATGTCTTCATATAAACTGTTAAGTGAAGCAAGAAGATTAGCTAAGTTACGTCAAGGTGAACGTAACGATCTCAAAGTATCTTTAGAAGAAGTAATTAATAGTGCTTACCCCGTAGTGAAACGCGGACGAGTAAAAAATAATCAAAAGCATCGAGCTGATGAAGCTGTTGCAAAAGAGTTGAAAACGAATAGAACGTATGTCAATAATGCGGCATTTATTTATGAAAATGCACAGGAATTAATGGAGCCTGTATTGAGGAAAGAACTAACCATTACAAAAGCTTATCAATTGGCTAAAAAATTATCTCCTGAAGAGCGTATTAAAGTATTAAATGAATTTAAAGAAAAAAAACGAAGCATTGATGCTATTGTTAAATCAATTAAAAGTGAGGATGACACTATAAATGATAACGAAAGGAAAGGAGAAATTGTAATTATTACGCCACATGATGTTACTTTAAGCGAGGAGGACATCAAGCAGCTTGAAGCAAAGTATGAAATGATAGTAAAAGTGCAAACCCGCAGGAAGCCTAAGGATATAACAAATAATTAAAAATAACTATATTTAAATTTTTGACCGTCTCTTTGGAAGAGACGGTTTTTTTGTTGCGTCTGAACAAATTAAACACATCAAACACCAGATTGAAAATTGTTGTTAAGAAAATCTGAACGATTGTATTTAATGTGTTTGTAATTAACCTAAGAGTATTTGGAGGGGGATCATTAAGACTTGATTTTGATTGTATTTTCGATGTTGCGATTGTTGTTGTTTTTATGACTAAGTAACTACTCGTTGGGTTGGGAAAAATATACAAAAGAGGATTTCAATTTCAAATGATTTTTGTTTTTAAAAGCTGAAGAAAAAGTTCGAAATAATTGTTAAAAAAATAAAATGAATTGAGTTTAATGTTTGTGTAAGTTAGTTATCTTCAACGGGTGGTGGTTAGATGGTTAATTGATTAATTAATTAATTGATTGATAGAGCTAAAGTAGTCACTTATTGCAACGTCTCTGACCTTTGAAAACTTGATAAGTAATTGTGAAGGTAATTTATTATGAAAAATATGAAGGAGCGAATTTAAAATGAATCAAGGTATACGAATTAATGGCAATGAATTATGGGATTACGAATTGGTATATGACGATGGACAATATTTAATTGTCTTTTATCCTACGCATGAAGCAATGATTTTGAAATTTGAAAAAGAACCAGAGTTATTGGATAAATTAAAATTCGCTTTCGAAAAATGGGTTCGTGAGGGGCAGAATGTAGTGGAAGAAGTGAATCTCGAAAATATGATTGAATGGTTTGGGATTACCTATGACTTTCATTTAACGGATATTGAAGCGGGATTGATTTCTATATTGCTTCAAAACTTAACTCTGGCTTATAGAGACTTAATCCAGTACAAAGTTAAATTGGATACGGTAGGTATGTTCATCCTTGATGTACCATTTGATTCGATTGAATGAAGACATCAGTTGGGAAAAATGTATAACTTAATGAGGGAGATTATAAGTAATGTTAAATGATACGAAAAATCCAAAAGAGATAGTTGAAGGCAATACGATAGATGATTTACTAATAACGTTAATAAAGAGTCTATATTCTTTGGGGGAAAAGTATAAATGTGTATGTAGAACTGAACAGTCACTTGATGTTGAAATGAAGACATATACTTTGGAGATATGGTCAACACAATGTGATAGTTTTATTCATGCTGTACTTATTTGGGATATTCGAAATTGGAATTGTGAATCTCAAAACTTGAGAGCATGGTGGGGAATAACGAGAGTTACTTATGGCTCTATTGAAGATGAGGACTACAATTTGAAAGACGGATTAAATATAATTAGAAAATTTATATTTGAAAATGGCATACTTCCTATCCAAACTAGTCATTAATTTTATAGTTGATATGGCTGTCCTTTAAGGACAGCCATGCATGGCTATCACGTTCTTAAAAATAAATTAAAAACAAGTATGAACTGTCTAGCTACTGGAAAGTTACCGCTCACATCACGAGTAATTTTCAAACTGATTTTTCAGAAGAGGGCAGTAGAAAGAGGTTTGAATAGAGATGAAAATACGTCATGTACGAGTACCATATTCATTACTTGAACTTAATATCCCCAACGAGTCTAAAGCTGTCTATATCGCAATTATGAGCTTTCGTATTGGGAATAAGAAAACGATTAAAGTTTCAATGAATTCGATAGCATATATTGCGGGGCTTAAAGAGAGAAGAATAAATCATCATATAACAGAATTGTGTCGCCATAACATGCTGTCTCGCAAGCAAATAAACTTTGGAGTGTCCGCTTACGGCTGCAATACGTACACCATTCAGTGTGATGAAAAGAGATTTGCGGAGATACCTTGGTGCATAGCCTACGAAAAGCAATTAAAGGCATCTTCGCTTATCGCCTACTGCATAATGAAACAGCATACGAATATAAAGAAACAGGACTACACCTGTTATTTGTCCAAAAAAGAATTAGCGGAATTTTTAACATGTTCATTGAATCAAGTGGACAAGGTGAAAGGTGAATTGAAAAATGCAGGATTGATAATCTGCGATTACAATAGCAAAAAGATTCTGTTAGCTTATGAACAGCAAGAAAAAGTTTAATGAACGGTTACAAATAACTTGAGTAAGGATTGTTGATTCCAATCCAGTAAAATTAGTTATCAATAACAAATAAATGAAAGAAAGAGAAGTGACGGAATATGCAGCGAAGTTACTTCGCTGCACTATTTCAAGCTATGCGAGAAATAGTACTATCTAGAATTAATATATAGATAAAGATATATAGAAAAGTAGGCAATTCTGGATTATGTGAAGTGCAATGTGAGATTATGTGGAATGCAATTTTAGATTATTATTCATTCGTTAAGTTAGGTTAAGTCACGATTAGACTTATAAGTGAATCCTTAATGCATAATGAATGTTACACAATAGAATAGTGTTACATCGGTTAAATGTCCACGAGGGTAGGCGGGGTAAGACATCCGGGTTCTTTTCGGCGCTCTGGAGCTTTGCCGTTTACGTCGAAAGTAACACAATATATAATTATTATATAGTTAATTACATATAGTTAGAGAGGTGTTTGGTATGGAATTTGTAGAACCTATCCGTAGTAGGAAACAGATTGATGCTTTGAAGAAGTATCTGCGAGGGCAGAATATCCGTGACTATCTATTGTTTGTGCTTGGCATCAATTCAGGGTTACGGATATCTGATTTGCTCAAGCTTCAGGTGGAAGAGGTGTACAATCAAGATCGGATCAGCATTCGAGAGCAGAAGACGGGCAAGAGAAAAGATTTTCCCTTGTCGGATACCTGTAAAAAAGCAATTCAGGAATATGTAAAAGTAACAGGTCATAAGTCAGGAGCACTGTTTGCCAGCCGTAAAGGTGGGAATCCAATTAGTCGAGTACATGCTTACCGGATACTTAATGAAGGGGCAAGCCGTGTTGGCATTAAAGAAGCCGTTGGAACACATACCTTGAGAAAGTCGTTTGCCTTTCATGCTTACCAAAGTGGTGTAGATATTACTCGTATTCAAAAGCTGCTCAACCATTCAGCACCGAGTGTCACTTTAGCGTACATAGGAATCACTCGACAAGAGCTGGATAATGTTTATTTCAATCTTAACCTATGAAGACGTTAACGGATGTTATACATCTGGTTAACGTTTTTTTCATTCTCAATAGCACATGAAGGAGGCGCATATTAATGAAGCAAATCATCAATGCCAAAGGAACGAACATTTATCCGGGACAAGTAAAGTATGTATGGGTTGCATCTTGTTCTTGTGGGAATAAGCTTGTACGAGCAATGAAAGTAACTGGTTTAAACATGTATGTTGGTAAAGAATGTTTTTCCTGCAAACAATGTGGAGAACGCTTACAGAAGAAAGGACAACATTATTTTAAAGGAGATCAGATGATTAGTCGGGAGCAGGTATGGGCGGCAACTGATTTTGATGAATAGCTTTTTTCTAAGAATTGCCTTGAAGTGGTCAAAGTGTTAATTCTTTGTTCAATGAATCTTTACACTTTCATGTGAAGCTATTCCATCAGGTTATGTTCTGCTCAACAAGATATATGCTTAAACTGAGCCACAAAAGTGGAAATAAGGTGTAAGGAAGTGTCAATTATGGACAAACAAATGCTGCTGTTGTTTGCAGATGCTATTCAGCGAAAAAGGTTAATACGAGTTACGTTTATAACCAGAAGTGGAGAGGAACGGAGCAGGCGATGTGCACCACTGGATTTGTCACCTAGTGAACGAGCAAAGATCAAATTTTACAAATATCATATGTGGGACTTGGATAGCGAGCCAAAACCGCATTTACTGAGTTTGAATCCAGAACAAGTTATCCAACTGGAGGTAACCGCCGAGTCATTTATGCCGGAGCAGATTGTAACCTGGACAAGGAAAAACCCTTGGACAATCGTTAGGGATTGGGGAAACCTGTCGTAAGTATTCAGCATAGCTTCATTTTAATCAAGCTTTATGAGCCTGTAGTGTAGAAATTCACTATGGGCTTTGTTTTGCCTTTTAAATGAAGATACATAGCAAAATAGTTACTATATTAAGCGGAAGAAACGGTGTACGAGGGTCAAGCATGTTGATAAGATCGACTCAAGAAAAATACCAATTTACAGGAGATTTTATTATGGCAAATAAGAATAGGGTTTCAGGCAGAAACAGCCGTGGAAGTAATCAGGTTAGACTAGAAGATGAACAAACGATGTCAGAACAGCTTCAAAGCGAAAATGAGCAGACAAGTATGGAGGCAGGAGAAATTCAAGTTCATGAAGAGACAGGGCAAGAACAAGCCGAACAAGAAGAGTCAGTCTCGGTCCAGGAAGAATCAACTCAGACTGAGGTAGCTAATGAAAATTCAAATGAAAAGCCGATTATTCAAGAAGAACAGGAGATCGTACTTGACCAAGTAGATGGCGAAAAGCAGCAAGAGGCTTCATCACAGCAGGAAGCTATATTAAATGAAGCAAATACACAAGAGTTGCAGCAAGAACTAATTGATGGCAAAGAAGAGCCGCCACTTGCCATTGAAGATATTGTAAAGCCGGGAAAATTCGGAGTAACGAACAGCCAAATGATCCCGGCCATTAAGCAAGTGATTGCGGATGGCTCAGTCGAAAAATTGAGGATGCTTCGCTCCATGTATTTGTATTCCTTCGAGAACTCACTAAGGTATCTGAAAAAGTCGGAGCGAGAATTCATTCAAAATAACCTGAAATAGAACAAGCCGGAGCATGGATTGGTCATGTGCTCCGGCTTGTTTTTATTTTGTTAATTTTTCTGACTGTCTTGCGTAGAATGATGCACTTTGGAGAGAGGTATGTCTATGTCGGCCTCGGCTTGGACAGTTTGGCTCAATATCTGGGCCACATGCTCATGAAATTGCCGCAACGCTTTGCCAGATGGCTGATTAACTTCTTTGATTACATATTCACATTTCTTCATGAATTACGCCTCCAAAATTTAACAGTTGTCATATTCGATGATGTGTCATCAAAAATGCTCAACATTCTACTTGGATGGCGGCAAAAATTTAACAAGTTTGGAGTAGAAGCTATTATGGAAAGCAAAACAATTAAACACGTAGCCGTTTATTTAAGAAAATCACGAGACGATGGTGAGTTTGAAGACGTTCTCTCGAAGCATAGGGATACCCTTCTGACCTTGGTCGAGAATCGAAATTGGACCTATAGGCTATATGAAGAAGTGGCCTCTGGTGAAAAGATAGAGTCTCGTAAGGAAATGCAGAAGTTACTTCGTCATGTTGAAGACCAGCTCTATGATGGAGTAGTGGTCATGGACATTGACCGTTTGGGTCGGGGAGAAAACAAGGATTGGGCACTCATAAAAGATACGTTTTTGAACTCAGAGACGGTAATCATTACACCGAA
This sequence comes from Paenibacillus pseudetheri, assembly GCF_924513355.1. Lineage (NCBI taxonomy): Bacteria > Bacillati > Bacillota > Bacilli > Caryophanales > Paenibacillaceae > Paenibacillus > Paenibacillus pseudetheri. The sequence goes on from NZ_CAKMAB010000014.1 coordinate 97,780, forward strand.
CAAGATATACGATTTGGAAATAGACAATGACGATGTATCCTTTGACTTCATGTCCATTTTTGCCCGAATAGAGTACAAAACGATTAAGCGAAGAATGAAGCAGGGCAAAGAGGCTGGAGCGAAGAAAGGCATGTGGACAAACGGAAAGCCACCGTTTCCTTACTACTACGATAAGAACACAAGGTCGGTACTGGTGGATGAAACGAAGCGTCCGATTTATCGAGCTATTGTAGAAAAGTACTTGAATGGAACAAACCTTGGCCATATCGCCATTTGGTTGACAGATAATAAGATACCCACGCCATACAACATTAAGCCTGATGGAAAGAACAAGGGCTGGTCGAACATTACGGTTCAACGGTTGCTGGCAAGTGAAATCCATATGGGTTACATCACTTATGGCAAAACACGTTCCAAACGTGGGCAGGTGGAATTAGTTCCCGAAGAAAAGCGGATTAAAGTCATGGGAACACATGAAAAGCTGAAAACGCCGGAAGAACATGAAGTCATTAAGGAGCGGCTGCTTAAGAATCGCATGTTGAATCCCAATTCAAGACGTAATATTTTTCCTTTGTCAGGCTTGCTTTATTGTGAGAAATGCGGTTCGCGGATGAGGTTCCGGGTGGGAGAGAACAAGAAGCAGGGGCAGCATTGGAGCGCATTATGCTATCACGAGTACGAAGATGGCAGCAAATGTGAGCAGCGCGGAAAGGTAATGGATGCTGATTTTTTCAATGCTCTGTATGATCGGATTATCCATGTAGACCCGATCATTTTACGGGAGATTGAATTGCATGGAAGTAGGTACAATGATACACAGGTCATTATCGAGGTCAAAGAGCAGGAGTTGAAGAAGCAGAAGCGGGCATTGGACAAGCTGTACGAATCGTATGAAGAGGACATGATTACGAAGCAAGTGTTTTTAGAGCGAAAGGCTGTTCGATCAAGGCAGATACAGAAGCTGGAGGAAGAGTTGAAGGATTTGCGGAAGGTTGTAGTAGATGAGGGGAATTATCCGACTGTTGAGCAGATATACGAGCGGGTGGGGCAGTTTAGGGAATTGTGGAGCGTCGCGGTGACAAGTGAAGAGAAGAATCGGGCGTTGAAGAAGCTGGTGGAGCGGATTGTTTATGATCGGGAAGGGAATCGGGTGGAGTTGACGGTTTGTTATAAATAGTATGCTTTTTATAAAGCAACAACCCTTAAGTGAATCTGATTTAAGGATTGTTGTTGTTTTGTTTCCATAATTATAATATCTGTGACAAGAAATGACAGCAATCGACAACCCTCTTCAGTTATACTAAACAATAGGTCTAAAGATTTAAAGTGGGCTATAAGACTTATTTCTTTCTACCATATCTGTAACATACTAGGTGAGGGTCGAATATGAGTGCAATAGAATTTATTCAGAAAAATCAAAATAGGAATCTTGTTTTGTTTATTCATGGGTTTACTGGAAGTAATGAAACGTGGATTAATGATCTTGGACAAGAATTCCCCAGAATGCTGCTTGAAGATAATCAAATAGCAGATAATTATGATTTTGCCTATATTAGTTATTATACAACACTAGTTGATATGTATGGTTTTAAGGTAAAAACCAATTTTTTTAAGAGAATGTTTAACCATGAGACTGAAATAGCCAGGAAGAACTTAGGGATTAATCAATTAGGGGAATTTATTCAATCAGTGATTAAATTCAACTGCGATTGTTATGAGAATATAATCATTATTGCACATAGTATGGGAGGACTTGTTACTAAATCGTTTATTTTAAATGAATTCAATAAAGATGTACCTTCGAATAAAGTGAAATTGTTTCTTTCACTAGCTGTACCTCATAATGGTACTGAATGGGGAAAACTAGGTGAAAAGTTATTTAGTAATGTGCAGGCAATTGATCTAAAACCTCTAAGTCCAGTTCTTTCACAAATTAATCAGAATTGGGTGCATTGTAAATCATTACCTCGAACAATTTGTTTTTATGGACAATATGATGAAATAGTTGATGAGGGTAGCGCGATACTATTTCAAGCTGAGAAACCAGAAAAGGTGCCGTGTGATGACAATCATAACACTATCACTCGTCCAAAAGATAAAAGCAGGCATGTTTATGTAGCCATTCAATCAATTCTCCGGAAATTTGCAGAAGAAATTTCATTAGGAGAACCATTTCAAGTTAGGCCTTTTGTCGATCAAGGACAACTAGACGATGAGATATTTGTTTTAAGGCTTCTCATTGCAGACGTACATAATATTCATATTAATAGTGCAAAACAAACTTTCTTTAATGCAGAATATATGAGGAAAGTTTTGGTGAATCAAGGAGAACATGCAATAGCTACGCTAGCAGATTTATATTCAAGAATAGAAACCTTCTATTCTATTGCATTTGGAAAGTTAATGAGTGGTGATTTAAATGATAGTAATCATTTGGTTACATATGTCCACGAACAACTTAGCAAAGAAACAGATTTTTTAAAAAGTACGATTCCTTTACTTGGAGGCTTTCAGAAAATGGGGATGCTTCATCAGCTAATGAATATGATGGAAAAAGATTTGTGGTGGGCTCAACAGCAAAACATTCAATCAATAGAACAATTTAGAAAGGCTAGAGGGATATGAAGACACTACCATTTATTGTTCCGGAGAATGAGTCGAACGTAAGGTTAGCAAGATTGTTGATCCTTATTCAATTTTTAGGTGTAAGTAAAAAAGGAAAATTACTTTTAAGCATAGAAAAATTATCCACATATGATTATTTAGTAAGAAATCCCGTTTTACTACAAAAACTTCTTGAGACTGAAGATCAAGGGAAATTGATGGATTTACAGGAGAAAGAAGCTGATTCAATTGAATCGCTCTTTCCCAATAGAGCTTCTTTATATGACTATAGTACTATTAAAAAAATAACATACTCTTTAATCTATAATGAATACATTTCTGTTGAACATAATAAAGAAGGACATATCTTTTATTTTGCTACTGAACTTGGTAGAGAGTTTGTTGAGCAATTGGAGTCAATATATTTTAACCGAATTAAAGAACTCAGCAAGGTGCTTATCCCATTACAAAAATTCTCTGCCTCTCAATTACAAAAAACATTAAAATCAATTAATTATGGAGTGGTAATATAATGAAAAAAAATAGGTCTCCTCGATTAATATTAAAAAAACTTATACTTGTAGGTAGAGAAAAAAATTACATTGTTCCATTTACTTTAGGATTAAATATTATATATGGAGATTCAGATACAGGTAAATCTAGCATTCTTAATATGATAGATTACCTTCTTGGTTCAAGCGAGGTTTTCTTATATGATGAAATAGAAATTCATGGGAAGTATGGATTGTTGGAACTGGAATTAAATAATGATATATTTACAATTAAAAGGGATATTTTCAATCCAAAGTCTCATATAGAGGTTTACCATTCAACTATTGATAAAATGGAAAGTGTTTTCCCAAAAGAATATGGCTCAAGTTTTGTAAAGGAAGGTCCAGAGGGTTACTTTTCAGATTTTATGTTAGAAGCTTTGAACATCTCATTAGTGAAACTTAAACAAGCTCCTTCCAAAGCAGATTCGAAAATGTCTTCATTAAGTTTTCGTGACATTTTTAAATTTTGTTTTTTAGATCAAGATGATGTGGGGAATAAAGATATATTAGACCAAAAAAACCCTGTTGTTTTCGTGAAAAATAAAGAGACTTTTAAATTTTTGCATAATCTATTGGATAGTCAAATTACTGAATTACAAGAGGATATTGCAGAAAAGACTAGAATTAAAAATGGAATTATCCAACAATTCACTATTGTATCATCTTTCCTGAGAGAAGCTCGTCTTGAAACTACTGAATCCTTAGAGGGGAAATCACAGAAATTAACCGAGGAATTGAAAGTACTCGATAATGAAATACTACAGCTAACAAATAATATGAAATCAAATTCGGATCATGATAATGAACTTAGAGAGATTATTGTTACTAAACAGAGTCATCTCGATAGTCTAACATTAAATAAAATGTATAAAGAAACACAACTTGATCAGAATTTACGTTTAAAGAGGGATTATCAACAAGACATAGATAAATTATTGGCTTCTGTTGAGGTGATAAAGAAGCTCCCAAATCATGAAGGTCATCATGTTAATTGTCCTGTTTGTGACAATGAACTGCAGGCATCTAAATTCAATGAACTATTTAGTCAGTATGATTCTAGTTCCATAGAATTGGAAGTAAAGAGTTTGAAAAATCGTTTCAAAGAAATTTCCCTATTGATCGATAGAGATAGGGGGAGTATCTTGGATATAATTGAAGAAACAACTTCACTTAGTGCTGAAATTAAAAAAGCAAAGGATATGTTAGATTTAAAAACGCGTGAATTTGTTTCACCATTTATGTCTCAACGAGATTTGCTTAACACAAGGAGAGGTGAGATAAACGAGGAAATTAAACGTACTGATTATTTGCTTAAACTTCGAAATCAGCTGAATGAATTAACTAAAAGAACGGATGTATTAACCGAACAGATTTCACAATCGAACAGCAGAATGATAACCCTTGTTGAGGGGGCACCATCTGTCGATGGTGTTTTGGAAAGTATTGCGGATTGGTTAAATGAATTCCTAACTTTTATACCAATACGCAACCCGTATGGAATAAAAATTAGTGATAAAACATTCTTGCCAGTCGTTAGAGATAGAGACTACTCAAAACTAACTTCTGGTGGTTTGAGAACCTTAGTATCTATAGGCTATTTGTTTAGCTTGTTGAGGAACAGTTTGGATACAGATACTAATTTTCCTAGTCTACTTATGATTGATACTGTAGGTAAATATATTGGAAAAACTAAAGCTAAGTATTTGGAGAATACTAATCAATCAGAAGATACATTAGAAGGTATTAACGATCCTAAAAAGTATAAAAATATTTATAGTTATTTGAGTTCTTTAAGTGATGAGTTGGTTGAAAACTATGATTTCCAAGTGATTGTAGTAGATAATGACCTTCCTGAGTCAATGGAGTCTCAATTAGAAAAATATATTGTTAAGAAGTTTAGTGTAGACGAAAGAAAGGGCTTTGAAATTGGTTTTATAAATAATGCTACCCCTAGAGTTTAGTTAGTAGCTAAAAATAAAATTGTCATTTATCTTGATCTATGCCCAAAACACTAATTGTAACAATGTAAATGAATCCTGTATAATATAAAACTTTAAATAGAGAGAGGAATTCCTAGACCTTTCTCTAAAGTTAAAGACTCATTTGTTAGGGTAACTCTGATTTTTGGAGTTACCTTTTTTCATTCCTTGCGACATTACCCACCCATTTTGGATAAACTAACACTAAATCCATGAGAAAAGAGATGATGCCTCATGACAACTCAAAAAGTCCCCAATAGATTAGCCAAGGAAAAGTCACCATATATGATGCAACACGCACATAACCCGGTGAACTTGCTGTGTGTTGCTGGTTACGGAGTGGTGTTTGAAGGGTACATTAACTTTTTGAAAAGCCAGATCGCCAGAAAATAGTAAAACTACGGATTGGAGGTAGAAAATATGGGGTACTCTTATAGCGGCATGGTAGATGGATTAAAAACATTTTATAGTTCTATGCGTCAGCTTAATGTGGAGATAGGAACTTTCGAACATAAATACAATAATGTTATATCAGATGCAATATTTGATACTAGAGATTCAGGCGGGTGGAAGCTAACATTCATCAAAAGAGCAAGTGGCAATGTTCTATGTGTTCCGATTCAAAAAGGATACCGTTTTTCTATTACCGGGAATGCAGAATATAACGCTCTCATTGAATATTTTGGAATTGGAAGTGGTAAAGGGCAATTCAGCATTAAAGACTTTGTTGATTATTTAGATAAGCAAATTCCCACTGAATACAGACTATCCGATAACAAGAGAAAAGCAATACTAAATTATAATAAGTTAGATAATGAGAGTGATGGAATCTATCCTATAGGTGTTAAAAACTGGGTTGTTATTCATGCTAAGAATCCAGAATTACCAGAAGATAAATATCATAGAACTCCAAAAAACTTATTAAAAACTAAAGAACTATATCCAGACATATATAATGCAACTAAAGATATGGATATAACAATTATGTACGGAACAGATTCTGGGGAAAATACTGAAAAAATAAAGGCTGGTAAAATAGATTATAAGAATTAACGTTATTGACCCACACGTACCTGTCATTGATGGGATGTTCGCGTGAATCAATGATTAATATATTCCTACGGCGTAATGTTAGATAGGAGCTTTTGTTTGATCACTCCTTTTCATTGATCCTTAGGGGAAATATCATCCTTTCAAATGCCTGGCGCAGTCAATTTCGAGAAACTCATTAAATAGAAACAATTTTGTGGAAGTTGGCTAAATAAAGTAGGCATTGGATCTCCGCGGTATCGAAATTCACTGTCGTAATCATCTTCGATAATCCATGCACGTTGCTGCGCGGCTTTATGCAAAAGCTGTTGCCTGCGTGGTTCCGATAACATCACACCTACGGCGCATTGGTGAGCGGGGGTAACGAGAATTAGTTTTGCTTTTGACGGTACTTTCTTTACGACAAGGCCGTACTCATCAACAGGAACAGGAGCAATCTTCATTTGTCGGTATTTCATCGTCATCCAAGCGACGGGATAGCCGGGATCTTCGACCGTCACGATATCTCCTTTGGTCAAAAGCGTTTGTGCGATGAGATCAATACTATGCTGGGCTCCGGATGTCAACAAGATTTGATTCGTTTGAACGTGAATTCCGCGTTCTAGCGATAAATAACGTTGGATCTGCCTCCGTAAAGGCTCGAAACCATACGCATCACCGTATGACCAAGAGGATACGTTTAGTTCTGAAGAGGCATTCAAATATGATTTGCGCCATGTTTCTTGAAACTGCGTATCCACATAAGGCTGATAGGGACTAAAATCGATGGCCGATTCCCGGTTATCCTTACTTCTAAACCACTGTTGTGACTGATCAACCAGTAATGGTAGTTCAGGGATCTGTAGAACAAGTGGGGTAGTATCTTCTTTCCGTTTACCCGTGAACTGATTCCAATTATTGACGCGTGTTCCACCGCGGCGTGATGTTACTGTATAACCACGGGCTAGCAGTTCTTCATACACAATTTGTACGGTGGAACGTGACACTCCTAGCTGCTGAGCGAGTTCCCAAGAAGGCGTCAGGAGTTCACCTGGCTTTCAAACGCCATTCGTAATATGATCGATGGCTTGATCGAGCAATTGCTGCCAAATGGACATTTTGTCGGCGCGATTTAATTTCATCAAATTAGTTCCCCCTTTTATATATTGGAATGAAATTAGCGTTTTTTTTGGATTGTTCAAATACATCGTTTTTGGATATATGTAACCAATCCATCAATTGATATACTAGCATGGTGTTCTTCATCGATGCAATGTTGTACAGGCTAAATCAATCACTAACTTCACATAAAGAAGGAGGAAGGTCGATGTTTAAAGTTTTGGTATCGGATCCCATTGATTTGATTTGAATGTTGCAACGAGCCGGGGGATTATCATGGCAATGCAACCGAAGGCAATACGGTCACGATGTGCGAGCATGCCCTTGCGATGATGATGGCATGCATTGGCCCGGCATATTCCGCTAGCCTATGCAAAAACCGTTACTGGGCGATAGGATCGTAAATTATTCCTTGGCGTCGAATTACGAAACAAGATACTCGTTGTGCTCGGGCTTGGTCGTATCGGGATCGAAGTGGCCAGACGTGCAGCGGAGAAAGAGATAATTATGATCAGCGTACTTCATTTATAAACGTGGAACAGAAAGAGGGTAGAAGTCATGGGCCATCTAGTTAAAGAGAATCTCAAAACCGTGAAGCAGCAGATGGAATTGGCTTGCCAAGCCTCGGGGCGCAAGATAGAGGATGTGCAATTGTTGTTGGCGACCAAAACCGTACCGCTGGAAAAATTGCAAATGGCTATACAAGCGGGTGAGACTCTATTTGGGGAAAACAAAGCGCAAGAACTTCGGGATAAATTTCCACTTATGCAGCAGTATAGTCAGGTCGAATGGCATTTTATCGGACATCTACAAACGAATAAAGTGAAGGACGTTGTCAAATATGTTACGCTCATTCATTCTGTGGACCGCTTGAAATTGGGGCAGACCCTGCACCATCAGCTCGTCAAAGAGAACAAGACTATGGATATTCTGGTACAAATCAACACGTCCTACGAAGAAAGTAAATTTGGTGCTCCTCCGGAAACGGCACTGGAATTGGTGGAACAATTGTCCCAGTTCGAAACGTTAAACGTGAAAGGCTTAATGACGATTGGAAAACTGAATGCTACAAACGAAGAGACTCGGCACTGCTTCCGATTATTAAAATCTATTCAAACAAAAATTAGGGAGAAGAAGTTTCCACGTGTAGAAATGGATATCCTTTCGATGGGCATGTCTGGTGATTTCAAGGTGGCCATCGAAGAAGGAGCCACCATCATCCGCGTAGGGACAAGTGTATTCGGCCAACGTTACTTACCGGACAGCTATTACTGGAACGAGAACGCACGCCAGGATGATTAGGAGAGAGGCAGGAGAACGTTTATGAACACAACATCCCATTCGCTGCGTGGACGCGATTTGATATCGCCGACCATTGCAGCTTTAATATCTGTCATTGTCAACTACGGGGGTACCTTTATTCTCGTGTTTCAGGCAGCAAAAGTTGCAGGTTTAAGTCCCGAAATAACCGCTTCATGGATTTGGTCAATCTCTATTGGAGTGGGTGTAACCGGGATATGGTTAAGTTATCGATATCGGGAACCGATTATTACGGCTTGGTCAACACCAGGCGTAGCTTTTCTCGTTTCGGCATTAGCGGTAACCCCTTATCCCGAAGCAATTGGTGCTTACATGATCTCTGCAATAGGATTTATTGTTTTAGGATTATCGGGCATGTTTGAACGTTTCGTCCGGCTTATTCCTCCAGGCATCGCTTCCGGGTTGTTAGCAGGCATTTTATTGCAGTTTGGCATTTCAGCCTTTGAAGGAGCAAAAGTTGACCCATTGCTTGTCGTTGTACTGTTTACCGCTTATATCGTGCTAAGACGGTTTACATCACGCTATGCGATTGTTGGCATACTGGCAATCGGACTGATTTATTTGATTTATATGGGGAAAGCAGATTTCAGTACGATCCAATTGTCAATCGCATCACCGGTATTTGTCGTTCCGGAGTTTTCGTTACATGCTTTATTGGGCGTTGCATTGCCGCTGTTTATTATTACTTTGACGGGACAATACATGCCTGGAATACTAGTATTGCGGAATGACGGGTTCAAGACGAGCGCGAATCCGATTTTGACCATAACGGGTTTGGGTTCGCTCCTTGCAGCACCATTCGGCTCGCACGCTTTTAATGTAGCAGCCATTACAGCAGCGATTTGTACAGGGAAAGACGCGCATGAGGATTCGACAAAACGTTATATTGCAGGTATTGCCTGTGGCATTTTCTACATAGTTGTTGGCATTTTTGGCGTGACGTTGGCAGCTCTGTTTTTGATTCTTCCTGCTACCTTCATCGCAACGTTAGCGGGATTGGCATTGCTTGGCACAATTGGCGGTAGTCTTGCGGGCGCTTTAACGGATCCCAAGGGACGTGAGACCGCATTGATTACGTTTTTAGCAACAGCCGCGAATGTGACCTTGCTTGGCGTCGGCGGCGCATTTTGGGGACTTGTCGCGGGATTGGCAGCACATCTATTGATTCATGGGAACTTTCATAAAGAGCAATACAAGCCGAGTGGAGTACAACAAGCCGAACAAAAACAATAGGAGGGAGGCGGAGTGGCTACGCCAGCCGACGCAGCTCTGATGATGCATCTGGGCGCAGAAGGCGTCTTTGTAGGATCAGGCATTTTCAAGTCGGACAGCCCCGAGAAGTTTGCACGTGCAATTGTTGAGGCCACAACACATTATGAAGATTACGCGTTAATTGCAGGAGTATCCCAAAATCTAGGAACCCCTATGAAAGGGATTGAAATATCTAGTCTGCGGGAGCATGAACGGATGCAGGACCGCGGCCAGTAACTGGATGGGAGCACGAATTGAGCTGCAATAAAGAGCAAACTCTGGCGGGGATGCTTGTACTATAAAAGCATCTCCGCCAGACGCTGAATGCCTTCTTCAATGGCTGCTTCATCTACTTTAGCAAAACCCAATACCCATCCTTTTCTATCGCTTTCCAAACAATACGTGCTAAGCGGATAAACACGGATTCCTTTTTCGAGCGCTAAGTTCGTCACGGCTTCTTCGTCAAACGATCTATCAGCCTCAAGAAGCATATGTAACCCCGTTTCTACGCCGCTTAGTGTGAAGTGTTCACTCAGACCTGTTGTGATGATGGCCTTCGTCATGGCTTCATGTCTGCGCCGATATACATTTCGAACTCGTCTCATATGGCGCATGAAATGACCATGTTCGATAAAATGAGTAAGCGTTAATTGCTCCATAATCGGAAGATGACGATAGGTTAATTCATGGACTTGGGCAAGCTGACGAATGGCTTCTTTGGGACCAATGATTGCTGATATCCGAATACCAGGAGCAACCATTTTGGAAAAACTCATCATATACAACGTATTCTGAGGTTGCTGACTGAACAAGGTTGGAAGTGGGTCACCGCGATATCGAAATTCGCTGTCATAATCATCCTCAACAATCCAAAACCGCTGCCGAGCAGCCATGTGTAACAATTGTTGCCTGCGAGGTTCTGACATAATAACCCCAACCGCACACTGGTGCGATGGCGTAACAAACACAAGTTTGGACCCGGGATGAATGCGGTCTACGCATAGCCCGTACTCGTCGACCGGAACAGAGACAACTTGCATACGCCGGTACTTCATCGCCATCCAAGCAGCAGGGAAGCCAGGATCTTCAACCGAAACCGTTTCTCCTTCATGTAAAAGAGCTTGGGCGATCAAATCGATGCTATGTTGTGCGCCTGAGGTTAATATGATTTGATCGATATCCACATGAACGCCCCGCTCTAGTGACAAATAACGTTGAATCTGTTCTCGTAGTGGCAGGAATCCATAGGCGTCGCCGTAAGCCCAACTGTCCAGGTCTGTTTCTGTGGAAGCATGTAAAAATGATTGTCTCCAATTCTTTTGAAAATGTTCGTCCAAATAAGGCTCATGGGGGCTGAAATCGATCTCTACTTTTCGATTTTCTTTGTCTCCGAACCAACTGTGCAAATGGCCGACTGCAGCGTTTAATAAAGGCAATTCGGGTGGAATGGGTCCTTGGGGCGCAGCATCTTCTGAAGGACGAGTCGCATATGTCCATTCACTAACTCTTGTTCCGCCGCGACGTGAGGTTACGGTGTACCCGCGGCTGAATAACTCCTCGTAAACAATCTGTATGGTTGAACGGGAAACACCAATCAATAGAGCAAGTTCGCGGGATGGGAGCAGCAATTCGCCTGGCGGCCAATTTCCGGTTGTGATATTATGGATCGCTTGGTCCAGCAGTTGCTGCCAGATGGGACGTTCGTCATCTCGATTTACTTTTAGCATTCATTCACTTCCAGTGTTTTATTGGAATTATGGATTGCCTTAAATATTAATATATGGATATTTAATAACAATCCATTGATTGATATACTATCATGACAATAGTTGTACTTGCAACACGACGGAATTAGACAAACGGATTTTGTACCTAACCAAGGGATGATGGGATCGAGAATAATTCAAAACGAAATATGCAGACAGAAAGGAAGATGTTCATGAAATATTTAGAACAACAAGACAGAGCAGTGGCCAACGCTATTCGGCAAGAACTTTCACGGCAGCGGGATAAAATAGAACTGATTGCATCGGAGAATTTTGTAAGTCGGGCGGTCATGGAGGCTACAGGGACGGTACTAACGAATAAATACGCTGAAGGATACTCGGGGAGAAGATATTATGGCGGATGTGAGTATGTCGATATGATCGAGGAGCTTGCCATTCACCGTATCAAAGAGCTTTTTGGTGCTGAACATGCCAATGTGCAGCCTCACTCCGGCGCACAGGCGAATATGGCGGTTTATTTTGCTTCAGTTAAGCCTGGTGACACAATTTTGGGCATGAATTTATCCCATGGTGGTCATCTTACACACGGGAGTCCGGTGAATTTTTCCGGAAGACTTTACAATTTTGTTCCTTATGGAGTCGATGAACAAACAGGGCGCATTGACTTTGACCAAGTACGAAAACTCGCTCATAAGCATCTTCCACGTATGATCGTTGCTGGCGCCAGCGCCTATCCACGAACGATCGAATTTGAGTTGTTCGCCCAAATTGCAGCCGAAGTTGGGGCCCTCTTTTTTGTGGATATGGCACATATTGCAGGAATTGTTGCGGCAGGCTTGCACCCTAACCCAGTACCACACGCGCACTTTGTTACGACGACAACGCATAAAACATTGCGAGGACCAAGAGGCGGTGTCATCATGTGCCGTAAACCATGGGCGCAAGCCATTGATAAAGCGATATTCCCTGGGTCACAGGGCGGCCCGCTTATGCATGTCATCGCAGCAAAAGCGGTTGCACTAGGCGAGGCATTGCAACCGGACTTCAAAACGTATATGGAAAAAACTCTTGAAAATGCTAACGTATTGGCGGAAACATTAATGAATGAAGGGTTAACCGTTGTATCGGGAGGTACAGATAATCATATTGTTTTGGTTGATTTGCGCACGATTGGACTTACGGGCAAAGAAGCTGAAATAATACTCGATGAAGTGGGGATTACTGCTAATAAAAACGCTATTCCTCATGATACGGCAAGCCCATTAGTAACGAGCGGCATTCGTTTCGGAACCCCTGCTATGACATCAAGAGGATTTGGATATAAGGAAATGAAAGAAATTGCTCAGCTTATTGGACTTGCCTTTAAAAATCCCAAGAGTCGGGCGGTTAAAGATCAGATATTAGGAAGTGTGCGTGAAATTACGTCTCAATTTCCTTTATATGAAGGACTTCAATAGTTTATTATCAGAGCTCCATCGTAAACTCAGTGCTTGAGTATATGCGCAGGTGAAGTGGAGGATCGGAGGGATTCTGGAGAAACAAGAGTATGAATGTCCCGGGTTATACGAAAGAGCTAGTAATTATGCCAAGACTTGTTTCGACCTTGAAGAATCCGATCCAGATTATTCATAAATTAGTTTTTCGGAGTTCTATGCATATCTCGAATACATGATGTTAGGTAACTCTGCCTCTAGGGTTACCTTTGTTTCTTAATATGGTTTGCAAAAATAAAAGAAATCAGTTATATTCAATGTAATTAGATAATCTAACTATAGGAGTAAGGAGGTATACAAATTGAAAAGAAAACCTGCCAAGGAATATACGACCGAGCAACAATTACCGAGACTTGGAACATCGCCTTATTTAAAGTTGATGGAGCGTACAGCCTCATCCGATACCAATTTAAATTCTGCGCATCTGGGACTGATTATGCTCTGGACGGGAGATAACATTTTAGATATGGTGGATATTGATTTAGCTGCTTTTGACATCACGGAGAGCAAGCTGGATCTATTACTCCTATTATCCCTTCACGCAGATCAGGAGTTGGTTACACCTTCATCCATAGCAGACCGATTGGGGATTCGTCGATCGTCCGTAACGGCCTTGTTAATATGGCTGGAGAAAAAAAATCTGATTGTTCGTGAACCGTATGCGAAGGATGGCCGCATGACTCACGTTCGTATTAGCGCTGAAGGCAGTACGCTTGTAAATCAAATATTGCCTACGTTCTGGTCTACATGCGCATCCCTTGTTGATGAATTAAATAAAGAGGAGCAAGCGGTGTTCCAAAAAGTGTTGGTTAAACTAAATGCAAGCTTAGAAAAACGACTTGGATCGGGTAGATAATTTTTTTGGTCATATAGTTAGATGATCTAATTACATGAAATCAGAGATGGATATAATCTGATTTGATAACCGTGATGGATATTACAACATGAAGGTATGTGATGCAAAATGAAACAAACTCAGCATTCCGGGGACCAGCAGCAGAGTCGTGAACTGCATTTTATATCGCTGCGCATCATGTTTAAGGAGATGTTCTTGCACACAAGGACACAATGGGTCTTGCTTATGCTTGGTGCCGTCACAGTGATAGCCATTTCCATTCTTGAATTTATGATCCCTCAGTTAACGAAAGAGATCATAGACCAGATCATCCCTGAAAAAAGGTATTACGCGCTACTAGAAACGGGAGGTCTTATCCTGCTAGCTTCATTACTGCTGGGGATATTTAAATTCAGTAGCAGTTATGTCATGACAATTGTTAGTCAGAAAGCAATTCTCCAGTTGCGAAACAAATTGCACAAACACACATTAAGTTTGGATTTGAAATTTTTTGACCGTAATCGGACCGGGGATCTGATGGCAAGGTTAACGAGTGATGTGAATCAACTACAGGAACTGGCTTCAGCCGATAGCCTGTCCATCATAGCGGATGTCATAACCTTCGCTGCGATCGTGGGGTACTTATTATATACGGACTGGCAACTTGCATTAATTACACTTACTACCTTGCCTTTCTTATTTGTAACATCACGATATTTCAGTCAACGCATTAAGAGTGCCTACAGAGCGGTACGTCACATATCAGCTCAGTTAAACAACTCACTTCAAGATACGTTGTCAGGCATACGAATGATCAAATCTTTTGCAAGTGAAGATGCGGAAGGTAAGCAGTTCGAGGCTTTGAGCGAACAGCATCGGATCGCCACAGTCTCTGCTTCACTGTTGACGGCGACTTTCTCGCCAATTATCGATTGGCTGAATTATGTAGGTATGACGTCGGTGCTCCTGTTCGGAGCGTGGCAGGCTATGCAGGGGAACATGTCCGTTGGTGATATCGTAGCTTACTTAGCTTACTTGCGTTTGTTGCAAGCGCCCATCCGCTCCTTTAGCAGAATGATTACCAAAGTACAGCAATCGGCAGCAGCATTCGAGCGCATTCAAGAAGTCTTAGCAACCGTTCCAGAGGTTTACGATAAGGAAGGAGCGATTGTTCTACCGCCAGTAAAAGGACAAATTGTATTTGATGATGTTGAGTTTGCATATGAAGAAGGACATCCCATTCTACAAAACTTCCAATTGAGGCTTCCATGTAACCAAACTACGGCTTTGGTTGGTTCGTCAGGATCAGGAAAGTCAACGATTGCTTATTTGATTGCCCGTTTGTACAGGATTTCTGATTGCAGGTATTGTTGGTCAAGTGGTTAGTAGTATGCTCAGTGAGCATTATGGCTGGAACGCTGCTTTTTATATTCTTGCCGTTGTTTATGCGGTGACCGCCACATTAGTGTTCTTCTTCCTTCCCAAAGGGGGTATCCAGCAGGCACACGCTAATATCTGGGAGCCTATTAAGCAAATTGGCAAAGTGTTTGTTCAAAAACAATTGGTGTTATGTTATCTGGTGGCATTCGTTCTGCTTATGTCTTTTGTAAGTATGTATACAGTGCTGGGTAACTATCTAAGCTCAGCTCCATATGAGTTAAGCAAGCAAGAAATTCTATCTGTCCGTTTTATCGGTATATTAGGCATGCTCGTTTCTCCATTTGCGGGAAGAATATCCAAGCATGTCGGGGTAGGTATAACGCTTCGCGGTGGATTGTTGCTAGCGATCATTGGTTTGGCGTCTATGGGGATGATTTCTAATTTGCCACTTCTTATTGTAATGAGCATCCTTTTTGTGGGTGGGATCGCACTAGCCGTTCCTTCACTTGTTTCGCTTGTTGGGCAAGTAGGCGGCAAGATGCGCGGGATAGCTGTATCCGTATACACTTTTGTATTATTTACAGGCACAAGCTTCGGTCCGATTATCTCGCTTCAGCTGATGAATAATGCAAGTTATTTAACTACGTTTCTTCTATTGGCATGTATTCTGTGCATTGGGTTGCTAGCAGCATGTCTTATTCATCATGAGGAGGCAGGGGAGTTAAACAGCCAGTAAATATGTGATCAATAAACAAAAAAACGATGAATACATCATAACGATTTTTTACTCTGAAGTCACGTGGGGCCCGCAATATGGTCTGGAGAAGCTCATGTCCAAATGGACATGGGTTTTTCTTTTTATTGTAGAGTATATCTATTGGGTATAGCTAGTTGTTGACCCACACGTACCTGTCATTGGTGGGATGTTCGTGTGAATCAACAGATTATTGGTGCCGGTATTGACTCTTTGAATATGGGCGAAAATTCCGTTGATGGAGGTACTTGTGTTGCAATTAAAGACTTGGGCCAATGCAAGGTTATTGCATTTTGGCCCAGCAAGGCAGGAATATAAGATTAAACTGTCGAAAGATGCTGTAATTTTTATCGTTGGATTAATTTTCATCTGATGTTAAAATATAACTCGTTCAGAAATAGGAGGGAAAATTTATGAAATGGGTTTGGGGAGTAATAACAGCGGTAGTATCAGTAATTGTGCAATTGCTTATCTTGAGTATCTTGGGTTTTAACTTTTTTAGCTTTTCTATGTTATTCATTATTCCAATCGGAGGGATTATTCTCGGTGGTATAGCCACCTTCGGGTATTTTTATAAAATTGTGAGACAGGGATTAAAGCCGAATAAAAACAACTACTTAATATCGCTTATTTTCATAGTACTTTCGTTTAGCGGGTTTATGTATGGAGAATATCAAATGGCATATGTCTCTTCATCGAATGAAATTAATTATAAGTTTGAGGGGGAGCACATAAGCAATTATATGTTTGGAGAATCAGATCAACCTATAACTCTATTGAATTATTATGATTATAAATTAAATAATAGCAGTTTAAGCATATTTTCAAGAGGACATGTAAGCAATGCAATAGATATTGAACCAAATAAGTGGGTAAACGTCAGCAAATTTCTTATACAATGTGTTGGTTTATTAATAGGTGGTCTAAGTGCTGGATTGCTGGTGACAAGTGGTAAGACACATTGTTCTTCGTGTAATAAAGCGTATTTACAGGAACATAAACTTTTGGAAGTAAATGATGAGATGATAGAGACTGTAGTAAGTGAAATCAATCAGTACATACAAAATAACAACGGTGAAGGATTAACAAAGTATATCACTGAACAAAAGGCGCTTTGTGAGGATGTAGCTTCCGATACTAATGTTAAATATGGATTTAAATTTGGTCATTGTCCTAATTGTCAACAGGGCTACCTGATAATGGGTTGTTATACGCAAGATAAACATGGGAACTTTGAAGAGCAAGAAGATAAAAAGGCAGTAACTTCTATCAGCCAAGAGATTGTAACTAATGTACTAAAAGCAGAAAAAGCATCATAAATGAAGAACGGCCGCTGCGATATTTTCCGGTTCTTCAGATGCGGCGGAATCCTTAGTTCTGTTTATTTTTCTATGTTATTGAACTTTTATCGTATCCATAAGTAAGACACGGACCAGATATATGAAACTATGAAACACTAACTCTCTCGTCAATTAATAAATGAAATATCCCCGTATTTATTAAAGCACGCCCATAACCCCGTGGATTGGTATCCATGGGGGGAGGAGGCTTTTGCTAAGGCACAGTCTGAGTACAAGACGATTTTCCTATCTGCCAGCTATTCGACTTGCCACTGATGGGATGTTCTCATGAATCAATATTAGAAGTTCTCGTGAACATAGTGTCAGGAAGCTGGAATTATCAATAGGTAAATTTTCCCACAAACCTTGTGCCCCAGAAAATTACAGCAGAAAAAGCTAAACTACAAGTTAGAAAGAGAGGTATAATACTTCCGCCGGAATACAACATGGTACCAATCATCGGCCCTGACGCCATGCCAAGATAACGGATGAAATTGTACACTCCAATAGCCGTAGCCCTCTCCTCTGGAAATAGCTCCGTAAGAAGGGTGGTAGGTATAGAGCCTGTCAAGCCCATAAAAAATCCAAAGAGACAAACATCTATAATAAGGAATGAAAGAGAGATTTGAGCAGTAAAAGCAAACAAAATAACGGATAATGCATGAAGTGAAAAACCGTAAATTAGGCTTTTTCGAGCGCCAAATTGATTTAACATCCACCCCCCAAGCTTAATGCTGATAATGGTAGAGAGGGACATTGCGAGCAGTATTATACCAGTCTTTGCAGGTTGAAAAGAGTAAGTATTGCTCAATATTTGCGGTACAAAGGTCAAATAAATAAAATAGACCATAAATTGAAAAAATCCAAAGATTAAGATGGTTAGACTCATCGGATTCTTAAAGATTAAAGAAAAGTTCTGAGCGCTGTTATGTTTCGACCCGGAGAATTCAGGTTTTGTCTCAGGCAATAGGATAAGATTAGCTATTAGAAGTAAAATGCTGATTGCTGCCAAAAACAAAAAGGTTGCCCCATAACCTAATCGCTCCCCAATTACACCTCCAATTAATGGCCCGATCGCAGGAGCAAGCATTAATAATAATTGGTAAGTAGCCATGCCTTGTGAAAGTGCTTTTCCACGAAATATATCGCCTATTATAGCAGCTGATACAACTGGAACTGCGGCAGCACCAATTCCCTGAAGAACACGAAAGAATAGCAAAAAACCAATGGATGGCGAGTAAGCACAACCGATAGAAGAGACAATATACACAATAATGGAGGGAATGAGAACGGCTTTTCTCCCTCTTTTATCAGCTAAGGGTCCGAAAACCATCTGCATGATTGCTAAGGCTAAAGTAAACAAAGAAACGGATAGAGTAACCAAATAGCTCGTTGTATGCAGCTCTTCTTGAACTTGTAGAAGCAATGGATTGTATAAGTTTTGTCCCAATGAGGCAACAAAAGCGCTAAAACCTATTAAATACAAAATAACACGTAATTTCATAATAACCCTCCTTAATATATGACTGACTACAAGTCAGTAGAACGTATCTTACAACATTGACTTTGAGTCAGTCAATAATTAAAATTAAATTTGAATGATGACAATAACCGAAAGAAGGATATAAATGGCCAGAATATCCAAAAATCCTGAGGTCCGAAAAGCGGAAATTATGGATGCTTCTTTAGAACTGTTTGCTAATAAAGGATTTGAAGATACAGCAGTAAGTGATATCGTCAAAAAAATTGGCGTGGCGCAAGGAACATTTTATTATTATTTTAAAACTAAAGAAGAGATTATGATCGCGCTTATTGATCGTTTTATGGTCGAACATGAGGAGTATATTAAAACCATTGATGAGGATTTACATATGTCGCCTGCTGAAAAGGTAAATGCCATTTTATTTGTAAAGCCTTTTCACCAAAAAGTTTCAGATTTTCTTCACCATGAAAATAATGCTTGGATTCATCAAAAATTTCTCGTTAAAAAAATTAATGAAATGACTCCATACTTGTCCCGAATATTGGCTGAGGGAACTAAAGAAGGATATTTTAAAGTTGAACATGCACAAGAAACTGCTGAATTTTTACTAACCGCAGTTAATTTCATGTTAGATCCAGGTATCTTCGAGTTGAAGGATAGTAAGCTGGAAGAAAAAAAGAATGTGGTGAAAAATATAGTTAATAATTTAGTGATAAAAGACTGATTCATCAAAGTAGGGTAAATAATCAATATAATCCCGTATTGAATGAAAAGGATTATCAAATCCGTAAGGAATACTTTCATCAAAATAACATGATCTATCCTTATTCCAGTTTTGGAAAAGATTTAGTATCAACAGAAGCATTATTATTTGATTTTAAAGAAAAACAGTCTAGTGGTTGGGGACTTGAGTTTCCTGAAGTAAATGGTATTCTAGATGATGTAGCTTTCATGTCTGATAAGGCTCAGGAGTTTATGAAGGAAGAGGATGAGTCCGTAGAAGACATGCTCAAGTTCGAACAGACCAATCTCAGCAATGTTCCTAAAAATATGAATGGCGAAGTGTTTACATATGTTGGCTCATTGACTGGTTATTATTTTCAAGCGTATGGAGCCGATTGTGCGCATTTATTTTATGAGAAGGATTTAGGAAAAGCTGTAATGTGTTTTGAATATACTTGATTCGAGATTTGGTAAAAAACAGATATTCATGGGAGACTATATAATGTGGGTTAATGTCTTTGAAAATGTGTTCGAAAAAAATCAAGGAGCAGGCCATGATGAAGTAACGGATTTTCTAAAGACGTGGAATGTCCAATTGTCTGAGCTAGAGATTCAGGAAATGAAGAGCAGACAGGTACAATATAATCAATACATAACATTCGATCCATCTCTCTGGGCTTTTCCGCAGAGGCAGCTTCCTTGTAGCTATATTGAATTCATACAATACTCAAATGGTGGAGAATTTCAAACCGGAGATCGATATTTTCAATTTTTTAGTATAAAAGAGTTTAGAGAGTATAATCTAGCATATGAATTTCCTGAGTACATGAAGTTTGCTGTTTCCTTTGGTATGGATGGTTGTGGGAATCATTATATTTTTGATATGAGAGAAGATATGAAAAACAACGAATATCCAATCCTTGTAGCTCATTCAGGATATTTAGACTACGAAGGCAGTGTAAAAGTAGCTGATTCTTTTTTGGAACTCTGTAAGGGTAGAACGTCAATGGATGATGAAATGGATAAATGTTGAACCATATCTCCTAAGCCTCAGTCCGGTGCAAATAGTAAGGATAGAGATTACATCGGAGTCGTTTATATAGGAACAGATTGTAACTTGGGAAAGGCAAAGCCCTTGGACGATTATAGGGATTGGGAACATCAGGCACCTACTATAGCGAGGAAGCAAACTTCTTGATATAATAGCAGTCACAAAAATCTATACATGCTGTATAGGGAGGGTTTTAAAATGAGAATTCTTATAATAGGCGCAACGGGTACAATTGGAAGTGCTGTTCGTAGTGAATTGGCATCGCGGCATGAAATTATTACGGCAGGACGAAATCGAGCGGATATTTCTGTTGACATTACATCCTCTGAAAGCATTACAACAATGTATCAGGCAGTAGGCAATGTGGATGCAGTTATTAGTACAACAGGGAGTGCCTACTTTGGCTCTCTTCTTGAACTGACTCCAGAAAACAATGAGATTGCTATACAAAGCAAATTAAAAGGACAAATAAATCTTGTCTTACTTGGACTTAATCATGTAAATGATCAAGGTAGCTTTACTTTGACAACAGGGATTATAATGGATGATCCAATAGTGGGTGGGGTATCATCCGCGATGGCTGGTGGAGCTATTAGAGGTTTCGTTCAGTCGGCGGCAATTGAGATGCCTCGTGGGATACGTATAAACAATGTGAGCCCTAATGTATTAGTGGAATCAATGAAAAAGTATGGTCCATATTTTCCTGGCTTTGAGCCTGTGCCTGCCAGCAGGGTAGCACAAGCTTTCCGAAAAAGCGTCGAAGGTGCTCAAACAGGGCAAACTTATACGGTTTATTGAGAGGTTCAGCAACATTTTTATCCTTTTGGTGTTTAGCCATTTTACTTCGTTGCACAGTTGGACTAACGGATAACAATAGTGGAGGAGCTTGCTACGCGGCAGCTCCTCTTTTGTTTCTTGAAATAACGAGCAGCGCCTAATTTTGTTCTTAAAAAAAATTATCTTTTTGCATGAACGAATAGCCCCAGTAGTCAGTTTCTAGGAGAGATAACTATATCGGACAAGGAAATTAAGCGGTATAAGCATTCGTGACAAAAACGCGATATTCCCTGAAACACCGAAAGTATCAGAAATAGTTCAGCCTATCACACAAGTATTGAATCTTGTTTGATAGGCTGTTTCCTTTGAAATAATCGCCATCTGTTCAACTTTTTTCTTTATTACGCCAGTCGAGGGAATTGGTTGCGAATGGTTACATTCAACGGCTGCTTTATAGGATCTAAATCCGATATTGAGCATTTCCAAAGGAAAATAGGCTTTTATGGAGAATATACAAAGGGTCAAATACTCAATTAACTTGAGCTCAGGAGAATAACTAATGAATCGACACAAGAAAATTCTTATTATTGAAGATGAACAAGATATTGCTCGAATAATCAGAGATTATATAAACAAGAACGGATATGAGGCTATCATTGCTAACAATGGTAGAGATGCATTACATTTAATAGAATTATTGAATCCAGAGTTCATTATTCTGGATATTATGTTGCCTGACATTGACGGTATTGAACTCTGTCGCCAAATTCGTGAAAGAAACAATACTCCTATACTTATTTTAAGCGCAAGAGGTAGCGACACGGATAAGGTTCTCGGACTTGGATTTGGTGCAGATGATTATATGACGAAGCCCTTCTCATTAACCGAGTTATTGGCAAGAATCAAATCTAATTTACGTAGAGTTGAGAGCATGATAAGTATACCGACGAACCTACCGGACAATGAAGATATTCTACACATTGGAAATATCACCATTGATAAAAAGGGTTATAAAGTAACGAAGGAAAACAAGGAAGTTTCGCTGTCCGCAAAAGAACTTGAGCTGTTATTCTTTTTATCTAAGCATAGAAACCAAGTATTCTCAAAAAGCCAGCTATTAGATGCTGTATGGGGCTACACTGCATATGGAGATGAAAGTACGATAACCGTGTATATTCGAAGAATACGAGAGAAACTGGAGGATGATCCATCAAACCCCTTGTATATTAAAACAGTCTGGGGGATTGGTTATAAATTCAGCTTCGATGAATGATAAGTAAGATTGGAGAACCATATGTATTTAAGTGATTGGATTAGAAAATGGTTTAAAGTCGTTCTTGTTTTTCTTCTCATCATCTTCGGATGTGGGGCAGGTCTGCTCTGGGACAGCTACAGAAGTGAGCGCGAGGCTGATTCTCGGTATGTAATTAATCAGGTACGGCTCCAAGTGAGCGAGATGATGCTGTATCTAGAGCAATATAATCAGAAGCTTTATGATGATCCTATGTTAAAAGACACCCTCCAAGCCATGTCTCAAGATCACCAAGTAAGCTTAATATATGTGCAACTGGATGGCCGTGTTATGTTCAATTCTTCACCGAACAACACCATTCAACAAATAGATCTAAAAACTTCACTGCATTATGATTTATACCATGCAAGAGTAGAGAAGAATACCTATAGCATTGCTTTTCCAGTGATGGATGAGGTAACCCAAGTTCAAGTTGGAAATGCGATATTTGCAATGCCTGCAAGTACGGTCTTTGTTGAGAAATCTCACACTATACCCCTGTTGCTATTTATAATGATCACTTCGTTGCTACTCATCTTATGCTTGCTGATGGTTCTTCTTAGGAACAAATTCAAAAGAGATATCATCCAGCCCATTCATCACTTAAAGGAATACTCAGAAGCTATTCTGAAAGGGAACTATGAGCAAAAATCCACATACAAAATCATGGATGAGATCGGCGAGGTCTATGCGACGTTTGATCAAATGAGAATGGAAATTATGTATCTTAACCTTCGGAGAGATGAACAAGATAAAGCACAGAAGGAACTCATCTCCAATATTTCTCACGAAATAAAAACCCCTCTGACAACGTTAAAGGCTTACATTGAAGCCATACGTGAGGGGGTGTGCACAGATATGTCAGCGATTATGGAATATGTTGAGGTCATGCATAACAATACGGATACAATGACGAGATTGACAGAGGATCTGCTGCAGCATGCATTAAAAGAATTAGGTCAGATCTCAGTGACGCTTACCGAGCAGTACAGTAGGGACATGTTGCTTAGGATTCTACAACCAATCGGGCATTATGTTCGTACAACAGGAGTTACTTTCATAGAGCCGCCGGACATTCCTAATGTGTTGATTCAAGTGGATGCCAATCGGTTGGAACAGGTCATTTCTAATCTCATTGCCAACGCGTTGAAACATACATCTGCGGGTGATTCTATTCGTGTGAATATAGAGCTTACGCTGGGACAATTAAAAATAACGATAGCAGATACAGGGAAGGGAATTATTCCACAAGATATGCCTTTTGTTTTTGATCGGTATTTTAAAGGGAAGTTGAACTCTAATCCTAAAAATGAGGGGTCTGGATTAGGACTCTCGATTTGTAAACATATTATTGAAGCGCACCATGGGTCCATTTCTTTCAAAAGTGTACAGGGTCAAGGAACGGTATTTCATTGTTTGATTCCGTTAGGTTAGGTTGTGGCTGTAATATTTTATTAATATTTAGATAAGAGTCTATACATAAGTGCCCTTTACAATGAGAATATGACATAATTTCAGGAGGGCTTACAATTGGTAAAGAAAGTGATCATTCAAGCTACGAATCTTTGCAAAACCTATTCCACGGGCAGCGAACAATTTCATGCGATCAAAAATTTAGATTTAGAAGTTTATGAAGGGGACTTCACGGTTATCATGGGGAATTCAGGCTCAGGTAAGTCTACACTACTGTATCTTCTTAGTGGGCTTGATTCCGTTACGGTAGGCGAGGTTTATTTTAAAGAACAACGTATCGATAGCTATAAGGAGAAGCAACTAGCAGATTTTAGGGCAACTAGAATCGGATATATTTATCAAAGTATTAATCTGGTGCCTGACCTTACCTTATATGAGAATATCGCATTGCCTGGGTACATTGCCGGACACTCCAAGAAGAAGGTGAAGAGCATAGCGTTCTCACTTATGAAAGCCATGGAAATCGAGGGTCAGCAGCATCGCCTACCCTCCCAGACCTCAGGTGGTCAGCAACAAAGAGCGGCGATTGCCAGAGCGTTGATCAATACTCCAGATGTTATATTTGCGGATGAGCCGACTGGAAGTTTAAATTATGATCATGGTGTGGCGGTCCTGGATATTCTAACGGATATGAATCGTAAAGGGCAGTCCGTGGTCATGGTAACCCATGATATTAAAGCGGCTTGCAGAGCTGACCGTCTTATCTTGATAAAAGATGGAAAAATCGCGGATGTGCTGGAGTTTGATAAGTTTGACAATACCCAACTCCAAGACAGAGAAGCGATCATTTTCTCTTGCGTCTCAGGAAAGGGGTGAGCGCTTATGTATGCAGTTTACTCTCTTTGTTTAGCTAATTTAAGAAAAAAGAAAGTACACAATGGACTGATTGGCTTACTCATCCTCTTATCGACATTACTCCTTGCTACATCGGTTACGGTTATATTGAATACAAATAATTTATTTACCGAGATGCACAATAAAACACATGGCTCGCATGAGATATTAACGTTAGGGGATGAGCTACATGATCCGCAGAAGGTATATCAATGGTGGAAGGGACAAGAAGGAGTTACAACATCTGAATTGATCCCGTTTAGAGCTTTATCAGGATTCACCAATAAGGGTAAAGAGTCCCCTGTAGGGCTTTCAAGTCTATATTTATATATGATGGATACGCCTGCACGTCCTTATGCAGTGGATGAGCTTATATTTGCACAAGGAAATGAGAGCTTAAAGCCAGAGAAAGGTACAATATGGTTGTCCACCGCCATAGCCTATTTATATGATATTTCAGTAGGAGATACACTTGAGTTTACAACAGGCGAGAAGAATTTTGAATTAGAAGTATCAGCCGTCGTTGTGGATATGCCCTACGGATCACCCTTTCCTACAACGGTCCGTATATGGATGAATCATCAGGATTATAGTGAACAATTTGATGCCATGCAGGGTAAAGATCAGTACATGATGGGACTTAGATTTGATGATTATAGTCAGAGCACAAGTTATTGGGAACAGTTTGAGAAAGACATGGGTACACCTTTTCTTGATTCAAAAATGAGTTTTGAGTCCATGTCTGCTTTTTATCTGATTATGAATAAAGTAATTGGATTTATCATGATTTTTCTAGGAATCGTGATGATGCTTGTCGCTTTATTCACGATTGGATTTACGATTTCAGATGATATCTTATCTAATTATAAAACGATTGGTGTAATCAAAGCTTTAGGATTATCCTCAAGGAGAATGATTGGAACCTATGTTACGCAATATGGATTGATTGCTATGGTCGCGATTATCCCAGGATTAATAGCTAGTCAATGGATATCGAGCGTAATCGTAGAAAGTGCACTTTCGTCCCTGAAGACGGGAGTCATGATGGCCAGTCTGGAAGGGAATCTTATAACCTTTGCTGTTGGAATCTTTGTGTTTATACTCGTCGTATTGTGTGTACTAGTGTATTCCAATAAAGCGCGGCTTGTACAACCTATGCAGGCGATTCGCTATGGCATGTCTGAAAGTAACACTATCACAATGACGAAACGATTCAATGCAAGAGGAAATAATATAATTTCTTTTGGAAGAGCACCGATCCTTGTGGTTATTGGACTAAGAAATATATTGAAGAATAGGAAAGCTTCCCTTCTAATGATGCTTCTAGCCACCATTATGTCAGCAGTACTTGTGCTTGGGTTTGTTCTACTAAATAGTATCAGTTCTATTAAGCAGACGTCACCATTATGGGGATATGATGATTCTGACATTATATTGACTATTACTAATAAATCAGCCTTCTCCCGTGAGGAGTTTGATAAAACAATATTAACTGATCAAAGAATTGATAATATTGGGTGGATTGGTGCTTTAAATGGTGTTGTTTCCCCAGAAAGAAATGTGAACTCTGAACATTCAAGTGTCCAGCCTATGTACTTTCAGATAGATATTATGGATGGGAGTTATGATGAAGCAGGGTTTACCACATTAAGAGGAGAGAACCCTCGAAACAAAGATGAAATTGCGATTGGAATCAAGGTATCTCAACAACTGAACATAGATGTAGGAGATGTTGTAGAGACCTATATCGAAGGATACAAGCATACCCTTACAGTTACCGGAATCTATCAGTCTATAGCTAATATGTCTTATTCGGCAAGAATTACAACGGCAGTGATCAAAGTGAATCATCCCGATTACAATAATCTGGATCTCGCAGCATTTCTTAATCTCAGAGATAACCGGGATTCTGATTATGTGGTAAATGAATTAAATGAGAAGTATAAGGGCTCGTTATCAGCAATTAAGCAACAAACGTTATTAGATAACACATATAAACAAGCTGCTGCATCTTTAATTCTACCCATGAGTATCATGGGATTGTTATTCACTGGGGTTACAATCATCATCGTTTATAGTATTAGTCGTATTAACATTAGAAAAGAGAGCAAAACCTACGGCATATATAAATCTATAGGACTGACTTCAACTAAGATTAGATTGTCTGTATCGCTTGGAACCGTAGCAATTTCTGCTATTGGAGCCGTATTAGGTATCTTTGTAGGAGTGTATTTCCTGCCTTTGATACTAGGAAGTATTCTCTCTAATTATGGGATTGCTGAAGCACCATTAGTACTGAATTGGGGGGGGATCATTGCCTTTGCCTGTGTGACTATGATTTCAGCAGGATTTGGTTCTTGGGCTTCTTCAAGAGTGGTCGCGAAAGCTTCCCCACAAATTCTTGTGATTGAGTAAACGTTATTTTCTATAGTACTCCATCTGAGATATGAAGTTCCTGATGGATATAGTCACTTCCCTTGCTAGTTACTGGCCAGCGTCTTCAGACGCTGGCTTTTTTATTGAATATGGATTTAGTCAAATATCGCTTGATAAGTGTATAGGCTAGCGGAGTTCACACACTAACGAGAAGAAGTTGGATCAACGGTGATCCCCTTATTTAAAGGTTTAAAGGATGGAATAAAATGGAGGTATGTCGAATTATCTTGAGGTAAATTTGGTGCATTACTGGCGAAATACTCCGGCATATCACCCAGTTATGCCTGTGCGGGCGACCCAAAGCAATGCGTTGAGCATATAAGAACAAAAGATAGCATGTGCACGTATTTTGGCAAAAACTACGTCATCAAAATGATGAATAGTATCGTACTGAAGTTCTTCGACTGCTATCTTAAGGGTAAAGCAAGCTTTAATTCTTCGGGGTCGTATTAACTTGTTGCGTTAGCAAGCGTGGATTATTCCCGGTAATGAGCGGTGTCACCAAGAAACTATGCTCAACAATTACATCAACGGTACTTCTTTATTATTGTATAATAATACCATGTGTATAATGTTTTGATCTTTGGGGAGTTGAGTAGCTGTTATGTTGCGAAAATTACTAATTGTTTTGATATTGAATGTAATTAGCATTTTAGCTGTAGACAGGATGACTTTTAAATATAGTTCTGGCGGGAGTATTTCAGGGAATGGAAATCCAGGTCTTATCGCATTGGCCGTAGGATTATTCTTGTTCATCATTTTATTATTCTATGTAGGTGTTTTAATTAGGGATTTCAATAGTAAGAGCAGAAGCAAACTCGTTAATATTACACTCCCCGTAACCTCCATACTTATTTTAGGAATAATGATCATGGGAGAATCATCTAAAATTCGTTCGTTGTTTAAAAATCTCAATGGATTTACGAACAATAAAGACTCGGTAGTGTATCGTTTCGGTTGGATTAACCAATATACAAATAACCTGTTTTTTAATGGGTACATTTTTTTCGCCGGTGTGGCATTAACGGTTTTCATCGTTTGGGTAGTGACTAGGGATTTCAGGTCTAAGTTATAAAATAATGTTTAAATGCCCCACGACAACTCAAAAAGTACCCAATAGAATAGTCATGGAATAGTTGCTTCATCTATTGATAGATTCTAATGAAAATAGTTGCACAAAAATTTTATATACGCGCAGAGAAATTCCGGTGAATAGCGTCAAATAAAAGTAGGCGTCAAGAAAGATTTAAATGTGGTTCATTATGTTCCTTGTTGCAGTCTAACAGTCTTAAGATTTTTGTAAGAATCGGATAAGAAAAAAGAAAGTTCCGTTATGTACAATGTATGAAATGAGAGACTATAACCGTATTAAGGATGGTGGATGAGTTGGGTTTCAAAATACGTAAAACCACTGTGCAGTCCGTCTGGATGATGTGGGAAAAAGCTTTTGCGTTGCTTTCACATTTTCGCGGATCACATAAGTCGCACTTTGGTATATGTACCGTGATGCTAAAAAGGCACCGGGGACAGCCTATTGTATGCCAAGACGCCACGGTCATCAAACAGGGAGAGTGGGTGGGAGAACTCCACCTCGACAATGAAAGAATCCTGAAGTTGATCCGGTCAGAAGGATCGGATCGTGCCGCACTCCAAACGGCTCGCATGCTGCGTAAATCAATGCAGCAGATCAATGAAGCCTTCGAATCGCAGTCCGAGTTCAGGCAGGTCAAGGCTTTATTGGGGATTACACTGCTCCATCGGGGATTAACACACGGTCTTGGTTTTGAACAACAAAATATAAAGTCCGGTGTTTTTGAACGCATCACCACCATTTATCTTCGATTGCTGCTGTCTGCCATGCATCCGGAAGGGAGACAAAGAATTAGTCGGCGAACCGAACAACTGGTCCCGATGCTACTGATTCATTCACGGGCCTCACTGAAGAATCGGTTCTCACCCGGACAGAACTATTCTGGATAAGGCTTAAGCTTGTTATATGGAGGTGTAATTATTCTTACATATCTTATAGGAGGAATACTATGTACCGCCACTCTTTACATGTTTATTCCGAGTTTGATTACGCGAGTGAGCGGCTTTGGTGTCTTTCGCAAAGGAACGGTAAAAAAGCAGGTGGCATTCACTTTTGATGATGGGCCACATCCGAAATATACGCCCAAATTGCTGGATTTATTGAAATTGCATCAAGTGAAGGCTACTTTTTTCGTGCTTGGATCACGAGCGGAGCAGTATCCAGACCTGATCAGAAGAATGGATCGGGAAGGCCATCAGATTGGCATCCATAATTATTGTCATACATCTAACTGGCTGATGCTGCCCGGTACTGTTAGGCGAGAACATTTGGATCGCTCCGCTGATATTATAGAGTCTATTGTCGGAACCAGACCCAATCATTACCGTCCACCCTGGGGATTAATCAATCTATTTGATTTCTTTCGGCACAAGCAGTATCGAATTGTTCTATGGTCGCTGAAGGCAGGCGACTGGAACACCCGGATTTGTCAGACCCGGATGCAGGCTGTTCTGTTAGGTGGAATCACCGATGGCTCCGTTGTCTTACTTCACGACAGCGGTGAGACTGTGGGCGCGGACCGGCATGCTCCTTATTTTATGCTGCAAGCTTTAGAAGAAGTGTTAAACCAACTGCAGGCAAGAAACCTGCAATTTGTTCGCTTGGACGAAATGTCTTGACGTATTCCAGTGATTTTGGTATTAAGACTTAAATTGTTTGCGGAAGCAGAGCGGCGAGATGCCCATCATTAATTTGAAGGTTCGCCCAAAATGGGAGGTGTTATCAAACCCAACCATTCCCGCAATTTCAGTAACATTAAAAGAAGAGCCAACCAGCAAATCACGCGCTTCTTTAATGCGGATGTTATTGATATATTCAATGAAGCTGAACCCGGTGGCTTCTTTAAAAGTTCGGCATAGGTAGGAAGAGCTTATGTCGAATTTCCGTGAAATCTCACAGAGCTTAAGTGGTTCCATATAATGTTGATTTAAATAATTAACGATGTCCAGTACTTTCTTGTGTGTACGATTGGACTCCACCATTGGATCTATACGGCTGTCAAATAATTTACGATTAAGATAGAGGAGCAGTTCCACCAATAATAGTTGTTGGTACTGTTCGTATCCGCGGGCTTGCTTCTTCCCCTCCTGGATCATCTTCTGAAAAAGCTGTTCGATGAAATACTGATCTATCCCTGTCATCTTCAAAGCGCGGTGATCACTTTTGAACAATTCGAACAGTTCCTCACTTTGACCGCTGGTACAGAAATGCTGCAGGAATTCTTTTTTAAACAGCAGTGTAACCCGTTCATACATATTGCAGCCGGAATTAACCAGTTTGTGCATTTCGTGAATATCCATAAATAGCAACGTACCGCCCGCTACCTGGTAGGTTCTGTCCCCTATAAAATAATAAAAATCCCCGGATATTAAATACAGAATCTCATAGGCATCATGATAGTGTCTTGAAGGCATGCTGGTGTATACCTGTTTCTTGCGGCTGATGTCAAAAAGAGCAGATTCATAAAATACCGGTTTCATTCAGCACCTCCTAAGAGGATTGTAGACTTAATCTATGGGTTGTAGCAATATATGTATAAAAATAAATAATTACAAGAAAATACGTGCTGTTAAGTCAAACGTTATGAGATAAGCTTGAATTCAATTACCAAGTGTTGGGAAAAGGAGGGCTGTCATGCTCAGATAGGTTGGGGATAAGGTTCATTACTGCCCAAAGTTAAAGCGCTTAAACTATTCAACTAAGGGAGAGATTGCCGGTGCTTAATTCAACGAATAGTAAGGTTTCCAAGAAGATGAAATTTTCATTGTTGATCCTGCTCAGTTTTTCAATGATTTTTTCTTATGGCTATCTGTCCAATGGGTCTCAACAGAAAAGTTATGCGGCAGGGAACCCTGATTCTAATTTCTCACCTGCAACACTTCAATTCTTACGTGATAACACAGGTCTGGATGGTGAGCAGTGGAACAATATTATGATGCTTGTCAACAAACCGGAGCAGGACGATCTGAATTGGATCAATTTTTATGGATATTGTGAAGATATTGATGATAACCGCGGATATACGATTGGAATATTCGGTGCGACTACAGGCGGCTCAAATGATACCGGACCCGACGGTCCGGAACTGTTCAAAGCATATGACGCTGCCAAAGGCGCGAGTAATCCTTCGGTTAAAGGCGCATTGGCCCGGATCGGTGTCAAGGGTTCGATGAAAGGAAACATCCTCGAAATCAATGAAAGCGAAGAGAGCTTCTGCAGAAAAATCGGCAATTTGCAAGATGATCCCGAGTGGAGAGAGGCAATGTGGAAAACGTTCTACAATGTCTATATTAAATACAGTGTGGAGCAGGCCCGCAAACGCGGCTTTAACTCGGCATTAACTATTGGTTCCTTCGTGGATGCTGCGCTGAACCATGGTGCTACCGGCGGATCCGAGACCCTTCAAGGGCTTTTGGGCAAATCAGGAAGCAGCACGGATGAGAAGACTTTCATGACCAAATTCTATAAAGAACGGACCAAGATTGTGGATACTAATGAGTATAACGATCCGCCTAACGGAAAGAACCGTGTGAAGCAGTGGAGCAATTTGCTGAACATGGGAGAGACAGACCTGAAGAACGCAGACTCGGCTGTACTTCAAGTCACCGACTGGGAACTCCAGTAGCAGGAATGCAAGGGTAGACAGAACCGCCGTTCTTCTCGGTGACGGCGGTTCGATGATAAGTGAGATTAATGAAGAGGGAGATGGGTCGAATGGATAACAACCAATCTTATCTCAAGAACAGATTTTCCAAGGTAATCAGTCTAATGGTTATAGGTTTGTTGCTTGCTATGGAGTTGACCGGTTTTGTCTCAGCAGGAAGGGAGGAAAATGAGGAGGATCTTGCAAGCGAAACAACTGCAGTTCAGGAAACGATTGCCCAGTGGATTTTTAAAGACAAAGGCGAGAACGGAATATTTCCGGCTACCGGCGGGGTAAATCAAACGGCTTCATCCATTCGTGATATAGGAACAAATACGGATGCATACACCTATGAGCCCAGTGAGAACAGCGTACGCAACCAGGGCTGGCATGAAGGAACGGGCACTAAATACTGGCTTGCCACGCTTTCTACCCAAGGCTTCGAAGGTATCTTCCTCTCTTCACAGCAAACTTCTTCAAGTACAGGACCTAGGGATTTTAAGGTGCAATACAGTATAGATCAGCAGGAATGGACAGATGTTGCGGGCGGCAACCTTGTTCTAGCCCAGAACAATTTTAATTGTTCCAATAATTCCTGCAAATTAACGAACCTCGCATTGCCTGCGGGAACAAACAATCAAGATGTACTCTATATCCGCTGGGTGGTTAACTCTACGAAAAGCGTAAGCGGCGGAACAGTGTCCAGCTCAGGCTCAAGTAGAATCAAAGATGTAGTAATTAAAGGAACACGTAGCAGCGGCGAACCTGGGGACACTCCCACACTTGAGGTAAGCAGAACTCCCGCTTCAGGGGCTACAGATGTTTCCCTTAACGCAGAGATCACAGTGAAGTTTAATAAAGCCATCAGTCTCGACAGTGGTTATCAAGTTGTAATCACAGAAAACAATGTTCCTCTTAACAACATCTCTGCCTCACTCCTCGGTCAAGATACGGTTAAAGTCAGCCACCCTAATTTTACTGCCGGCAAATCTTATAAGGTGACCATCCCAAAAGAGCTTGTTAAGGGGACTACGGACGGCCGGATACCGGACAACGATATTACCTGGAGTTTTAAGACGAAGTCTCCGGATACCGGCAACAAAACACCAACGCTGCTGAACATGACTTTTAATGGGGACCCAAAGACAAGTATCGCCTTTGACTGGTATACAGCCGAAACCGTCAGAGGTACAGTAGTGCAAGTGGTGGAGGCCTCCAATGCGGGAGGAAGCGAGTTCCCGGAACAATTGGCAACTTCTTATGAGGGCAGCTCAACAGTTATTGAAACCTTAATGACATCAGGAGACAGAAGTTCCAAAAAGTATAAAAAGTTCGCCAGCCACAAGGTTATTGCAAGCGGTCTCAATCCTGGAACCAAGTATATGTACCGGGCCGGTAACGGAGATGCGGACGGCTGGAGCGAGCCGGGGTCTTTTACCACGGACAAGGCGGATAATCAGGATTTCCATTTCCTCTATGTAACCGACACCCAAGGCTCAAGTAAATCGAACTTCGATCTGTGGCAGGATACTTTTAAGCGAGCTATTGAGAAAACGGTAGATCCCAAGTTTGTTCTTCTTACAGGGGATCTAACGGATGACGGTGATCTGGAGCAGCTGTGGCAGTGGTTCTTGGGTGTGCCGAAAAAAGAATTTGCCAATGTACCATTTGCACCGATTATCGGTAACCATGAGATAGAGGATTATCCGAATAATAACTTTTATAACCATTTTAATCTTCCAAAAGATGTCGGGACGGGTGCTCATGACGGGTCGGTATATGCTTTCGAATACGGCGATGCCCTGTTTATGCAAATCAATTCCCAGTACGAAGGAGAGGTCAATCCGTACAAAGCAGATATTCAGTTCACGAAGCAATTGGAATGGATGCGGAATCAGGTGGCAAAGACCGATAAAAAGTGGAAATTCGTCTCTATGCATAAGGGAGCTTATTCCTCAGGCGATAATGCTTCGGCAGAAAGCGACCGGGTAGAATTTTACCGGAAATATCTGATTCCTGTATTTGATGAGCTGGGTGTGGATATGGTGTTTGAGGGACATGACCATATGTATATGAGATCTTTTCAAATGCTGAATAACGTTCCGATTAAGAATGTCAATACTGATGGGCAAGGAAATGTACTGAATCCCAAAGGGACCGTGTATCTAATGGGCAACTCGGCCGCTTCGAAATTCTATGCTATTAATCCAGACGCAGACACTTTTTTTGCAGCAAAAAACGATCAGCCCAACAAGAAAATGTTCGTGGATGTTTCCATTACAAGCGATGTGCTGAAATTTACATCTTACACAGCAGTTAAAGATACACCCCTTGCCGTCTATGATGCTTACAGTATTAAACGGACTGACGTCAAACCAGGCATTGTTGAAAATCCAAGCGCAGTAAGACAGTCCGGGAACCGTGCAGTTCTTTCGTGGAAAGCGCCAGCAAATAGCTCCGAGCCGGTGCGAGGTTACCGGATTTACGAGAAAAATGATAAAGTCAGCACGAATTGGAGCGTGTATGTGCCGGCGGTAAGCGGTCAGAGTAGCTACAACTATACATTAAACGGCATAGATTCTGCCAAAACCTACAATTTCGTTATTAAAGCAGTGGGGACAAGAAGTAATTCACTTCCAGCAGAAGCAGGAATCCAATGAATCCTTGAAAAACAAAATTACTAACCGAATGCACCCTGGTTAAAAGACACTAGCTCACGCTAGTGTCTTTTTCCTTCCAAGGGCAGTCTCATAAGGGTACCTCATATTCTATTGCACGCCTAATAATGGATTTCTATTCACCTTGCAAGTAGCCATTTTGTTTAATTATCTGATTTTAGGGGAAACAAATAAGCAGTGGCTTAAGGCCTCCTGCTTATTTAACATTTTCTCTAGACTTTAATAATATATTCCTTGCCTTCCTTACGTTTTTTTGCATATTCAGCTGTTGCTGTAAAAAGTACGTCGGAGGATGAATTAAGTGCTGTTTCAAAAGAATCCTGCAAAACACCTATGATGAAACCTACACCAACGACCTGAATCGCAATATCATTCGGAATGCCGAATATGCTGCACGCCAACGGAATGAGTAAAAGCGAACCGCCGGCAACACCTGAGGCACCTGCAGCAGATACAGCGGATAGAATGCTAAGAATAAGCGCCGTACCAAAATCTACTTCAATGCCAAGCGTATGAACAGCTGCGAGAGTTAAGACAGAAATCGTAACCGCTGCGCCCGCCATATTAATCGTCGCACCTAATGGAATGGATACCGAATACGTATCCGCATCCAGCTCCATTTTTTCACATAATCTCATGTTGATTGGAATGTTTGCAGCTGAACTTCGAGTAAAGAATGCGGTAATTCCACTTTCCTTCAGGCAGCTAAAAACAAGTGGATATGGATTTTTGCGAATATTCAGGTATACGATCAACGGATTGACAACAAACGCTATACATAGCATACATCCAACAAGAACGAGTAGTAATTTTCCGTAATCGAGCATGGAAGAAAGCCCGTTTGTTGTAATGGTATCAAAAACAAGTCCCATGATTCCTAACGGTGCCAAATTGATTACCCATTTGACGATTTGTGATAGGGCATCTGAAAAATTAGCAAGCAAGTTTTTTGTACTATCATGGGCATTTCTTAAAGCAACGCCAAGAAGGATAGCCCAAGTCAGGATACCGATATAGTTGGCATTCATCAGGGCGTTTACCGGATTGTCGACAACATTAAACAGTAATGACTTAAGTACTTCTACAATCCCATCAGGTGGAGTCAGATCTTTGGATCCCTTTACAAGTGACAAACTTACAGGAAATATAAAACTTGCAATCACTGCTGTCAGCCCCGCCAGAAAAGTACTTAAACCATAGAGGACAAGAATCGATTTCATATTCGTTTGATGGCCTTTTTTATGTTTAGAGATGGCAGTCATTACTAGGAGCAAGACCAATAAGGGCGCAACCGCCTTTAATGAGAATACAAATAAGGAACCGAAAATGGTGATCCCTGTTACATTAGGAATCGATAAAGCCAAGATAATCCCCACTATAATCCCCATAAGTATTTGTTTTACCAGGCTCAATTGGTTCCATTTGAGTATAAATGTTTTCATGTATTCCCTCCGGTTTCAATATGGAAATATTACTAAGCCCAGCCAGCAGTTGTAATGAGGTAAGTTAATATTTAACGTTAGTTTATCATGAAAATTGTCGGCCGTGTACGAGTGCCAAAAATTGTGAAAAGGTAATTGGACGATATGTTCGAAATAGCAAAAAACCACGAAGTACAGTTTCACTGTATCTCGTGGTTTTTTAAGATTTGGTTATTTGATGTTTTTATTACAACATTACTTCAACAACCATAGCGCCGGGGAATTAGCAGGCTCCCAACCGGTTATCGATGTATGGGCTTGACGACATTCATACACAGAACCATCGTAGGTTACCAACGTACCGACTGTGTAAGAGGTATTGGGTGCCCAAGCTGGGGTTGTAGACGCTGTAGCGGTTGTGCCATTGATGGTGCTGGCCACTGATTGATTGCCTGCGGCGTCGAAGGCATGCACGCTGAACAAATATGTTGTGCCGGCGCTAAGTCCTGTTACCGTATAATCCGTTGTGGAGCCGGATAGAGAGGTGACTAATGTAGTTCCTTTATAAATACGGTAGCCTGTAACACCAACATTATCCGTTGACGGGTTCCACATCAACTGAATGCTGGAGGATGTAGGGGTTCCCATAACGTGCAAGCCGCCAGGGGCTGTCGGTGCTTGCGTATCATTTCCGACGGGTGCATTGGTAGTAACACTGACGGAATTACTTCCGCTCGAGACATTGCCTGCAGCGTCTATTGCCTTGACACTAAAGGTATAGGCAGTATTCGCGGTTAATCCAGATACGGTGTAATTTAATGTTGTGCCGGATACGGTAGCGACCAAGGAGGCTCCGTTAAATACTTGGTACCCTGTTACACCGACATTATCCGTGGATGCGTTCCAAGCCAAGGAAACGCTGGTGGATGTTTTTGCAGTTGATGTCAAAGCTGCTGGCTCGGAAGGAGCCTGGGTATCGACAGGGTTGCTGCCGCTAAAGTTGACATCAATGACATTATAGAAGGCGTTAGGAGTATCTGCGACTTCCCACACAGCCAAGATGACGTGGTATCCACTACGTTCCGGAACGTTAAACGTGTCTGAGTAAGAGAAGGGTGGCTGTACACCTCCATAGTTCACCGAATAGAAAGGAGTCAGGTCGAATGAATCCCGAGTAAGAGCGGCGTTAGGATTCCAGTTGGGTTTTGTAATATAGTATTTCCAGCTTGCTGTTGAATGAGCGGCAGTCAGTTTCCAAGTGAATGTATTTTGCCCGGAAGATATGTTGACTTTAGACCAGCGTGTAGCCGATTGTTCATCAAGCTTAGGAAAAGCTCCGTTAGCACTAGCAATCTTCCCGTCTGCTGGCCCGGCAGCAGGGAACCCCTTAGGAGCCTCCAGACTCTGGGGCTCATAAACAATCGGGCCACAATCTGTATTTTGTCCGGATTTACAGAGGGCTGCCCGGCTAGCAGGTCCTTCAACATAGCCGTGGGAAAAGGACCTTTCCGGGAATAACATTACAACCAATGAAATAATCGACATGATACTCCCATAAGCTAGCAACTTTCCCCAAGGTGAATGAGAAATGCGAATAAATGACATTTTATTCCTCCTTTTTTTAAAAAAATATGCACTGCAAACGAATGATGCATTCAGACCCGAACGTCTTATCTCAATTACAACTCCTTTCTTTGTTGAACGTATTTATATAAACTCACAAAGAGCTCATATATCGACATGAAAGGTAAGAGAAAAAGGTGCGTAGGGCTAAATTCATTGAATGATAACAATTGTTATAACACCATAGTGATTATATGCAAATAAATGGTATTTGTCTACCAAAATTAGAATAAATTGAAAAAGATATTTTCAGTATGAAATAATTTCCTAGGAACCCTATCTATATTCCCTCCTATCTTCCCATTTAATACTTGAAATTTGAAAGATTCATTTAAAATTATGATCAAACGATAAATATATCATTTTCTTAATTTATCTCTCTCTTTATTTTGTTTTCTTCTTTTTTTGTGATGAAAAATGAAAACTAATGTATGAAAAATAAAGTGGGAAACTATATATTATTCAGAAAATTACAATAACAGCGCTTTCAAAGGTTGCTATTTTTGGTTTTATTTACTATTATTAGTTGGAATTAATAACAAACAATGTAAGTGATTGAAATTAGTGTGGGATTAACTGCCTGGAGAGCAGTTTAATTCATAGAATTATAAGCTTTAGATAGATACAAAGGAGTGAGGAGATGCAATACGTTTTTTATTTGTCAACCTTCGTTTTTATTGGGTTTCAAACTCTTTACACAATCATCCCTTTATTTTTCAGTAAAGTTAAGAAATTGAACAACGATTGTGCAGAAAAATCGATCTCCGTTTTAGTTCCTGCTTATAACGAGGAGCTCACCATTAAGAATTGCATAGATGCAATGGAGGGCTTAAATTACAGTAACTATGAAGTCATCATTATTAATGATGGTTCAAAGGATCAGACGTTTCAAAAATTAAATGAGCTTTTAGACTTATCGATAAGTGACAGAGAAGCAGAGGGTAAGCTTACATACGGCGCTATTAAAGGAATTTATTATTCGGAGAAATATGAAAAAATATTTGTAATTGATAAATTCAACGGCGGAAAGGCAGATTCTCTCAACGCCGGCATCGATTGTGCGAATTCTGATATTGTTATTACGCTGGATGCGGATAGCATGCTGGAAATAAACTCGCTTAAATATGTAAATCAATATTTTCAAGATGATAAGATCATCGCTTTAGGTGGTACTGTGAAGATCGTACAGGGTGCTGAAAAAGAGAACGGAGTTATCCAAGATAAATTTACTGGTAAAGGTATTATAAAAAGCCAAGTTATCAGTTACATCCATGGATTTTATGTTAGAAAACTAACACAATCCGTTTTTAATTCAATTGTCGTTATTTCAGGCGCATTTGGTGCTTTTTATAAGAGTATATTGGTGGACGTTAACGGGTTTAGAAGTACTGTAGGGGAAGATATTGATATTACCTTAAAAATTCACGAGTTCATTAAAGCGAATAACTTAAATAAAAAACTCGTATACGCGCCAGAAGCCGTATGTTACACGGAATGTCCAGAAAACTTAAGTAACTTTTATAAACAAAGAATACGCTGGCAAAAAGCTTTTGTAGATTGCATATTAATCTATTGGTCCAAATTATCACGAAAGTTTAGCGTTGGCGTCAGTCTCTTTTTTGCTATCGATGGTTTTGTTCTAGGTACATTAACAGCTTTTACAAGCATTTTTTATCTTATACAATCGCTCTTTCAAGGTACCAATTTATTTCAGGCTATTATTCTCTTGTTGTCTGTTATTGTTATTAATGCGCTGCAAATCGGGATTTCTCTCTATTTATGCAAAAAATATGGCAGTAATTATTCAGTTAAAGATTATATTCGGATGTTTTTGTTTAGCCAA
Source organism: Paenibacillus pseudetheri (assembly GCF_924513355.1). Lineage (NCBI taxonomy): Bacteria > Bacillati > Bacillota > Bacilli > Caryophanales > Paenibacillaceae > Paenibacillus > Paenibacillus pseudetheri. The sequence goes on from NZ_CAKMAB010000014.1 coordinate 137,531, forward strand.
GTTGAATTACTAACCTATCGAAATCTGCTGCTATATATGAATATCGTAGGCACGTTTAAATACTTTGATAATGACGAGGGCTGGGGATTCGTTGAGAGAAAAGGTGTTTCAAGTATCAGCTAGTCTCCTACTGTAACTATAAGCAAACTACTCATCAGGAGGTATTTATGAATCATATATTGAAAGATAAACGAATTATATTTATAGATGTATTAAGAATAATGTCCATCGTTGCCGTCATCATTCTGCACTACACTGCAGACTTGCTTACAAGGACAAATGATTTCAATACAACCTCTTGGTGGATAAGCAACTTTTTCAATTCGATATCCAGATTTGCTGTGCCAGTGTTTTTTATGATAAGTGGTGCGATGATCCTTAGAGTGGAAGTGAAATCATATCGGCAGTTTTATATTAAAAAAGTACTTCCTTTAATCATTTCCTTAGTTAGCTGGTCACTCATTTATGCCGTTTACACCCAATATTTCATTCAAAAAAGCAGTATGGGCGTTTATGATTTTTTCGTTCATTTTTCGTACGGTTTAATCTTTGATAAAAATTATATACATTTATGGTTTCTTTACGCGATTATTGCGATCTATATAACAGTTCCATTAATTAGTAAGCTTGTAAAAGTATGTAGTGAAAAGGATTTAAAATATTATCTGCTGATATGGTTCTTGATAAGTGTGGTTTATAAATTCATCTCCGATCTTGTATTCAGATTGACCTCCGAATATATCAATATTCCTATAACCAATATCCCTTTGTTCATGGGTTATCTAGGATATTTTATCCTGGGATATTATCTCTTTAACTATACGATATCGATGAAAGCCAAAAATCTTTTCTTTAATTTAGGCATTATATCCTTTTTTGTAACGCCATTAGCGACCTATTTTTCTTCCTTGTACAGTGGTGTGCTAGATGAAATGTTCTATGGCAACTATTCACTCACGACATTTTTTATGGCAATTGGAACGTTTATCTATTTTAAAGAAAAAGAAACCACCATTAGCGAAAAGTTAAATTACAAAGTCAAAAAAATAATTAGCTCCGTTTCCAAAGCCAGCTTTAGTATCTACTTAATTCACTTGTTAGTTGAAATATTGGTATCCAGAAGAGCAGAAATACAAGCTACTCTACTCCAATCCATATATAATCTTACTTTTAATGTCATTATTATATTCTTAATCAGCTATATCACGGTTAAAGTCTTAAATCTAAATAAATATATTACACATGTATTATTTGGGGGAAGAAGTTAACATGATGAAAATAAGTGTATATACAAAAATCTTCCTGGCTATATTGGCTATAGGCATGGGAATTTACTATTTCAATCTCAATGATTCAGACAAAAAAATAACCTCCGTGTACATACCGTTATGGAAAGACTTTAAGGATCTTAATCTAAAAGACAAAAACATTGATATCGCTATTCTCGCCTTTGCCAAAATTGATAAAACCAATGTATATTTTGATCTGGACCCTGCTAAAAATGAGATCATCAAAGAAAATATAAAAAAACTACAAGCAAATAATAAAAAAACGAGTTTCATACTTGGGGTTGGCGGCTATAAAGCGGACGGATTCTCCGATGCTTCATTGGATGGAAACCGGTACGACTTTACTGAGAATATGATCGCTATGGTTAAGGAGTTAGATTTAGATGGGATCGATATAGACTGGGAATATCCAGCTTTTGATTCCTGGAATACGACTAAAGCCAGACCTGAAGATACCAAGAACTTTACTAGTCTTATAAAGGAACTTAGTGAAAAATTGGATAGACTGCCGCGTAAAAATAAAAATTACTATTTAACCTTTGCTGCCGGGAATGAAGATTGGTACTTCAAAAATGTTGAGGTTAAAAAAGTAGAAAAGTATGTGGATTTCATTAATGTCATGAGCTATGACTTAACTGGAGCCTGGTCAGATACAACAGGGTATAATTCGAATTTATTTAAAGATAAGAATAAGAAGAGCAGAACTAGCGTAGATCGTATTATTAATTTATATTTAGATTATAATGTTGATCCGAGCAAGCTTCTTTTAGGTGTTCCTGCCTATTCCTACGGATGGGAAAATGTAAAAAGTGATACCAATAAGGATGCCTTATTATCCTTGGGTAAACCTATCAATATCGACAAAGTAGATTTAAGCTACAAGACGATAAAAGAAAAATATATGAGCCAAGATCGATTTAAACGATACTTTGACGATACAGCGAAGACGGCCTATTTGTATGATGGTGATACATTTATTACGTATGAAGATAAAGAAGCCTTGCAGGCAAAAGTTAAATATATCAAAGATAAAAAACTGGCTGGTGTCATGGTGTGGGAGTATTCTCAAGACTCTGAAGACGGCATAGTAAAGTATTTATCTGATAATCTGAACAAGTAGCAAGTGCAAAATAGAAGAGGAATAGTCTAAAGAGGCTTATTCCTCTTTTTTGTGTTTTCTTTCTTTAGCTGATCCTAAAGCTGATTTGAAGGCCGAACACAAAAAGGGCGTAAGTGGCATCCCATATTATTAGTATATGGACAATAATGTGTTCAAGCGGTTAGGGGTGCAGTCCACTAGTGTTCGTTCTACCCCAGAACTTTTAGCTAGAATGCCTACGCATTATTATATAACTGGTGAGCCTCATCCGACATTTGGGCATGCCTTGACATCGGTTGTATCCTGTTGATGGGATTCCAGGCGTTTGCTGGGATTGCCGGATGGCTGCTCGCAACCGGGATTCTGTTGATGTTCACGCTCGCATTGACCAGGCTGGCGGCTATATCCTGTCCGTTCGTCCTACGGTAACTCCTCCGAAAGATAGCTTCACTCTATACCAGATCATGATTCGTTACGGATTGGAGTGACTTTTGTCCCTTTTAACGGCATAACCTCTGCATTTGTACCTTCAAAGTATAACGGCAGACCTTCGGCCAAAATAGGTAAGAGGGTTTGGGTTGGGTCTTGGCGCTGATGATGAATATGCAGGTGGGGAGTTAGACGAATATAACTGGAGAATCACTTCGACTGCTATTTTAGATAATATCACCGCAGGGAAATCTGAAAAACAAACATTTGTACAGCTGTATTTGTCTTGTACCGTTCTTTGAAGTTAGTAATAGACTATATCAATCTCAGAAAAGGAGTTGATTTAGTTGGCTAACAGTGATGTACGTCTTACGCTTTGGTCGGGTACTAATTTTACCGATCGCCGGATTCGATTCAGACGTGGAGGAGTTGCGGTTCGTGATCTTGGAGCGTTTCGGTTTAACAACGTTCTCTCGAGTTTCCGTCTCAGAAATGTTGTGGAGAGCTCTCAAGTAACGCTTGTACTATTTTCGCGAATTAACTTTCAGGGATCGTTCCGTGTGTTCCGCGGCAGCCAAAACGTAGCGAACTTGAATAATTTTAACTTTAATAATGTTACATCTTCGTTTATATTGGTAGGCCGTGACCTTACAAGCTCCGAAATTTCCCGAATTCAAAGCACTGGCAGAGCGCCTCGCGATATCCTCGTAATAAGACAATAATAATGCAAGGGGTGCCCCTAGGGCGCCCTTTTTTTTGCAATTATCAGTAGCACAGGTCAAGACAAAATATGCATAGAATTTAATATATGACAAGAGAATAGGTGCTGTCCCGCAAACAATCCTCCTTTAAACTAGAAACGTACTTAACAAAATCTGCTAGAGGAGGATTCAAATGCGCAAAAAGGTTATCGGGGGAATTTGCAGTACAGTTATGGTTTGCAGTCTGCTTGCAGCAGGTAACGGAACGACCTACGCCAGTGGCGCCAATAACACTGATGCTCCTACAAACAAATCAGTCAAGAACGTGATCCTGTTTATTACGGATGGGATGAGCTTATCCGATGTGAACTTGGCCAGATGGTATCAGGGAGGGCAGGCGCTTACGATGGATAAGTATTTTAGCGGGCTGGTGAGAACCTATTCTACGGATTCACTTACCACAGATTCCGCTGCGGGAGCTACGGCTTATGCCACAGGCCATAAGGTTAAGAGTGAGACGGTATCCATACTGCCCGACCGAATCACGATGCCGTTCGTGGACGCAGTTAAGCCAGAGGACGTGAACAAACCTCTGCTTACGATTATGGATGCAGCGAGAATGGCAGGGAAAAGTACAGGAACGGTATTTACTTGTGAATTAACGGATGCGACGCCGGCTACATTTTTAAGTCATGCATACACGCGTGACAATGCGCAGTCAATTGCAGAACAGATGGTCTACAGTGGTGTAGATGTTCTTCTTGGGGGTGGGTCCGGGTATTTGGTACCCGGCAAAGAAGATATTAACCGTAAGGACGGAGAAGATTTAACCAAAATCCTGAAATCAAATGGGTATGATTATGTAACGGATAAAGCAGGTTTAATGAATTCTAAAACGAATAAAATCTGGGGTCTGTTCAACTCTGAAGCACTGGATGCTGATTTTGACCTGAACCCGCAAAAGCAACCAAGCCTTGCTGAAATGACCAAAGTTGCTGTAGAGAAGTTGTCACAGAACGAGAAAGGTTTTATTCTGATGGTCGAAGCAAGTCAGATAGACTGGTATGGTCATGATAACGATCCGGTGGGGATTATGAGTGAGACATTAGCGTTTGATAAAGCTTTCAAAGCCGCTGTTGACTTTGCAGAAAAAGACGGAAATACAGCAGTCTTGTCCGTTTCGGATCATGCTACTGGCGGGCTCAATATGACGAACTATGATTCCACCAAAGACCTAGTTTCCGTAATGAAGAAAGCGAAGCATACCAGTTATTACATTGAAGGCAGTATTAATGAGAACAATTTTAAAAAGGTCCTTGCGGATAATTATGGACTTAGTGATTTAACCAAAGAAGAAGCGGATCAAGTCAGAATAGGAATGAAAGATAACCTTTCGCCGGTCATCGGTAAAATCTTGGGGAATAAGATAGGCGTAACCTTCTCTACGGATGATCACACATCGGAAGAAGTAGGTTTGTTCGCCTACCATCCGGCTAATTATAAACCGACCGATTTCGTGAACAGCGGCGTAATCCAGAATACGGATGTGAATAAGTATATTCAAGAAGTGACCGGACTCAATCTGGCGCAGCTTCAGGATACACTGTACGTGTCCAGTGATAAATTCAAGGCCAAAGGAGCTACGATTTCCCTAGATAAGACCGATAAGACTAATCCGGTGGTGGTAGTGAAAAAAGCAGGCCAAGTACTCAAGCTGCCTATAGATAAAAACATCGCCATTTTGGATGGCAAAACAACGAAACTCAATGTGCTGACAGTAATGATTAAAGATAAAGTGTGGGTTTCGCAGGATGCAGTGGACTTGATTCTCTGATTATTTAAGTTCATGGTATGATTCTTCGTCCAAAAGTTAAAGCGCTTAAACCCAAAAACCCCTTTGTTATAAGGGGTTTTTGAGTTGGGAAAAGAAATTTCGACTTGAATTGGAATCAGGAAAGTGAGTGATCGTGAAAATCTCCCCGCAGGAGGCGTTTGAACACTCATACCAAGGAAGTACATCTGAAGGTTTTTAGATTGAGCCCAATAATAGGAAGTTAATTTTTTCGTTAATAAGAATTGACTTTCACACCAGTTGTAACTACAATAGTTACAACTGGTAGTAACAGTACCTGTTACAGATAAAAAAGCACTTCATATTCAAGCACGTGGTGCTTTCTACTCTGAAGGTCCAGCTGAAGAACTAGAGAGGGGGCATCTCCATTTTTAGGGTTAAAGAAGATGCAATTCTACGCGCTAAAAAGTTAGCAGAGAATTTCTAAGTAACAACGAGACTGCTTAATAATAAAAAATAAAGGTAGGCGTTTTTAATGGAGACAAAACAAGACACCCTTATATATATATGGGATGCATATTGTGGATGGTGCTATGGATTTTCAGAAAGTATTAGAGGTTTTTACAAAAATCACCCTGAAATTCCGTTAACTGTTTTATCTGGAGGATTATTTTTAGATAATCTGCCAATAAAAAAATTCTCATATATATCAGAAGGTAATAAAAGAATTAATCAACTTACTGGTGCGGAATTTGGTCCTTCATATCAGGCGTTGTTGTCAGAAGGTACTTTTACAATGAATTCAAAGGATGCTGCAATTGGCTTTTCAGCTTTACGTTCATTAGCACCGAACCGTTTATTAGAATTTACTTCTGCCATGCAAAAAGCGTTTTATTATAATGGAAAAAGTCTGAGTGACCCTGAAACATATCGTAAGATAGCTATTGATCATCATTTGGATCCTGAACAAGTACTAGAGCGACTAAAATCTCAAGAAACTATAATAGATGTTCAAAATGATTTCAACACAGTTCAACAACTTGGTATAAATAGCTACCCCTCTTTACTTCTACACAAGGATAACCAATTAATTACTATTGGTGGCGGAGTAATGACGTCGGATAAAATTGAAGCACGTTTTAAAGATTGTTATTAAGGATTTAAATTTAAGGTATAAAACATTTATCAAAATGTAATAATTTTATGGAAGGAATGGTATTTATAACTCATTTCCAACTAATAAAACTACATTGCTTATTAAATAGCTTCACCAAAAAGGAGATAAAATTCTATGTTTAAAACAATCGCAATAAATCAAAATGATGTGAAATTGACGATATTTAGTTCTGAGGAAAAAAGTTTTATGGTGACTGCAACCTTAGTTGAAAAAGCAGGACATGCAATCTTAATAAATGCGAAATTTACTCAATCCGATTCGAAAGAAATTGTTGATTACCTAAATGAAAATAACTTATCTTTAGATAAAATTTTTATTATTCATGGAGATCCGGACTACTATTTTGGGTTAGAAAGTATTAATGCGGCGTATCCAGAAGCCATTGCGTATGCCACAGAATCTACTGTTGAACATATTGTTCATTCTGTCTTAGGTAAATTAAAAGTTTGGAAAGATGCACTCGGAGAAAACGCGCCAAGTAATGTTGTATTGCCTCAAGTATTTGCAGAAAAAACTATTGACTTTCAAGGTTTAACATTTGAACTTGTGGGTTTAGATAATTACAGAACTAGCTTATTTAACAGAGAATTGAAATTATTGATTGGTGGCATTGAAATATTCAACGAAATACATGTTTTCTTAGCAGATACTAGCTCAAAAGAAGCAATGGAAGCTTGGATTGAGAACTTGAAAGTGTTACAAGGGTTAAATGCTAACATAATCGTACCAAGCCATGGTTCAATAGAAAAATCCTTAGATAATCAAGCCCTTATTGCAACTATCAATTATCTAAAAACTGCAATTAAAGCTTCTGAAGAAAGTAAAACTTCTACGGATTTTGTGGCAAAACTTGAAGCAGCATATCCAGGCTATGCAAATAAAGGCGTATTAGAATTAAGTGCAAAAGTTGTAACGAAAGAAATTCCTTGGGGGTAATGTTATGAATATTTATCAAAAATTATTACATGAAACGTATGTATTAACCGGTGAAGGAAAATTGGATGCCTTCAAAATGTATTTAAGTGATAATGTATCTTGGACAGAAGCTGCTGGATTTCCTTATGCGGGTACTTATGTAGGTCCAGATGAAGTAGTGAAAAACGTACATGAACGCCTTGGAACCGAATGGGATGGCTATTCTGCAAAAGATGAAATCTATGCGTTTAATAATAACACTGTTATCGTCTACGGAAAATATAGTGGGACGTATAAAGCAACAGGAAAATCATTTATAGCAGACTTTTGCCATCTATATGAATTTGATGAGAATGATAAGGTTAAAAAATTTATTCAAATCGTGGACAGCGCAACTGTCAATAATGCATTAAGTTCAAATTAGTTGTTTGTAACTTAACTTGTATACGGGGTAGCGGCAGGATAACCGCATTTTCCTGACGCTACCCCTTCGCTATCAAGCTAAGGTTTTACACTACCCATAAAGCAAAAGGACGTTATCCTTTCTATAGAATTTTTGGAAAGGATGGCGTTTCTTTATGAATCTTTCGATTCTTGACGAACTTCCGGTAAAGATGCACGCTGCAACTGAGGATAAAGATATCACGATGAGACAAATTCATCGAACATACGGTTCAACCGTTGGTGTGAACAGAGTGATAAGATTGACCACGAAGCTGTTAAAAGTGGATGAAAACGATGCGTAATTGGAAAAATGAGAGCATCAACTACCATCGCTGCCCAAGTTAGCGAGAGTTTTTATCGTTTTGTAGTTTGTTTTGTTCCATATGTCATCAAGCGCCAAAGCCTTTCTAAGGGTCCCATGGAAAAAAACTTGAACCAGATGGTGCTAAAAATGATTTGAATCATATAAATCAGAACTGCGATGTAGAGAATATCTTTTGGTGAAACGACTTCGAGACCTATAATTGAAATGATTGCCGTCCCTATAATGCTTTGTGCTACATAATTTGTAAATGCCATTTGACCCACCCGTGATATGGGTGTCAGGAATTTCATGGTTTTTTTATTTTCTAATAGTAGAAATAATGTTGTTAAGTAGAACAAAGTGGTTGGGAGAGATCCTAAGCTCGTAACTGAATCAACATTGCTGCTTCCGCTTTGAGAAGCGTTCCAAATCCATAGTGAGAAACCAACGAACAAAAGAAATGATGCCAATTGAATCCATCTAATTGGTTTTGATAATTCTTGTATATGTGTCAGCCAACCTGACTTTGCAGTTAAAAAACCACCTAAAAACATAATAAAAATTAACATAGCGTCATTAGAAAAAACATCAAGGATAGATGAGATTGCTCCTAGAGATGGTAAAAATATTTTTACCATCAAGGAAATGATGTAAATGGATGTCATACCAATAAGCCACTTTTTAAGTGTAGAAACAGTTGTGTGATAAAAAGGGATCAGAAACAATCCGATAATGGCGCCTAGAAGTCAGTATAAGTTGCGAACCTTACATTAAATTGATGCCAACATTACAGGATCCTTAAATATGATAAAATGTTCCAACTCCAGTTGAATTAGAATCAGTTTTATGGTTAATATGAATATTAAATAATTATGGGGTGTGAACTAGAAATGTCAGCATATACTCAACCAATCTTTGTGGCAGCGATCTTTTTTGTTGTTTTAGCATTTGCCTTATTTATCCCATGGCTCATATATACCTATAGAAAATACAATTATCTGCCGCTTTCTACCACGTTAATTTCATTTTCGTTTATCTTTTACTTTTTAGCAGCTTTATTTTTAGTATTGTTGCCGTTGCCAGAAATACGCAATACTTGCTCGCTACAAAAACCGGGTACACAACATTATTCGCTTATGCCATTTCAATTTATAGTGAATACCTTTGGGAATAGCGGTATCGTTTTATCACAGCCTGCAACTTATAGACTGTTATTTAGCCAACCCTCATTCTATCAAGCGTTTTTTAATTTCTTGCTATTATTACCTTTTGGTGTTTATTTGCGATACTTTTTTCAAGACAAGAAACACTGGAAGAAAGCTCTAGGCATCACGTTCTTGTTAACATTATTTTATGAGATAACACAGGTAACCGGTATTTACGGGATTTATAATTGCCCTTATCGCATTTTTGATGTGGATGATTTATTGTTGAATACATCTGGCGGGGTACTGGGTTTCTTTATTGCACCAGCTGTGTTAGCGTTATTCCCATCCAGAAAGAAAATTAATGAGAAAGCTGAAAGATTATTAGCTCTTGATGAAGTAAGAGGGATGTCTGTGTTGCTGGCTGTTATGATTGATATATTTATCAGCAATATGGTAGTTAAAGTTGTGTTAAGTATGACCAACGTGAATATGGTTAGTGAATTTATTGCAACGACAATTACGCTTTTTGTAACACTTTTTATGATTCCATGGATTTGGAACGGATCGACAATCGGTACGAAAATTATGCGCTATCGCTATGACAGTAAAGAAAGTCGTGTGGAAACAAACAAGCGATTATTTAAACGTTTTGGTGCGATTTACGCGATATACTTCACAACGGTTATTGCGAATATTTTGAATAACGTGGAACTATCCATGGATTCTCCATTTTATAAGGCATCTATATTCTTAACGCTAGGTGCTGGATTGACCATTGTCATTTTAACGATCGTGTTGTTCATCCATGTGATGTTAGTCGTATTTGGCAAACAAAAACGCCGCTTTTACTTTGATGAAGCTTCTGATTTATATACAACCAGAAAAAAATGAATTCTTTTCAATCGTAAAGGGGTACTCCGTAGTCTTAAATGGCTACTGGGTACCCCTTTTTGTGGATTTAAGCTTATTGTAAGGTTGGCATGAATTTGCTGTAAGGTTCGCAGCCTATAGTATAAGTATCAGCAAATTATGAGGTGAAATGAATGGAACCATTATTAAAAGTAGAAAACATAAAAAAAGTATACGGGAAGTTAAGTGCTGCTTACACAGCATTAGAAAACGTGTCTTTTGACATTCATGAAGGTGAGTTTGTAGGGATTATGGGACCTTCCGGAGCAGGAAAATCAACCTTGCTAAATTTGTTAGCAACCATTGATTCTCCAACTGAAGGGAAGATTTATATGAAGAACAAGAGTATTCATGATATGAAGGAAGCAGCCTTGTCAGACTTCAGACGTGAACATCTCGGCTTCATCTTCCAAGATTACAATTTACTCGATTCCTTGACTGTAAAGGAGAACATATTACTTCCTCTGGCGATTGCTAAAATTCCAGCGAAGAAAATCAATCACCTCGTGACTCAGATTTCTAAAGTATTTGGGATTGAAGATTTACTGGCAAAATATCCTTACCAAATCTCTGGTGGCCAAAAACAAAGAACCGCTGCGGCTAGAGCGCTCGTGACAGAGCCTGCACTGATTTTGGCTGATGAACCAACAGGTGCGCTTGACTCCAAATCAGCAACAGATTTATTGGAAAGCTTAAGTACTTTAAATGAAAATAACAATTCGACCATTATGATGGTGACCCATGATGCCTTTGCCGCAAGCTTCTGCCGCCGGATTATTTTCATCAAGGATGGTTCATTTTCAACAGAAATCTATCGTCGTGATCAGACACGCAAAGCCTTCTTCCAAGAGATCTTAGATGTTCATGCGGCCATTGGGGGTGAGGCAGATGACATTATTTAGTCTGGCAAGAAAAAATATAGCACGAAACTTCTCTCAATATTTTTTATACATTGCATCGATGGTGTTTAGTATCATCATTTACTTTACATTTGTGACCTTAAAATATAGTGATACGATAGCAGAACAGACGGCTTCATCCCAAAAACTTGGTTCACTAATGAGTGGAGCGGCAGTCATTCTTATCTTTTTCGTGTTCATATTTATAGCTTATTCCAATTCATTTTTTATGAAAAAACGTAAAAAAGAAGTCGCACTGTATGCGTTGCTAGGGGTACGTAATCGTCAAATAGGTTTTATGCTCTTTTTTGAAAATCTCTTATTAGGATTATTCTCTTTAGTAGTAGGAATTGTACTTGGGTTCCTATGTTCAAAAGGATTTATGACGATTTTGATTCATTTAATGGGTTATGACGTTGTAGCACCCTTTACATTTTCAGCGGCGGCAGCGATGAACACTGGTATCGTATTTCTGGTTATTTTCTTAGTGACATCGTTTCAAGGCTACCGTTTGATCTATCAATTTAAGCTGATTGATTTATTTCATGCTTCCAAAAAGGGAGAAGTGGCGCCTAAACCATCAATGATAGTAGCTGTTCTTGGAGTGTTACTCATTGTCTTGGGCTATTGGCTCGCAATGCAGGACCTTTTCACTTCTAAGGTATGGGAAAAAATCGGATTTCTAATGACCGTATTAATTATTTTAACAACGGTTATTATGGGTACATTTTTATTGTTCCACAGTGTGACTGGCTTTGTGTTAGCGATGATTAAGAAAAATGAAAAGTGGCTGTGGAAAGGCCTTCATGTAATAACCATTTCGCAACTGCTCTATCGTATCCGTGGAAATGCACGTACATTAACTGTGATTGCCGTGTTGAGTGCTACGACAGTAACTGCCGGTGGAGCGGTCTACGGCCTTTATTACAATACGAATGACTCGGCAAAAACGATTAATCCGAATACCTTTATGTATCAATCAACAGATGCAGAAATGGATAAACAAGTGAGTGCTGTACTATTAAATACAAAATACGATGAAAATATCGAAGCACTATCCATTACGTTTCATACGAAAGAATTAAACTCGCCATCAACATTCGATAGTTCTGATAAAAGAAGCTATACAGTTATCGATGAAAAAACATACAACCAATTAGCAAGTTTACAACATAAAGAAAAATTAAATATAAAGGATGATCACGCGGTTATTTTAGATATTGGATATGATAAAAGGTTCTCACCTATATATACAGGGAAAACTATAACAACGGGAAACGGCCATCCACTCACATTCCAAAGCTTTAAAATGCAAACTGTATTGAATGCAGGCACAGCAGGTATAACAGTGGTAGTCGCGGATGACCAGTATAAAGTATTGCAAAAGGATGGGGAAGTGCTGCGCTATCGTGTTCTTGGGGTAGAGGATGCCTCTGTAGATTTATCTCAAAAAATTGCAAATCAATTACCTGAAGAAGCGCTATTTTCAAGTGGTCCACAAGATTACCAAACAAGTTTGGAAGGTGTGGGTTCTCTACTGTTTATCGGAAGTTTCCTTGGTCTAGTATTTCTGGCTGCTACAGGCAGTATCATTTATTTTAAGGTTTTAACAGAGGCAGAAGAGGATAAATCACAGTACAATATGCTTCATAAAATGGGTGTCAGTGCAAAAGAAATGCGAAAATCCATTGCGTCACAGGTATTCGTTATCTTTGTTGTACCGCTTGTAGTAGGGTTATTGCATAGTGTAGTGGCTTTAAAAGCATTCTCTAGTCTACTGATGATAGATTTAGCAAAACCTGTGTTGCTCTGGATGATTGCTTATACCGTAATTTACGGGTTGTATTATTTCTTAACCGTAGCTTCTTACAATCGTATTATCACATTAAATAATAGAACAGAAGGATGATTGAGATGAAAAAATTTCTAATTACTATTGGTATTTTGTTTGTTATTGGAGTTGTAGGGGTCTTTGCTATAGCCAAGATTGATTTCAATCGCTTCAATGCCGAAAATTACTACTTACAAATCACAGAGGATGGGGAACCCCATGAATATAAACTGAGCGATGGTTCAGTCATGACCTCTTATTCTTATATACTAGAGGCTACAAATGCCAAAGGTAATACAATACCACTGGAATTTAATGCACAAAAAAATCTTCGTAAAGGCGCCTACTTGAAAATGTATGTAAAAAAAGGTGATCAAGTATCCTCATACGATGAAGTGAAATTAGAGGATATTCCACTAAAGGCACTAAAAAACTAATAGATTGAAGAAGGGCTGTCTCCAATAAAGTAAGTGGAGAACAGCCCTTTTCTATGCCTAATGAGTAAGTAAGGCATTTGTATTATAAAAGTATAGTAATGGTGGTACCGGTATTTTCAACGCTCGTCAAATCGAGTTTCCCCTCATGAGCCCAAATAATGTCTCTTGCGATGGCCATTCCTAACCCAGTACCATGTTTGCTCGTTGTGTTTGTACCCCGATAGTAGCGTTCGAAAACCTGTTCCAGATCTTTAGCCGGAATACCCTGGCCATTATCAGAAATTGTAATTTGGGTATGCGGATTAATGGTTTCCACTCGAATCTTCACCACGACATTTTCATCGTTATGCACCAGCGCGTTGTAGATAAAGTTAAGGAGCGCTCGTTTTAGTAACTTTTTATCTACTTTATGTACGGCTTTAACCACATTTGCCTCAAACTCTATCTGCCTTTCACCAAAGGTCGGGTCATTTAAAAGTTCAATCGTCATTTCTCGTAGAAACTGAACGAGATTCACCTCTTCAAATTGCAGGGATAGCTGGTGATTACGCAAACGCATCGTTAAATTGAGGTCATCTAACAAATCTTTCATATACATCGATTTACTCTTGATAATTGATGTGTATTCCTGTAATTCTTGGGCTGTTAAATCTGTGGCACTGTCGTTTATAAATTCTGCATAACCTTGAATAGAAGCAAGTGGTGTTTTCATGTCATGAGAAACATTGCTAATCCATTCCTCACGCATTTTGTCGAGATGCTTACGTTCCTCTTCATGTCGATCGAGCTTTTCAGATAGTTCATTCATATTACGAAAAACATCTTCATAAACGCCTTTGGGAGTAGGCATTTTCTTAAAACGTCGTTCCCTGAGCTGATGAATGCCCTCTATTAATGTATGAAGGGGTGCAGTTAACTTTTTCCCAAATAAAAACCCAATGATGATTACAATAAGCACATCAATGATTAAAAAAATGGAAAGAAAAACATTAACATCTTTGAAAATTTTAGCGTAGTCATAGGTCATTACGTAGCGGCCTATTTTAGGATTTTTAATCCCTAAAAAGTAACTGAAATTTTGGGCTTTGCTGATAAAAACCGTCGTGCTTGCATCTAATTCTTTATATTTATACATTTGTACAATCTCAATAGGGGAATACGCTGTTTGTAATTCTCCAGGAGTATAAAATGCTGCTACTTGCTGCCCATGATTATTCAAGAATTGAACCCAGGCGCTCATTTCTTGTAGTTTGTTGAGACCTTCTTCGTTCACAACAGGTTTGCCCGCATGCAGTTCTACATATTGTGAAAAGGTCCGGCTAAAGGTTTCGGCAGATGCTTCTTCAGTGCCAAAATTATTATTATTTACCTTTATAAAGAATAGGGAAAGGAACAAAATCGCGTTTACAATACCGACGATTACAACAATAGTCATAACCGATCTTAAAAAACGGAGTGTCAATTTCCATTTCAACTTGTCTCACCCCTTGGCATGTAATTTATAACCTAACCCTTTCACCGTCAAGATATAGGCGGGCTTTGAAGGGTCTGCCTCAATTTTTTCGCGTAAGCGCCGAATATGTACCATCACTGTATTATCGGAACCAAAAAAATCTTCACCCCATACCTGTTCAAACAAGGTTTCTTTGCTTATGATCTGATTCGGATGATGCATGAAACAGCTCATTAAACCGACTTCTTTGGCGGTAAGCACAAGGGGTTCGCCATTCTTTTTTAATTCTGTCTCATTGGTACTAAGCTCAAAGGGGCCAACTTGTAAACTTTTCGGAGCCCTTTTTTCCTCTGTAAAGCCAGCTCTTCTCAGTTGTGCCTTTACCCGATAAGCGACTTCTTTTGGACTGAATGGTTTAGTAATATAATCATCGCCACCTATCGCCAGTCCTAACAGCTTATTAATTTCCTCATCTTTTGCAGACATAAATAAGATCGGTGCATTTGATGTTTCCCGTATTTTTCTGCATAAGTCATATCCTTCTCCATCTGGTAGCATAATATCTAGCAAGATAAGCTCAGGATTATACTCCTGAAACTTGTCCCATCCCTCTGCGACGGTCCCGGCAGTTACAACGTCTGCAATACCTTCTTTATGTAACACTGCCTTCATCAGACGAGCTAAATCATCTTCATCGTCTATGATTAATACCCATTTATGACTTGCCATTTGTTTCCCTCCAAATCCGTCTTTATGTACATTATTACATTATAAAGGACTCTTTATTTCTTGCGCAAAAAAATCGCAAAAGAAAGGCTTGCATGAAGATGGGTATTACTTAGACGAACATAGCAAAGCAATATTCGGTGATTTATTAAAATTCATTCTAGATATAGCCAAATCAGGTAAGGAGGAGAAATTGTTACGCCCCCTGCCTTCCATGGCATTGATCTGCACTGTATATGGCCCTTTGAAGATGTTCGCTAAAATGATGGAAGAAGGTGAGTTACTGTATTCGCTTGAGCTCGAAGAAGAACTTGCAGACAGCTTTTGGAATGCCATTAGATTGCAGTGAGTCTGCTGATTTTCCGACTAAGGAGCATTAGGTTCCTTTGTCACTACGTTCAGAATGAAAATTCATTCCGAGAAATGAAAGGAAGGTATTAAGTGAAAAACAGCCCTGGGCGTTGATTACAGCATATTCCTGATGATTCGGTATAACGAGCTTGAAGGGGATGTTGGATCAAGAATTGAGTGGCATCACGTTATATGGTTGGTGTAGTATTGTCTGCTGCCTTTATTCTAGGAGGCACCTGCGCCGCGTTGATTCCTTCGGGCGTAATGACACTTATACAGGTAGCATTCGTATTAATCATTGCACTATTATTACTAAGTGTAGCGGCCATGCCAGTGTTCTTGACTGCATTAAAGCAGCTTGCTAGCAAATTAAATGGTTCAAGCAATGATGCTACATCAAAGAATGTAGTTGACAAATCGAGTCATATTTAGACGGCAGTAAAATTTAATAATACATGCGTATTACGTATGCTGAGAACAATAGAAAGAATCTTCGGGGACCTTTGTGGTCCCTTGTTTCACCATATCAGAAAGTATATAATTATCGACTATACCTTACAACTTTATTACGCTATAATCAACGTAAAGTCACCAGATGACCTAAGAGTAGGATGATTTTAATAGATTAAAAAAAATTAGCTTTAGGTATGCCAAAACGTATTTTGTTATTGAAATAGGTTGTTTATATTGTTTATGATATTATTAAAGGTGTTAATTAAATCTAGAGTAGGTAGATTATGAGTCTAAATGACAACGTATTAATTAAAATTCGTGAGATGCGAGAGAGTTTTACACCAGTTGAACGATTGGTCGGAGATTACATTTTAGAAAATACGGAAGAGATCCCTCATTTGTCGATTAAGGAATTGGCTCAATCGAGTAAGACAAGCGATGCATCTGTCCTTCGTTTCTGTAAGACGATGGGTTACAGCGGATACCGCAATTTTATTGTGAGTATATCGGCATCTTTGGGTTCTCGTGATGAGGATTCAAAGGCTCAATATACAGATATTCAGCCAGGTGATGATCTCTCGACAATTATATCAAATATTTCATTGAATAATTGCAAGTCCATTGAGGATACGCTTAGTGTTATTGATCGAAAAGAAATTACAAGAGCTGTAGAATTACTATGTCATAGTAAGCGAATTGTTTTCTTTGGAATAGGTGCTTCGGGACTCGTTTGTATGGACGGGGAACAGAAGTTCTCGCGAATTAATAAGATGTGTCATGCCTATACAGATGGTCATAGTCAGCTCACGGCAGCAACTTTACTTGAGAAAGATGATGTTGCCATTTTCATTTCTAACTCTGGAGCAACTAGTGATATTATTGATGCACTGGAAATTGCCCAAAAGAATAGAGCGAAATGTATTGCGATTACGAAGTACAATAAAAGTGAGCTTGCGGAGCGGGCGGATATTGTACTGAGCATATCCACACCTGAAATAACAATCCGCAGTGGGGCTATGGGCTCGCGTATTGCGATGCTTACGATCATCGACATATTATTTGCTGGTGTCGCAAGTGCAGAATATGAAGAAGTAAAAACCTACTTAACAAAAACGCATAATATATTAAAGAAAAAACTTAGAAATTAGGTTTTGATAGAATGAATGTGGAGGAAAGCATTGATCATGGATCAATGCTTTCTTTTTTTGGTACGCCCAGCATGGGCGTCATCTTTAGGGTGAAAGTCCCGAACGGGGGCTGGCGAGCGCCTACCGTTAGCCAAGGGCAAGGGTGTCCACCGTGAGGTGGAATCTGAAGGAA